>JAQVJU010000003.1 GCA_028694995.1 Minisyncoccota bacterium
TGCGGGGGTCGGAATTGCACCGACGTCTCGAGGTTATGGGCCTCGTGAGATACTACTTCTCCACCCCGCGATCAATTGGGGTATCTCATTATAAAATAAAAAATGAATAATTGCAACTTTATAATACCTCTAATAATTCTTCCCAGAATTTTTTATAAATACCTACCATTTCTTTTGCTTTACTTTGAGATAAAGAAAAATTCTTATCACTAATAATCCTTTGTCTAACCTGATGCAACTGATAAAGAATCTCTAAGTTTTGATAATTCCTAGCTTTTAATTCTTCTAAAATCTGCTCAAAATCATCTTTATCCTTATCATCCCCTTGTCCAGAATAACCAATAGAATTTAATGTTTTTTTAATTATTCCTTGTGCTTGAATAACAGCTAATTTCCATGAAGATTCATAAGGTTCAGCTAGAAAACTTTCTATTCTTTGCCATTCTTTATGGCTTTTACTAGTAGTTATCATCGAAGGAATTATCCCCCACCATTCTTGCCAGCTTTCTTTCCATTGAGAAATAATTTTTAATTTCTTAGCATAATAAATAATACCAATTAAAAAAATTCCACAAAGAATTAAAACAATAATCTTAAGATAAACAAAATAAATAAAAACAGAAGTAACCATTAATTAATAATTTGTTGTATAAATTTTGCTAAATTCAATAAAGAATAATCAGATAAATAAGGACCCATAAGCTGTAAACCAATAGGTAAAGTATTTTGCTTAACAACACAAGGCAAACTAATTGCTGGCATACCACTTAAATTAGCACCAACAGTTAGTAAATCAGAAAAAGACATGGCTAAAGAATTATTAGCTTTTTCTCCAATCTTAAAAGCAGAAAATGGTGTCGTTGGTGTTAATAGAAAATCAACTTGCTTAAAAACTTTATCAAAATCTTCAATGATTAATTTTCTTATTTGTAAGGCTTTTTTATAATAAGCATCATAATTATCACTAGATAAAACATAAATGCCAAAAATGATTCTTTTTTTCACTTCAGAGCCTAAGTTCTTTCCCCTGTTTTTAAAATATAAACCTTGTAGATTTTCTATTCTCAAATCCTTATCTTTACCATAGCGAATACCATCTAAGCGTGCTAAATTAGCACTTGCCTCAGCTGACATAATAATATGATAACAAGGCAAGGCATAAGGAGCCATTGGTAAATTAACTTCTTTAACTTCAATTCCTTGTGATTTAATTTTTTCTATTGCTTCTTCAATGCATTCTTTAACTTCTTTATCCAATTCTTTTTCAAAATATTCTTTAGGTAAACCTATTCTTAAATTCTTAATATTTAATTTTGAATTATCTTTTTCACAAAGTGTCTGAGAAGTTGCATCCATAGAATCTTTTCCTTGGATAGCTTTAAAAACTATCTCTGCATCTTCTACAGAATTAACTAAAGGACAAATAGTATCCATAGAAGAAGCTAAGGCAATAAGACCATAGCGAGAAACAGTGCCATAACTTGGTTTAAAACCCACAATGCCGCAAAAACTAGCAGGTTGCCTAACAGAACCACCAGTATCAGAACCAATAGTAAAAGGAACCATTTCGCTTTTAACAGCTGCTGCTGAGCCACCAGAAGAACCACCAGCTACTCTTCCCAAATCACTAGGATTTTTAGTAATAAAAAAAGCTGAATTTTCAGTAGAAGATCCCATACCAAATTCATCTAGATTAGTCTTCCCTATTAATATTGCCCCTTGTTTTTTTAATTTTTCAACTACTGTAGCCTCAAAACCAGATTCATAATTTTCTAACATTTTTGAACCAGCTGTTGTTCGCGTCCCTAAGGCTAAAATATTATCTTTTACAGCAAAAGGGATTCCTTCTAAAAGATTAATCTCTTCTCCTTTATTGATTTTCTCATCTACTATTCTCGCTTGTTCTAAAATTAAATCCTTTTCATTTAAAGATATAAAAGCTTTAATTTCCTTGTCTTGTTTTTCTATCTTTTCTAAATAATTTTCTGCTAATTCCTTAGCGGTGATTTCCTTTGATATTAATTTTTGATGAAGTTTTTTAATCACAATTTTAAATATTTAAAATACAGGTGGAGTTTTAAAATAATCTCCTTCTATATCAAAAGCAGATTTTATTAATATTTCTCTTTGATTTAATTTTTTTTCATTAACAATATCTTCTCTAAAAACATTCCTAGCTTTACTTCCTCTTAATACGGATTCTATATTCGTAGTATCTATTTGTTGTAATTGTTTTGCATATTCTAAAAGCTTTTCAAAATCTAATTGAATTTTTTCTATCTCTTGAGAAGATAATTCTATCCTAGCTAATTCTGATAAATTAATTATTTCTTTTTTATCCATAATAAAATAAACTTATTATAACATTTTAAGAAACTCTTTTTCATTAATTATCTTTGTTTTTAATTCTTTTGCCTTTTCATATTTTGAACCAGGATTTTTGCCAATAATTAAATAATCTGTTTTTGAACTAATGGTTTCTTGCACTTTACCGCTTTGATTAATGATTTTCTCTTTTGCTAGTTCACGAGACATAGAATCTAAAACACCTGTAATAACAAAATTCAAATCTTTAAACTTTCCTTTCTCAGTAATAACTTTAACTGGCAGTAATTTTATTCCTTTTTTTTCTAATTTTTCTAGAAAAGAAATATTCTTTTTATCTTTAAACCAATTAATTATAGATTGGCCCATAATTGGTCCTATCATGGGAATTTGCCCTAAATCCTCCAAGGTTAATCGAGAAGTAACTTTAATTAAGTTTTTAATAGAGACATTTTGATTTAAGCCTATCTTTTGTTGAAAATATTGTGCTAAAATCAAAGCTGTTTCTTCTCCTACATGGATAATCCCTAAGGCATATAAAAAACGATTAAATAATATTTCTTTATTAGATTGAATTGCTTGAATGATGTTTTGACTAGATTTTTCTCCATATCTTTCTAAAGGAGAGATATCTCCCTGTTCTAAATCAAATAAATCAGCTGCATCTTGGATTAATCCTTCATCCAAGAGTCTATTAATTAATTTAGACCCAATACCTCTCATATCAAAAGCGCTCTTACTGATAAAGTGATACAGATTTTCCTGAGACCGAGCTGGACAATTTACATTAGGGCAACGAACAATAATCCCCTTTGGATCTTCTTCAACTTTAGTATTGCAAATCGGACATTTAAGAGGCATTTTAAATTTCCTTTCATTGCCAAGGCGTAAATTAGGTAAAACTTTTGTTATTTGAGGAATAACATCTCCAGCTCGATTAACTATCACTGTATCTCCTATTCTCAAACCTAATCTTTTTATCTCTTCTTTATTATGAAGTGTAGCCCGAGTAATAGTCACCCCTCTTATTTGAACTGGTTTTAAAATTGCCACTGGGGTTAAGATTCCAGTTCTGCCCACTTGGATAATAATATCTAAAACCTGAGTAATGGCTTCTGAAGGAGAAAATTTATATGCAATAGCTCCGCGTGGCGCCTTACCGACCACTCCTAAATCTTTAAAATATTGATTATTATTAACAATAACCACTAACCCATCTATTTCATAAGGTAAATCTTTTCGTTTTTTTTCAATTTGCTGATGAATTTTAAAAATCTCTTCTAATCTTGTTACTTTCTGATTTTCAGGATGAGTTTTAAATCCTAAGATTTTTAATAAAAGATGTTCTTGTTCATGACTAGTTTGCCCTAAATCAGTTACTAATTCATAAGCATAAAAATCCAAATTTCTTGAGGCAGTAATCTTAGGATCTAATTGACGCACTGAACCAGCAGCTACATTGCGTGGATTTGCATAAAGAGATAATCCTTGTTTTTTTCTTTGTTCGTTTATTTTTTCAAAATCCTTTTTATTCAATAATACCTCACCTCTAACTTCTATATCCTGAGGCATGCCTTTATCAAAAAAATGAGCTATTTGGTTTAACCCTTTTTTTATTAAATCTGTTTTAATTGTTTTATAATCAACCAAACGTAAAGGAATGGCTTCTATTGTTTTTAAATTTTGAGTTATATTTTCCCCTACTCTCCCATCACCTCTAGTAGAGCCAATTGTAAAAATCCCGTCTTTGTATTCCAAAGCCACTGCTAAACCATCAAATTTATGTTCACAATAAAAATCTATTTTTGCTTTTTCTGGAAGTAGTTTTTTAATTCTTTCATCCCAATCATAAATATCTTTTTCTGAAAAAGCATCATTTAAAGAAAGCATCGGTATCTGATGTTCTGTTTTTTCAAATTTTTTTAAAGGCTTACCACCCACTCTTTGAGTGGGTGAATCAAGGGTAATTAATTCAGGGAATTCTTTTTCTAAATCAAAGAGTTCTTTCTTTAATGAATCTACTGCCTCATCTGAGATTAATGATTGATCCAGAACATGATAAGCATAACGATATTTATTGATTTCTTCTTTTAATTTTTCTATTCTTGTTTTTGCTTGTTCTTTATTCATTGATGCCAAAATAAACTTCTAGACCGCGGCTCACTTGCCTTCCTTTAGAAAAACCTATGGTTTTAATGGCGTAAGGAAATCTATTTTCTGAGTCAAATTCAGTTTCGTTTCTCATCTGTAATGTATCTTTCCTTATTTTATTTCTTGGATTAATGCTGTTATAAATTTCCAATTCCATCACTGTGTCTGCCGCATAAAAAGCCTTGACTGACTCAGCAGTTTCTATGGAACGACGCAAATCTTTAGTAAATATTGTTGCTAAAAGCAAAGCTGAGGTTATGATTACTGACAAAATTAAAATACTTAACAAGAAAACTTGTCCCAGGCGCTTTTTGAAAAATAAATTCTTGTAATTCATAAATGAAAAATATATTTTATTAAATATTTGGCAATAACCTTGGGGTGATTGCCGTTTCAATATTAAATCTATATTCCATTTTTTTAACCACAGTAAATGCGTTTAAATAAACAATTATGATTTTTTGACTGTGAGCGCCTTTATCCTTTACGCTAAACTGAAAATCTTCTATTTTTAACACAGAATCGTCAAATAAAGGCAGTCCATTTTTATTTAAATTATGATTTGATTCATCAAAACGATAATAAGTTTTTTCCCAATTTTTCCCAGAAAAATAAAGAAAAGTAAGTCCTTTTTTATCCCCATCTAAAACAAAATCCTTGCCCATTCTGACAGTACGAGCAATTAATTCCAAATTATCTCTAATGTTATTTTCACTGTTTAATAAAGCGTAAGCCACTTGTTCAGAGCGCAAAACTGTAATATAAATATGGGAAATAGTTATTATAATCATTAAAAAGAGACCAACAGCAACCAAAACCTCTACCAAAGTAAATCCTTTTTTAGTTCTTTTTAAAAATTTACAAATAAAATTCAACATCATGTTTAATTTATTATAATCCTAACCAATAAAATAAATGGTCTTCAACTTCCAATTCAAATTCTGTCTTTTTTGTTTTCCAAGTCATGATAAGAGTCACTCGAATTTGATTGTTATTCACTTGCTCAATTCTTATCTTTCTCTGAAAAGGAGTCACTTCCCCTGAAGTGTAATTAAAACCAATCTTTTTATCATAAAGTAAATATGGGATAGACGAAGGAGCTTTTTTTAATTCTCCCTTGTTAGCGTCAATTATATAAAAATCCTTGCTTGGCGTCATATTAGTCAACCAATTAACGCCTTCGCCTTTAGGCTGAAGCTTTCTAATAAAGTTTGTATCCCTTATCTGCCTAACTAACTCCATTCCTTCTTGAGCTAAAAAACTGGCTGTTAATCTGTCTTGAATAATTCTTGTGCTGTATAAAACTCTGGTCACTAAAATTAGCGCTGATAAAATCCCTGTGATCACAACAGTAATGGCAACCAATGCTTCAACTAAAGTAAAAGCCTTATTCCTGTTTTTCTGACAAATTGAAAAATGTTTTAAATTATTGTGTTTCATCTTTTAACAAATAATTTTAAAAATTTTATTAATTAGACACTGATGTTTTATATATTTGACCAATAGGAGAAACTTTTATTTCAAAATATTGATAATCCTCACCTTTAACACGAATTTTGATATAGCCTTCATTGGCGCCTGTCAATTTATTAGAAAAAAACACTTTTGGTTCTGGAGGAATGAAAACCACAGAAGAAATATTAGTTTCAAATATTTCAATATTTTTTAAAAGATTGATTGTTTCCACCATTTCCCCTTCATCATAAACACCATTGCCAATTAAATCTCCTTGCTTTGATTCACAAAAATCTTGGAAAATTATAAAACTCTCTTTTGGATTTTGATTGGTTACTGGCGCTTGGTCAAAATAAACACCCCAACCACAAATTTTTTTCTGACTAGTGCTACCTTTTTGCAGAATAAGCATTGCCGAACTTTTAGCTTTTTGGATTTCAAATGCTATTCGGTTGCCTTCTCGGGCAAGATTAGAAACTAATTCACTCTGCCTAGAATGAACCAAAACCATTGTCGTTAAAAGCGTGATAATGCCCAAAGTTACCATCATTTCTATTACAGTAAATCCGTTTTTTAACTTATTGCTGTTAGAATTTTTAATTTTATCAATAAACATCTTTGCAAAAATTTACAATATTAATAATAAATACATTTCTATTATTATATCACCAAAAAGCATAGTTGTCAGCGCCCCAATGGATAAAAAAGGAGCAAAGGGCACAAAGCTTTTCATTGTCTTTTTTTTGAAAATAATCAAAATCAAAGAAATGCCTCCTCCTATTAAAAAAGCAATTATCAAAGCAATTAATGATTCTGGCCAGCCTAAAATAGAGCCTAAAAAAAACGCTAAAATAGCATCACCCCAACCCATTGCTTTTTCCTTTGTCACCCAAGCTAATAAAGAAATAATGCCGCAGAAAAAAACTATCCCCGTAAACAAAGCAATGAAATAAGAATAATAGCCAAAAATAAAACTCTTATTCCCTAAAAGTCGGAAAAAATATGGCAGAAAATAAAAAGAATTTTTCTGAATCAAAAAGCCTATTAATATTCTCCAAAATAAAGTAATTACAATGCTTGGAATCAAAACTTCACTTAAAATCAAATATTTTTTAAAATCATAAACAGAAATGATTACCAAAACACTAACCCAAAACAACCAAAACAAACAATTAGAAATAATCAGGATATTTTCTAAACTGATATGTTGCAAAAGATAAGGACTGAAAAAAGCAAAACGTAAAAACCGCATCGCTGTAAGCATAAAAAGCAAACCCGTTATTATTTCCACCAAAGGATATTGCCAAGAAAGTTTATGCTCACAAGAAGAACACTTACCTTTTAAGAAAAAGAAGCTTAAAATTGGAATCAATTCCCACCAAGCCAAAGATTTTTGACAATGAGGACAATAAGAACCTCCTTTAAGAGGAGATTCATTAAGATCAGCCCTATCAATAACAACATTTAAAAAACTTCCTATAATAGCGCCTAATAAAAAAAAGAAACAAATTAAAAAATAACTCAAACTCATTAGTCTTTAAGGCATTACGCAATACACCTGATTAGTGTCGCTGCAATCTATAGTATAGTGGGTTCCATCTATATCATCTGAGAAAATAACAGCTTCTGGATCTTCCTCTTCTAAACGAGCGCCTAAAACATAATCTGTTCCTAAATCATTTGACGCATATCGATAATAATAAAGACCGGTATTTAAAGGATCCCTGGGAATACGACCAATGCTTAATTTTTCTTTTGTTATATCATTTACAAAAGTATCCCAACTTTGAACTGAATTATAAGTGCCTTTTGGATAATGACCCTTAAAAGAATAGTAAAGTTCTAAAGCATTCATTACATTATGCAAGTCAGCAACCCTTTTTGAATCTCGGGATTTTTGTCGAGCCCCTCCCATACCCACTAAAATCAATGAAGCCAAAACAGCGATAATCGTAATAACGATTAACATTTCAATGAGTGTAAAACCTTTTTTATTTTTCATATTTTTTTATATATTTTAATTCCTATAATATTATTATTTAACTTTTTATATATTAAATACCTTGAGCTAATTGGTAAATGGGAAGCAAAACCGCTGAAACCAAAAAAGCCACTAAGATACCAATGATAATAACTAAAATTGGTTGCAATAAATCCACCATTGAGGCAAGAGCCCGATCCACTTCCTTTTGATAATACCCAGCAATAATTTTCAAGATAAAGTCCAAACGACCAGTGCTTTCTCCCACTGCTGTCATCTGGCTGACCAAAGGCGGCAGATACACATGATAATTTTCTAAAGTTTTACTAATACTCTCGCCTCTCCTTATATTATCAGCCACCTTGTAGCCAATAGATTGATACACATAATTTCCAGTTGCTTCTCCTGCCACTTCAAAAGCAGTCACAATTGGAATGCCGCCAAGAACCAAAGTGCCAGTTGTTTCACAAAAACGAGTAATAAATATTTTTTTATAGATTTCTCCTAAGATAGGAACCTTTAACATATAAATGCCCAAAAACCTTCTGCCTTCTGCTGAACGGAAATAGTTTAATAATAACCAAATAAGGCCTAATAACAAAGCCCCAACCACAATGCCCCAACTGGAAAAAAATTCTCCAATGAATATTAAAATTTTAGTCCCTAAAGGGGGCGTGGTTCCAAATTCTTCAAAAATAGAAACCATTTGCGGAGCCAGAGAAACAGTAATCACAACTGAGATTAAAATAAAAGTGCTAAATAAAAATACCGGATAAGTTGAGGCTGATTTCATTTTATTTCTCAAATCATTTTCATGCTCAGCATAATCTGCTAAATAAACAAGAACCTCTTCCAAACGTCCGGTAATTTCCCCAGATTTTATCATTTGGCTGTAAAATTCTCCAAAAACATCATCTCTTTTACCTACGGCCTTGGAAAGAGGCAAACCAGCATCCAAATCAGAAATTAATTCAAAAACCAAATCTTTAATTGTTGGCGTAGCTGCTTGAAGATAAAGAGTTCTCAAAGCCTCAATCAAAGGAACCTGAGATTGTAACAAAGTGGCAAATTGACGAAGAAAAACAGATAAATCTTTTTTACTAACTCTGGCCTGTCTGCCAAAAATCCCATCCAAGATTGTAGCCTTTCTTTCTGGAGCAATCTCAACCACTATTAATCCATAACCTTGAAGAATATTTATGGCCACATCTAAAGAACGAGCTTCTACTTTTCCCGCTTTAATATTTCCTTGTTTATCTTTAGCGCGATAAATATATTTCATGTATTTATTAACCTAATAATTGTCTTAGCTCTGTTGGATTTAAGGAATAATTTTCTGCTGTTTCTAAAGATATTTCTCTCTTGCGAACTAATTCCATTAAAGAACGATTTAAAGAAACCATGCCTTCTTGAACACTGGTTTCAATAACCAAATCAATCTGATAGCTTTTCTTTTCTCTGATTAAATTCTTAATGGCTGAGTTAGCAAACATAATTTCACAAGCTGGTATTCGGCCACCAGAAATCCGAGGAATTAATCTTTCAGAAACAATACCAATTAAAGTCGTGGCTAATTGAGAACTAATCTGGCTTTGCTGAGCTCCGGGAAAACTATCAACAATTCTATCTATGGTTTGACTGGCTGAATTAGTGTGCAAAGTGGAAAATACCAAATGACCAGTTTCTGCTGCTGTTAAAGCTATAGAGATTGATTCTGGGTCACGCATTTCTCCTATCATAATCACATCAGGGTCTTGACGCAAAACAGAACGTAAGCCCCGATGAAAACTTACTGTATCTGTGCCTACTTCTCTTTGATCTATTAAAGCTCTATCTTGGCTAAAAGTATATTCAATTGGTTCTTCAATCGTAATAATGTGTTCCATTCTTTTATGATTGATTTCATCTATTAAAGCAGCCAGAGTGGTTGTCTTTCCATGCCCAGCCGGACCCACTACTAAGAAAAACCCTTGCTGATATTTTGTAAATTCATGTAAAATTGAAGGCAAGCCTAATTCTTCTATGGTTCTAATATGCACTGGGATTAACCTTAAAGCTGCAGAAAGATATCCTTTTTGAAAATAGACATTAACCCTAAAACGGATTTTATTCTCAAAAGCAAAAGCAAAATCAATTTCTCTTTCACTAATTAACTTATCTTGCTGTTCTTCTGTTAATAAGGCGCCTATTAAACCTGCAGTCATTTCAGGAGTTAAAATCGCTTCATTGGAAATGGGAACTAAGTTCCCATCTATTCTCACTGTAGGATGTTTACCTACACCTAAATGCAAATCAGAAGCTCCTTGTTGAGCTGCTAAAACCATTAACTCTGCCATCTTCTTTTGATAATCCATTTTATAAAAAGTTAAAACATTTTAAAAATTATCTTCTATCTAATATATTATACTAAAAACATATCAAGAAAGTAAAGCGCCAAACCAAAAACAGCAACCACGCCAGCTATTAACCAAAAACGCATGGTGACTTTAGTTTCTGGCCAACCCTTAGCTTCAAAATGATGATGAATGGGTGTTGATAAGAAAAGCTTTTTCTTTTTAATTCTACGATATATTTTTTGGATAATCACTGATAAAGATTCAGCAACTAAGATAAAACAGAAAAAAGGCAAGAATAAAGCTGTATCAGTTATCATGGCCACCACTCCCATGGTAATGCCTAAGGCCATGGCCCCAGTATCACCCATAAAAAAACGAGCGGGATAAACATTATACCAAAGAAAAGCCACTAAACTGCCAGCGATTACACTTAGAAAAGCAGCTAAATTATACATTCCTTGAGAAAAAGCCACTACTAATAAACAAGCAAAGCCAATTAAAGAAATCCCCCCAGCCAAGCCATCTAAGCCATCAGCTTCATTCATAGAAAAAGTAGTAGCCACTAAAACAAATACAAAAAACAATGGATACCATGAACCCAAACTAAAAACACCAAAAAAAGGAATGAAAATAGAATCTCTTTCTAATTTAGCCCAAAACCACCAAGCGCCTATTAAGGCAATTAAAGTATAGATAATAATCTTTTCTCTCATCCTTAAACCTCCACCTTTAGCCCCAATTCTTAAAACTCCTAATAAATCATCACCTAAGCCAACTAAAGCCGCACCTAACATTGCGCCTAAAGGCAACCAAGTCTGAGCACGAGATAAGAAATTTAAAGCACCAAAAAACCCATTAGTCACTTGGGAAAGAATAAAAAACAACAAAGTTACAAATATGGTTGACCCCCAAATCAGAATACCACCCATTGTTGGCGTGCCTTCTTTTTTTTGATGAAGCGCCATATAGACTGGCGCATTTTCATCAGAACGGATTTGTTTTCTAATACTATACTTGTAAAGAAAATGAGTTAATAAAGGCGTTAAAAGAATAGCTAAAATTGAAGTAAAAACTCCTAGAAAAAGAATACGAATAATATGAAAAGCTGGCGAACCAAAGATCATAAATTATTAATGACTCATTAATAGTTGTTCTTCTACCCAATTATACAATTTGATTGTATCCCCAAAACGATCTGTTGAATTTAAAATGATAATCGCTATTACTATCTTATCATCTTTTCCTGGAAAAGGAAATTCATAAATGGTTAAAAGACAATCTTTTGCCTCTGGGGTAGTACCAGTTTTACCTCCCCATAAATTATCTATTTTCCCAGCTAAAATATTTGTGTTTTCTATCTGATGAACAACTTGATAGTCTGTTGAATAAACAATTGCCTCTTTTAAACGACTAATTTCTCCAAGATAAGGATATTTTGTATAAATCTCTTTACTTAAAATAAATAAATCCTCAGTATTTGTAAAATTACCTTCCCTATCTAAACCACTTGGATCAAAAAAAGCTGTATTATACAACCCTATCTCCTTGGCTTTTTTATTCATCAGCTCAATAAAATTTTTCCCTTTCTTTTCTAAAGCTTCTTCAAAAGCTTTAGCCGCATCATTAGAAGAAGGCAATAAAAGAATTTTTAATAAATCATCAGCCTTAATTGTTTCTCCAGTTACTAACCCTCCTTCATCTCCTTCCATACTCACAGCATAAGCACTAATAAGAACCTCTTCATCCAAAGAAGAATTTTCTAAAACAATTATTGCCGTCATTAATTTAGTTAAAGAAGCTGGAAACAAATGAAGCCTACTATTTTCTTTAGCTAATATTTTTCCAGAATTAATTTCCCCAATTAGATAAGCTGTTGCTTGTAATTCTGGAGGTGGAATTTTAAAATCCAAAAGGTCATCTAAAGAATATTCTAATATTTCTATGCTAAGGACAATACCAGTGATAACTACCATTAAGCTTAAAACAAACATTGCCCAAAACAAATAAGGCTTTTCTTGAGCAAATTGATAAAAGAAATTTTTATTAATTTTATTCTTCTGATTCTTTTCCATCTTTTTTAAATTCATCAAATTGAGGCAAATCTTCTTTTTTCTGAATACCTAAATGCTGTAAAAAAGCAAAAGAAATACTATAAAGATAAGTATTGTATCGCTGAGGATGACGAGAACGCTCTATTAATCCTCTGGATAATAATTGATTGATTGTATAAGTAGATTCAACTCCTCTAATCTCATTTATTTCTGTTCTCATAATTGGTCCTTGGTAAGCAATAATGGCTAAAGTTTCTTGAGCCACATTACTTAAATCCCCTTCTAAAACTTCTTTTTTCAATTTTTGAATAAAAGATGTTGCTTCTGGCGCTGTTGTCATTAACCACTGACCATCATTTTCTAAAATCCTCATGCCTCTTTCTGAAGCATTAAATTCTTCTTTTAAAATCTCTAAGGTTTCTTTAACCTTAGATTCTTTTTCTTCTATTATTTTACTTATTCTTTGAAGAGAAAGAGGCTCTCCAGCAGCAAAAAGTAAGCTTTCTATTTTTGACTTGATATCCATAGAGAACTAAAATTTTTATCTTGTTGTATTTTAATTAAGTTTTGCTTAGCTAAATGTAAGATAGCTAAAAAAGTTACTATTAATTCCATTTTATTATCCTGCTTTGAATTGATCAATTCTTCAAAATTATAATCTTTGCCTTGAGTTAATTTTTGTATTAATTCTTGAATTCTTTCTTTAAGAGTGGCTATCTGCTTAAGCTTTTTTTCTTTTAAAACAACTGGTTTTTCAAATTCTGATAAGATTTTTTTAAAAGATTGTAAAAGATTATCTGTTGTCAAATGAGGCGGTGGTGAAAATTCATTAATAACATCTGCCCATGGGGTTCTAGTATAGAGGTAATATTTTTTTTGCCATAATTGTTCTATCTCTTTTCCTTTTTCCTTGTATTGTTTGTATAATTGCAAACGTTGTTCCAAATCCATAATCTCCTCTTCTTCTTCTGGTTCTAAAACTAAAACTGGTAAAAGAGTTTTGGATTTTATTAAAAGTAAAGTAGCGGCAATAACTAAAAAATCTGCCAAACTCTCAGGAGCGACTAAATCTTGATTATTAATATGCGCCAGATAATCTTGAGTAACTTCAGCTAAAGAAATCTCTGTAATTTCAAAATTATTCTTTTCTACTAATTGCAATAGAAGATCTAAGGGTCCGGTAAATTGTTGGGTTTTAATTTCGTACATTCTAGTAAAAACTATTTTTTCTCTATCTGTATTTCTGCTAAAAGCATATTTTTTACATTATTCACTAATAAATCTTTAAATCTTTCTTCTAGGGATTTATAAAAGAAATAGCTTTCCTTTTTGTATTCTACCAAAGAATCTTTACCGCCATAAGCTCTTAAGGAAGTTGAATCTCTTAAGAATTCCATTTTTTCTATATGCTCTATCCAAAGAGTATCTAAAATTCTTAAAATTATTGCTTTGAGAATATCTGATAATTTTTCTTCACTAATAGCTGCGGATTTGTCCTGATAATCTTTTAAAGGAAATTCTTCATTGAGTTCTGTAAATATTTCCTCAAGATAATCTTTTAATTCCTTATTAGCTGCTTTTTCCAAAATATTATCACGGATTCTATAAAAAGCGATTCTTTGTTTATTAATCACATCATCATATTCTAAGATATGTTTCCTCATATCAAAATACATCCCTTCTATCTTAGATTGGGCAACTTCTAAAGACTTCGTTACCATTGGATGTTCAATGGCTTGATCTGCTGGCCAACCTAATTTCTGCATCATACCTGATAGATATTTAGGAGCAAAAATACGCATCAAATCATCTTCTAAGGAAATGAAAAATTGTGAAGAGCCAATATCTCCTTGACGACCAGCTCGACCTCTTAATTGATTATCTATTCTTCTAGCTTCATGTCTTTCTGTGCCAATAACATAAAGACCGCCTAATTCTAAAACCTTTTCTTTTTGTTCTTTATCTGGAGGATTGCCTCCCAAAACAATGTCCACTCCTCGTCCAGCCATATTAGTGGCCACAGTAACTGCTTTTAATTTTCCTGCCTGAGCAATTATTTCTCCTTCTCTTTCATGATTCTTAGCATTTAAAATATTATGAGGGATACCAGCTCTTTTCAAATACAAACTCAATAATTCATTTTTTTCTACTGATGGTGTCCCAATTAATATTGGCTGCTCTGCTTGATGTTTTTCTTTTACTTCTTGAACAATGGCTTTTAATTTTGATTCATCAGTTTCATAAATTTTATCTGATAAATCTTTTCTCACCATAGGTTTATTAGTAGGAATTACTATAACCTCAGCATTGTAAACTTTTTTAAATTCCTCTGATGAAGTAAAGGCAGTTCCAGTCATTCCTGATAGTTTTTTATACAAACGGAAGTAGTTTTGCAAAGTGATTGTGGCGACAGTGCGACTCTCTCTTTGAATAGGCACTCTTTCTTTAGCTTCAATTGCTTGATGCAAACCACCAGAATATCTTCGGCTTGGTAATAAACGACCGGTAAATTCATCTACAATAATTATTTTCCCTTCTTTAACAATATAATCACGGTCTTTTAGAAAAAGATAATTTGCTTTTAAAGCTGTTTCTAAATGATGAACATACAAGAGGCCTTTTTCATCAAAGATATTAAAGCCAAAGATTTTTTCTAATTTATTTAATCCTTCTTCTGTTAAAGCCACCGCCCTGTCTTTTTCATTAATGATAAAATCTAAATCTTTTTTTAATTTAGGCACCACTTGAGTAAATTCTTGATACAGCTTAGCTGCTTGTTGATCTGGCATCGAGATAATCAAAGGTGTTCTTGCTTCATCAATTAATACACTATCTGCTTCATCAATAATCACATAATGATGTTCTCTTTGGGTTTTTTCTTCTAAAGAAGAGATCAAATGATCTCTTAAATAATCAAATCCAAATTCACTATTAGTGCCATAGGTAATATCTGCTAAATATGCTTGTTTTTTATCAACAGGGCGTAAAAATTCTTTAAAAACTTTAAAACCACCAATTTCATCTCTCTTTGTATCTAATTCTTCTCTTTTATCTTTTTTTTCTATATATTGTGAATCATAAAGATAACTTCCATCTTGGCTTAAACAACTAGTGGTTAATCCTAAATAATCATAAACTTGTCCCATCCAAACTGCATCTCTTTTAGCTAAGTAGTCATTAACCGTGACAATATGAACTCCCTTGCCTTCAATAGCATTTAAAACTGCTGGCAATGTAGCCACTAATGTTTTCCCTTCTCCAGTTTTCATTTCAATGATTTTTCCTTCATGAAGAGCAATGCCTCCTAAAATCTGAACATCAAAATGACGCTGCTTTAAAGTGCGCTTACTCGCTTCCCGAGTTAGGGCAAAAACCTCTGGTAAAATTGCATCTAGGTTTTCACCTTTTTGAATTTGTTCTTTTAAAAACTTTATCCTTTTAGGAAACTCTGATTGCGGTAAATTACTAATCTCTTTTTCCTTTTCATTAATTTCAGCAACAATTTTTGATTTTTGTTTTTGATAACGAACACTTAAATCAGGAAAAAAAATATCTAATAAAGACATAAAGTAAAAAATTAATAATCAAAATTACTTTCGCCTATACCTTATAGCGATCATAATTATATTTAATATATAAAAAACTTACAAATGGAGTTTCCTTTTTAAAAGACGAGCTAACCTTCTAAAACGACCTTTTTTCATTCCCTTATCTTTGACAATTAAACTCTTTAAGTTATTTTTCAGTTTCTTTACCACTTCTTCAAAACTACCTCCAGTTGTTTTATAAACAATATCTTTTCCAGGAATAGCAAAATTAGCTTCAGCAAAAAAAATCTCCCCAGTTTGTTGCTGTGAAGTAACTTTACCTATATTAACTGTTAAGTCAGCCTTGTCTTTGTAATGCTTAGTAACTTTTTCAAGAACTTTCAAATTCTTTTCTAAGTATTCTTGTTGTTTATCTAATAACTTAATATTAACAGGATTAATTCTAATATTCATTAATCTAATTTTACCTAAAAAAACATCTAAAATCAAACCCACTCTTGATCTCTCAAGAGCGGGTTTAAAAGCAAATTAATGCTTATTTTCTTTTTTTAGTTACTTTCTTAACTTTTCTTGCTTTAGGTTTAGCTTTTTTAACAACCTTTTTTGCCTTTGGTTTTGCTTTAGGCTTAGCTTTTGGCTTAGCCTTAGGTCTAACTTTAGGCTTAGCTTTCTTTACGGTTTTTCTTGCTTTTGGTTTTGCTTTTTTAACGGCTTTTTTAACTTTTTTTGTAGCCATTTTTTTATTGAGCGCTACTAATTAATTTTATTCTAAAACAATTAGGCGCTGATAATTTTTCAAACAGCCGACCAACCCTTTTAAGGATTATCCGAATGGATGCTGTCTGAATATTTTAATAACTTCAAAATTCTTTTAATTAATTTTTGAAATTATTTTCCAAAATTATTTTTCAAAAAATATTTTTACTTCTCTATTAAAATTTTAACTCTTAGAAAATTAATGTCAATAGTGGATAACAATTACTTCTTCTTGTAACTTAATTTTAAATTTTTTAAAAACTTTTTCTTTGCAAAAACTTATTAAATCTAAAATATTTTTTGCTGTTGCCTGATTAAAATTAATAATAATGTTTGCATGAAAATCAGAAATCATTGCCCCACCAATTTTTGTTCCTTTTAAGCCACATTGATCAATAAACCAACCAGCAGATATCTTGCCTCCTTGAATCTTAGCTTGTTTCCTGTATTTTTCAGCTACTTCTTTAGCATAAATATTCTTAAACACACTTCCAGCTGAAGGATATTTAAAAAGACCTCTTTGGGTTTTATAATTTCTATTTTCCCTCGCTTGCTCAATAATCTTTTCTCTTTTTCCTTTTTTAATAAAGATTTCTACTGCCCAAATTATTTCTTTGTTTTTTTTAAAAATACTATTCCTGTATTTAAATTGACAATCTTTTGATAAATAAGTTTTTTCTTTATAAGTTTCTGTATTTATGGTTTTTACTTTTTTTACAATCTGACTCATTTCATTTCCAAAAGCCCCAGCATTACCATAAACGGCTCCGCCTAGAGTACCTGGAATACCGGCTACCCATTCTAATTCTTGATATTCCATTTTAATAAATTTTCCCAACAATAACTCCAACATTATCCCAGCAGGAACAATGATTGTTTGAGAATCAATTTTCCTTATTCTATTATTTCTTATCCTAATTATTAATCCAGGATATTTTTTTCCTGCAAACAGAACATTAGAGCCATTACCTAAAATAAAAAAAGGCAAAGAATTAGCTTTTGCCCATTGCAAGCTTTTTATTAATTGTTTTTTATTAGAAACAATTGCTAAATAACTTGTCTTTGTTTTTATTCTAAAAGTATTGCTCTGCTCTAAAGAAACGTCTTTTTTAATCCAATCAGGGATTTTGGTTTTTAATTTTGCCATTTGATTTTAAAAAGAGGGCCCTGGAAGGGTTGACTCCTAAACTATTTGTCTATTAAGTGAGTGCGCAGCCTCCAAGGCCCAATTAAATCTTAAAGCATATTAAAAAAAGATGCAAGGTTATTCTAGATAAAAAAATTCCGCCCTGTAAAACAGAACGGAAAATCGACAAATAGTAGGGTTATCTTAATTAAAGGCAAAACCTCTCGTCAAGACAACTCACTCACTTAACAGCATTATACACTATTTCTTTTTAAAAAGCAAGTTTTTAATGAGTGGGAATTTCAAAAGGAATGCGCCATGATTTTAAAGCAATAATGGCATCAAAAAAGATATTCCGGTTTTTCAAGTAATAAAAATCATATTTTAATTTCTCTTTTGCATCTTCTATAGAAGCTCCATGAGGATAATTAAGCTGAGCCCAACCAATAGCCCCAGGTTTAATTAAAGCCCTGAATTCATAAAAAGGAACTTCTTGTTTAAAAAGTTTTGTTAATTTGATTTCTTCTGGCCGTGGACCAACAAAAGAAACATCTCCTTTAATAATATTAAAGATTTGAGGAAGTTCATCTAAATGCAAATATCTTAAAACCTTACCTAACCTTGTAATCCGCGAATCATTCTTCAAAGTCCATGCTGGTCCAATACTACTAGCATCTTCTACCATCGTTCTGAATTTATAAATATAAAATTCTTTTCCTTTTAAACCACTGCGAATAGATTTATGTAAAATTGGGCCTGGAGAATCTATTTTTATTAAACAAGGTATTATTAACCAAAAAGGTAAGGTAAAAATAAACAATATTATACTACTAAAAATATCAAATATTCTTTTAATAGTTTCATAAAATTCTCTGTTTTTACTATAATAATTTTCCACAAACCAAGAAGGATTTACTAAATTAATTGGTATTTTCTGAATAGTAGATTCATAAAAATCAACTAAATTAATAATTTTAATTTTGTAATAAATATCAGGAAATTTAGAAAAAAGAGAGAAAAAACTCTCAAATAAAATTGCATCAACTACAATAGCATCAATTTCTTTTTCTTTGATCTCTTTAATGATTTTCTCTGTTTTATCTTCTATATTCTTAGGAGATAATATTTCTTCTATCTGATAGCCTAATTGTGGATGTTTTTTAAGAAAAAGATTGATTTCCTTTGCTTCTTCAGTATCTGAGATTATAAAAACTTTTAATTTAGGAACTTCTATTATTCGGTTAAACAATCCCCGCCAAATTAAAAACAAAGTTAAAGAGAAAAGAATTGTTAAAAATAAAACTATTTTTGGTGCTAAAGAAGGTACAAAAAGGTAAAAATAGATTATGCCTATTATAGCTCCAATACCAAATAATTTAAAAGCCATTTCAAAGAATTTTCTTCTATTAATCGCATGTCTTAATTCATATAGATGACTAATTAGAAACAAGATAATCCAGATTACAAAGATAAAAGAAAATGGAAACAAGCTTTGATGAAAAACCCCCACATCAAAAGGCCAACCATGCCTAATAAGAATAGCTAAAACCAAAGAGACATAAAAAATAATCAAATCACCAACCACTAAATAAAAAGTTTTAATTCTGTTTTGTAACATTTTTTATCAATTTCTTACTAATATTATAGTTTTAAAACTTGAAAAATCAAAATCAAAACAACAGCCGTATATATTCCAGCCACAATATCATCAAAAACAATTCCCCAACCTTTAGGTAAAGATTCAATAACATTAGCTGGAAAAACCTTCACTGCATCTATTATTCCATAAACAAAGAAAATTATTAAAAACATCAATAAAGGTAAATCAGAAAACCAAATTGTAGCTACTAAAACACCAATAACTTCATCAATAATGATTTTCCTAGAATCTTTTTTCTGAAATAGTTGTTCTGCTCTTGAAGTTAAAGGAATTGCAAAGATGATAAGAATTAAAGTTATTAATCCTTTTTGCCAAAAAATCAATGAATGAACTAAATAAGCAATAATCACTCCTAAGCCAACCCCAGCTGCTCCAGGAAATACAGGTAAATAACCTACTCCAAAACAAGTAGCAAATAATTTTACAAAAAAATCTTTATAATTATTTAAAAAATCCATTACTTAGCTATTTGAGTATTAACTCCTTCATCAGTAAATGCATTTTTATAAAAAGAATGCAATAAACCAAAAACAAAACCAAAAACAATATACCAAATGTTTAAAGTTAGATTAATTATTGCCCCACCAGCTAAAACTCTTAAAACATAACCTAATCCAGCGCAAAAAGAACAAATATATCTTACATGCTCTAACCAAAGCGTATAAGTCATATTAATAATCAAATATAAAACAGCTATTACTGCAAACTTCAAATTAATTTGCAAACTTAACCACAAACCAAGGATAATCAAAATCAAACTACTAAATAAAGCTATACTTGGGTTTAATTTCCCAGAAGCAATTGGTCTTTGAGATTTTATTGGATGTTTTTTATCTTTTTCCTGATCTAAAACATCATTAAATAAATAAGCCACTCCAGTAAATAAACTAAATAACAAAAAAGCTTCTCCAGTTTTTAAAAACAATGGTAAATTAAATATCATTCCAGAAAATAACAAAGGGATAAAAACAAAAAGATTTTTAATCAATTTTTTAGGTCGAAAACTAAGAAAGATATAATAAAGAGTTTTCATGTTTTTCTTCTTATTTTCTTATGTTATACACTGTTTTTGTATTTTTTCTTAAAAAATTAATATTTCTTCAGTTTTAAAACAAATCTTTAAATTTATCTACACAAGCATCTATATCAAAGTTATTAAAGGCGTATTGAAAACCATTATTGCCTAATTCTTGTAATTTGTTTTCTTTATATATTTTTTCAATAATTTTTACAGCTTCTCCTAAATCATCTGATTTTAAAGCATAACCACACTGAGCTTCTTTAATAATCTCCCTTCCATCACTTTGTTTATGCAAAAAAGAAATAACAGGAATAGCTGAAGCCATGTAGCCTATAAGTTTTGCTGGCACAGCTGGAGTTGTGTTTTTCTCTGTTAAGCAAATTATACCAACATCACAATCTTTAACCAATAACGGATATTCTTCTAAAGAAACAAATGGTTTAAAAACAACATTCTTGAGGTTTAATTCTTTTGTTATTTTTATTAAATCTTCTTTTGTTGAACCATCACCAACAAAAAGAAAAACAATATCTTTGTATTCTTGTACTTTATCTGCGACTCTAATTAATAAATCTAAACCCTGAGAAGGACCTAAGACCCCACCAAATAGAAAGATAAATTTATTTTCTAGGCCATATTCTTTCCTAAATTTATTGGTTCTTTTTAATTGCAAAAACGGCTTCATATCAATCCAATGAGGAATCACTTGTATTTTTTCTAATAGAGCATTTCTTTTTTCTTTTAAGAATTTTTTATGACTATTAGAGGGAACAACAATTAAATCAGCGCCTTGATAAGCTTTTTTCTCCATTTTTTCAAAAAATTTGATTATCAGTTTGTTTTTCAAAATTCCTAAATCAATGGCATTTTGAGGAAAAATATCATGGAGATTAAGAATATATTTTGCTTTATAAAAATTCTTTATCTTCAAAGCAGTAATCGCTAAAGGCAAAGGTGGACTATGAACAATTACAATATCAATTTTCTGTTTAATTGTTTTTTTTATTTTATTAAAAAAAAGATAAGGCATCATTAATTGAGCCAATCCTCTAATAACAAAATTTACCTTATGATGAGGTAAAGTTTTAATTCTTAAAACCTTAATCCCATTTTCATCTTTAATCTCTGGCCAAACAGATCCTTCTGTATTAACTAAATTGTATTTTGGATAAGAAGTGGCTACCCAAATGTTATAACCTCTATGATTTAAACCATTAGCCAAATCTTTCATTAATTGCGCTGCAGAACGGATTTCTGGAGGATAAGAATCTGTGATAATTAAGATATTTTTCTTCATCTAAAAATGTTTTCATTATTTAAAATAGCTCCAAAACTTTTCTTTGGCTTTTATGTATTGATCTCCCCATCCTTTTTGTCTTTGCAGTTTTTCTTCTAAATCCAGCATTAATTTTGTTGAAACCATAATAGATTTAAGAGAATCTCCTTGTTCATTATTAGCTATTCTTTTACCAATCTTAATATACATATCACGATAACTATTAGTTTTATACATTTTTCTTTTCCTAATAATCCTTGTTTCATCTTCTGCTAGGTAAAAAATATTATCAGTTATCCTAATATTCTTACCAGGAACTTTTAATTCTACATGGTCTCTAGGCCCAACCCGAGTACTGCCTTTTTCACTAAAAACAGTAGTAAATACTGCCCCATTTTCTAATTCAATCCAAACCTCTATAGCATTGTCTTGTAATAACTTAATATCAAAATCCTTAGGTTTACTAAAATCATTTAAATGCAAGAAATGATCAATTTGATGACACCCATTAGCAAAAAAAGTACTTCGGGAAATAGGCCAAGAATACCAAAAATACTTAGGCTGACTTATCTCATAGACAACAGAGTGATATGAGATAGGGTCACCAGAATTAACTCCTAAATCTTTTTTTGCCCAATCATTAAATATAGAATACCTTTTATGAAAACCAATAAAAATCTTAGGTCCAAATTGCTTTATTGCCTTTTCAATTTCTTCTAATTCTTCATAATCCATCGCTACTGGTTTCTCTACCACAGCATAAGCGCCTTGCTTTAAAGCATTTAATGTTATTGGGGCATGAGTATGATTATAGCTGGCAACAAAATAAACATCATATTTTTCATTGTCTCTTGGAAAAGGACTTGAATCCCATTTTTGAGCACTTTTTTGCCAAATTTGTGTGGGATCAATTTCATGAATAGTTGTAATATTAACAAAAGGCTTCATAAAACTAATAATATTAGTTTTAGCATAATTACCAAAACCAAAAAGAACTCCGGTTTTACGAGAATCTAGTTTCTTAACCTCACCTTTTGTTTCTTTAATTATCGTTGGGATTTGGGTATTAATTTTCTCACAATTATTCCAATTGGTATTTTTAATTTCCTGAATTAACCCTTGTTCTAATCTTTTTTTTAATTCTTGAGAAATATCTCTGCCCGAATATATGCTCCAGCTAATAACATCCTGCCACCAATGATTTGATTCACTTCTTTGATTTAAAGAACATAATAGAATTTCCTTTGATGATAATTGAGGTAAAATATCTTTATTAATATTAAAAATAAACTCCTGAGGTAGAGTTAAACGTTCAACTAAATGAGGATGAAATGGCGCAATAAAAGCTATGATATCATTATTTTTAAATTCTGAATTATCCCCTGTTTCAATAATTTTACCTATGCCGCAAGAAACATATTTATCATTTCTCCTTTGTTCACGAAATCTAGACCAAGCTTTTGTAAATAATCCATAAAAACCAACAACTGGCAAATACCTTAAAGCCATTTTTAAACTCTTAGGTCTGATATAGTAGGCACCTTCTATTTTTTCCAAATTCTTCCAAGCTAAAACCTGAATTCTATATTCTTTCTTGCTACAATAATAATCTAAAAAACCGTTTTGCCATTTTTTACCTGTATGTATTTTCATAAATATCAATGATTAGAATTATAATATTCTATACAATACTTTAAACACAACATCTATCAATTTATTACTGATTTTTTTATTTTTGTTTTTTATAAAATTCAATCGTTTTCTTGATTCCTCTTTCAAAAATATACTTGGGTTTCCACCCCAATTCTTTGTAGATTTTGCTTGTATCTAGGGCATAACGGAAATCATGTCCTGGCCTATCAGAAACATATTCTATATAACTCTCATCTTTGTGAAGTAATTTTAATAAAATTTTGGTAACTTCTATATTGGTTTTTTCACATTGCCCTCCAATGTTATAAACTTCACCTGATTTTCCCTTGTGGAACACTAAATCTATAGCCTCTATATTATCTTCTATATAAATCCAATCTCTAATATTTTCACCTTTGCCATACAAAGGTACTTTTTTATTATCCAGTAAGTTTGTAATAAATTTAGGAATAAATTTCGTTTTGTCTTGATGTGGTCCATAATTATTAGAACTCCTCGTTATTATTGTCTCTAAGTTGAAAGTTTTATGATAAGCACTAACTAACAAATCAGCTGCTGCCTTAGAGGCACTGTAAGGATTGTTTGGGTTTAAATTATCACTTTCTTTAAACTTACCTTTTTTGCCATAGAGTTGACCATACACCTCATCTGTAGAAATTTGATGAAAACGATTTATAGAATATGCCTTAGCCAATATTAATAAGTTATGTGTGCCATTTATATTAGTTTCTACAAAAATTAATGGATTAATAATACTAAAATCCACATGCACCTCAGCGGCAAAATGTATAATATCGGTTGGATGATATTTATTGAATACTTTTTCCAATTTTTTAATGTCCCTAATATCAACTTTTTCAAATTGATAGTTTTTATTCTTATTCACTTTAATATTATCTAAATTAGCAGCATAATTAAGAATATCTAGGTTAATAAAAAAATAATTTTTATATTTTGGAACAAACCTATTTAAAAAATTACTTCCGATAGATCCCGCACCTCCAGTTACCAAAATAATTTTTTTATACTTCATAAAATTTCGCAATTTTTTGAGAAATATAAGCTATATCTTTGCTTTCTAAGAATGGATGAATGGGCAAAGATAAAACTTTTTTAGATTTTTTCTCCGTTATAGGAAAATCCAGATGATTAAACCCTGAAAAACATTTTTGTTTATGAATGGGTATTGGGTAATAAATAAAAGTCGGGATTTTATTTTTTGCCAAAAAACTTATTAAATCTTGCCTTCTTTCTACTTCTATAGTAAAGGCATGAAAAATATGATCTGCATGTATTCTGATTTCTGGTAATTTAATCTCTTTAATGTTCTTTAATTTTAAAGAATAAATTTTGGCTAAATTTTTTCTTATTAAATTAAATTTGTTAAGATATTTTAAATCTACTGAAAGAATGGCTGCATGTATTTCATCTAATCTACTATTTAAACCACATAATTCATGTTCGTAGCGATTTTTTTGACCATAATTTCTTATCATTTTGCATTTTTCATATAATTTTTTATTATTTGTAACTATCGCTCCTCCGTCTCCAAAGGTACCTAAATTTTTAGTCGGATAAAAACTAAAACAACCAATATCACCAAAGGTACCTGCTTTTTTATCTTTATATCTTGCACCATGAGCTTGTGCTGCGTCTTCGACTAGGAAAAGATTATGTCTCTTAGCTATTTTTTTTATTTTTTCCATTTCTGCCATTTGCCCAAATAAATGCACTGGTAAAATAGCTTTTGTGCGTGAAGTAATTTTTTCTTCTATTTTATCAGCATCTATATGAAAATAATTATCTATATCAACAAAAACAGGTATAGCTCCTACCATTTTAATGGCTAATGTACTAGCTGCCATTGAATAAGGGGTGGTAATAACTTCATCTCCTTCTTTTATATTTAAAGCCATTAAAGCTATCTGCAAAGCCTCTAAACCATTACCCACTCCAGCGCAATATTTAGCTCCTAAATATTGGGCAAATTTTTTTTCAAAACCTTCTGTTTCTTTCTCTAATATATATCTACCAGATCTCAAAACTTTTTTACAAGCATTATCTATTTCTTTTTGCAAATAAAGATATTTTTTTTTCAAATCATTAAATAAAATCATTTATTTATTAATTAATTTTTTAAAATTAGTATAATCCCTGATCATATCAGCTTCGTTATATAAACTAGAAGCTAATGCTAGTAAAATCGTATTCTTTTTAAAATCATACATTTTATGCCAAAGTAATCTTCCTAAAAAAATACCAATGTTGGGTTTATTCAAGATAACATTATCTTTATTGTACCCATCATCCAGTTCTATCTTTATTGATCCTTGGATGCAAAACAAAACTAATTCGGTCTTCTTACGAGCATGTGCCCCCCTAAGTCTTTTTGGAGAAACTTTATAAATCCAAAAAACTCTTTTTATCAGAAAAGGAATTTGCTTCATTGCCTCACAAAAAAATAACGTCCCTCGACTGCCTTCATCCACAGAAGAAATGGGAATTAAAAAACTGTTTTTAGTTTTTAGCTTTTTTTTTGTTTTATTTATATTTATTGCCATAAAATTTAGAAGCTTCTAATAAATCTTTAAAGTCACCAACATCAAACCACTTCTTTGTTAATTCTACTGCCTGAAGGCTTTTCTCCTTAATATATAAATTATTGATATAGGTTATTTCAAATTCCCCTCTTGGAGACATGGGCTGCCCTATCATTTTTTTAAAAACAGTATTGTCATAAACATAAAGCCCGATAACTGCTAAATTGGATTTTGGATTTTGAGGCTTCTCCTTTATGTCTATTATCATATTATTTTTATCTATAGTTGCTATTCCAAATCTTTTTGGATCTGGCACCCGCTTCAAGAAAACAATAGCTCCTTCTTTAAAATTTTTAATATGTTTACTAATATTATCTTCAAAAATATTATCTCCTAAATACAAAACACAATTATCATTTCCGATATAATCCTTGGCAATCCATAAACCATCTGCAGTTCCTGATGGTTTATTCTGAATACCATAAACAATTTGAATTTGCCTGCCAGTATTTATAGAAATGAAATCTTGGCCTGAGCCTAATAAATCAACAAAACCTTCCAAATGGTGAGGGGAAGTAATTATTATTATTTTGTCTATCCCAGCTTGAACTAATTTCTCAATTCCGTAATAAATAACTGGTTTATTATAAACTGGCATTAAGTGCTTATTTATGGCTTTGGTTACGGGATGCATCCTTGTCCCAAAACCCCCTGCTAAAATTACTCCTTTCATATATCTTATTTTTTTCTAATTTTAACCTTAAACGATAAAAACTATATAAGGTTTTTTTCATTAAATATAAGGTTTTTTGTTTAAAACTTTTCTTTATTATACCATAATTAAAATCAGGTTCAATTTCTTTAACCTCTTTCATAATATTCTTGATTTCGTTAATATAGGGAAAATAAATCAATTCACGAACCTTTTTAGTTATTTTATAAGCACCATCTGCCAGGGTAAAATTATTTTTTTCATTAATTTCAAAGCTATGAAAATGATAAAATATTAATACAGAGTCTTCTATATGAATTGTATTATTTTTCAAAAAAATTGGATATTGAGATATATTAAATGGAGCTAGACAAAGCTTTTCGTTTTTAAGAACTTGAACATTTTTAAACTTTAGAGGCCAATTTTCCAAATATATTTGATCCCCTCCTTGCATATTTTGTTTTTTCTTTTGCATGAAATGAAATAAATTTCTACTCCTACTACGACACCAATTAATTGTTTTTTTACGCCACCAATTTAAAGCTTTTAAAGAATCCTCATTATTTCTAAATATATTAAATTGAACACTATATTTTCCATAAACAGACAACCTTTTGTATTCTGGTGCAAGATTATTTTTTGTTATAAATATAGAACTGTTATTAAATTCATCAAAAAAAGGCTTAGGATCATTAAAGAAATATAAATCAGCGTCTAAATAGGTCATTATTTCTAACTCAGGATATTTTTTAAAAAGGAACAAAATCAATGAGGCAGTACAAGTCCAGCAATATTCAGCCCAAGTTCTATTTTTTTTAGCTTCCAAAAGATCTTCATCTTCAAATTCTTTTAAAGTAATTAATTGAATTTTTTCTAAAGCCATTCTTTTTAGTAAGTTATATGTTATATCATCCATACATAAAATAAATAACTTAAAATCATCACAATTACGCTTTAGAGAATTATATAAAGCCAAGCCTTTATAGAAATAATTTTTGTCAAAAAGTGTGCAGAAATTATACAACATAATTGAAAATTAAAAATTTATAGCCAAGAGAATACTTTTTCCGCTTTGTTCAATATTAAAGTTTTCTACCATCCATTTGCTTATCTGTTCTTTTTTTTGTCTCAGTAATAAAATATTTGTTTTACATTTTTGGATGTTTTTAGCTATTTCTTCAATATTATTTGGATCAAAAATCATCCCATTATCTTTACTGATTAAATCATAAGTTGCCCCCGCATATTTAGAACATAATACATAAAGCCCACTTGCCAACGCCTCGTTAACAACCAACCCCCAAACTTCTTCTAAAGAAGGCAAAATAAAAACATCTGCTAAAGCATAGTATTTTGGCAATTCATCTTGTTGACGAAATCCTTCAAAAATCACATTTTTTAGGTTGTTTTTTGTACAAAAGTTTTTTAAATTCTCTTTTTCTGGGCCGCTTCCCACAATTATAAAATTAATATCTGAATCATTTAAAACATTCAAAGCCTTTAATACTTCTTCAGCTCCTTTTCTTTTAATTAATTGACCCACATATAAGATAGTCATTTTGGTAGATTGTTGTTTTTCTTGTAAAAATTCTGGCAAGGACTTGAATTCTTTAACTTTATCCTTAAAATAACTTACATCAACCGTATTGATACTAATAAAAATATTTTCTGGTTTCGCTCCAAAATATTCTAAATATTCTTTCGCTTTTGTCCCATAGGCTATAAATCTATCTGCTCTTCTTATAATAAATTTCTTTAGAAATCCTTTAAATCCTTGTGGGTTTCCTGTGCTGAAAAGCGTTGTTCCGTTCCAAAGAATACATTTTTTTCTTAAAATTTTACAGTAAAAAAACGCCTGCCAATAAGCTAAAGTATCATAACCGGAAATTATTACTATATCTGGATTATTTTTTATAAGTGACAATATAACGCCAAAATTTATATGGATTGATTTTTCTTTTTTCTTTCCGTAAAAAAAGAAATTAAAACCTGGGATAATCTTGTAATTAAATTTAATTTCTCTTTTGCTCAACTTCCATTCTCTATTTTTTTCTTTTTCTGCCAAAGCTAAAACTTTAAGATTAAAATTTCCTCTCTGGCTAATATAATTTAAAAGAGGAATTGTATAAGGCGTAATAATATTTGTTAATAAAATAACTTTTTTTTTCATTTTTGTTTATTATTTTCTACCTATTCCCTCATAATAAAATCCCAATTTTTTAATATTTTCTGGGTTTAATTGATTTCTGCCATCTAGAATATAATATTGACGCATTGATTTCTTTACTCTTTGCATATTAATTTTAGAAAATTCAGACCAATCAGTAATCAAAATTAAAATATCAGCATTTTTTGCTGCTTCATAGGCATTTTTACTATATTTTATATTTTTAAAAGGAATTTCTTTCTTTGCATTTTCTATGGCAATAGGATCATATGCTTGAATTTTATAATTAATATTTTTCTGAAGCTCTTTTATAATAGCTATGGCTGGAGATTTTCTAACATCATCAGTATTTGGCTTAAAAGAAAGACCCCAAACCCCTATTCTATTACCTTTTATTTTATTTAAAATCTTTTTAATTTTTCTCACAAATCTTTCTTGCTGTTTTTGATTGACTAACATTACCGCCTTAATAATATTAAAATTATATTTATATTCCTTTCCTATTGAATCCAATCCTCTAACATCCTTTGGAAAACAAGAGCCTCCATAACCAATGCCAGCATTTAGGAATTTTGGTCCAATTCTTTTATCAAGACCAATTCCTTCTGCTACTTTAACAACATCTCCATTTATTTTTTCACAAAGATTTGCTATTTCGTTAATAAAAGAAATTTTTGTAGCTAAGAAAGCATTGGCTGCATATTTTATTAATTCAGCACTTTTAATATCAACTACTAACAGAGGTGCTTCTATTTTTGAATAAATCTCCAACATTATCTTTTTGCTCTTATTATCCTCTGCTCCGATAATAATCCTGTCTGGTTTTAAAAAATCTTTTAAAGCTGATCCTTCTCTTAAAAATTCAGGGTTAGACACTACAGAAAAATTACCTTGGTAATATTTTTTTATTTCTTTTTGTACCCATTCTCCAGTTCCGACAGGGACCGTGCTTTTATTAACTATAATTTTATATTCTTCTATCTGTGTTGCAATTTCCCTTATGGCTGCTTTGAAATATTTCATATCAATTTCACCTCTTTTTCCAGTAGGGGTATTAACTGCAATAAAAATAATTCCTGATTCTTCAATGGCTTTTTTAGAGTCTGTGGTAAATAAAATATTTTTCCTGTGTTTTTTTAAAATCTTATCTAATCCTGGTTCATATATAGGAATTTGACCATTATTTAAAAGAGCTATTTTATTTTTATCTTTATCAACACAGATAATATTATGACCTAAAGAAGCAAAACAAACACCGGTTATCAACCCTACATAACCAGTACCAATAATTGCAATATCCCTTTTTTTAGCTTTTTTGTTAATCCCACTCATTTTATATTTCTGGCTTTAAGAATTATATCTCCACATAACAAAGATGGCCACCAACTTCTTAGTTTCGCAAATAAACCCGAATTTGACATCTTTTCTATCTTAAAACCATTTAATTCTAATAACCACTTTATGGTACTGTGAGTAAAATAGTGTAATACCCCTCTGTCCCAGCCTAGATTTTCCCAATTTTCAAAATTATAAGGAGCACTCGTCATGGGCAATTGCCCTAAAAGCAATCTAATCCTGTGCTTAATATAAGCCAAATTACCCACATGAATTATTAAAACTCCATCTTTTTTTATTATTCTTTTTACCTCTTTCATAACAGCAAATGGATTATTAAGATTAGATATCACACCTATTATGGTTACACAGTCAAAAAAATTATCCTCAAAATCCATTTTCTTATTTGCATCTACTACAGAAAATTCACATTGATCGCTACAAGAATTTTTTAAGGCAAAGTCTTGAGCTTTTTTTATATTATTAGCATCTATATCTATTCCATAAAGTTTATTAAATTTCTCTCTAGCTTTAAATATTAACAAACTATCTGCGCAGCCAACATCAAGTAAATTATTGCCTTTTTCCAAAAAAGAAACTGCTACATCTATGCGATGAGTTTCATATTTTTTTAAAAATTTTCTAAGAGATAATTTCATATATAATTATTATTTAAATTAATTTTTAACAATAGATCAGACCTATAAATCTATTGTTATAATAACATTTCTATTAAAATTTGCCTTGACTCCATATATTCTTTCATCTTTACGATAAGAAGATCCACTCCAATGTATGGTTATTTCACTTTTTTCTATCTCTGGCACTAATCTTAAAACCCTTAATAAATTGTTTAAATTAATGATTTGATGCCCTGAATGAACTCCAAAATTAAGACTATCTTTATCGTGTTCTAATATTATTATTCTCTTGCATCTTCTAGAGGCAACTTTTAAAGCTTTTATAAAAGTCTCAATACTTATATGATTACTCAAAACCATATGAAATATAATTGTAGAAAATCCTTCTTCAGGTAAATGTTTGAAATAATCATTAATATTTACTGTAGTTAAATGCTCTTTAAAGCCCCATATATTTTTCTTAGTATGTATCAACTCTATTGTTTTATTTCCCACTATAAGAGACTGTACTTTTTGCCATAACCATTGATGGGAATCAGATCTTTCTTTTAATAATTCTTGGGAATTAAAAATATTACCCCTGCTATCTATTATCCAAAAGTTATGATTTATTTCTTGAATAAATTTATGAAAACCTTTAAAGCTATTTTCTATTTGTTCTTTGATTGCTTTTGGGTATTTTAGTAGCTTTGATTGAAACAAAAGCGTTTCTAAATCTTGGTCCATAAGATCTTCATGCAACCAATCATCTTCTCCTATATTACTAACATATAAAATACCATTACTTTGTTGAACAAAATCTACTGTTTTAAAATCTTCCAAACACCCTATTTCTATAATAGTATCTTTTATTAATTTTTCTTTTATATAATCAAAATGTTCAAAAAACCCTTCTTGTAACACCATAATATTAGCTTCGGGTCCGGGAATGAATAATTCTTGTTGCATAATTAAAATATGCTGACATAAAGAATTATCTGCTATCCTTAGGGATGGGTATACACCATCTAATAAAACATATTCCCCGTGAGCAATCTTTTCTATGGTTAATTTAAATATTTCCCTGTCTTCTGTCCTCTCTAGGTTTTTGTTATAAATAGTTTTATCAAAAGGAGATTTGAGAAATTTGGATATATCAGCTTGATATTTCCTACTAAACAAATTTTCCAAAAATTCTTGGAAATTATTGGAATGCTTTACTATTTCCACAAAAACCTTCATATATCTAACTTGATATACATTGACATCAAATAAATAAATTTTTTTTGGCCTTAAGTAAGGTAACAAATTAATAAAGAATAAACTTCCAATAACAGAGGCAAAATTTCTTCCCTGTAGTTTGCCTAAATCAATATTTTTAAATTTTTCTAAAATACTTAAGGAATCGCAATTGTATAAATAAATTGGAATGTCTTTTTTATCTTCTGAGGTTTTAAATATTCTAGTATTTACTCGATCAGAAACATTTTCAGGTTTTTTAGACTCTATAATAGAAAAAAGTTCTTTATCATCTTTTATTTGAGCAATATCAAACTTATATTGCTTTAAAAGAGAAATCACCGTATCTGTGTTTAATAAATGCTTTGACTCTTTTTGAAATAATAAATTACTTAAAATGTTTAAAGGAGCAAGCTCACCATTGATTGTTTTTTTATTCCAAAATTGCTCATTTATAAAATAGGAAGGATTTTTTATAAACATACTTATTGTCTTATCAACATCTAGATATTTAATTCTAAACAAACCATTCGGCTTTAATACCCTAAAAATCTCTCTAAAATAAAAACCTACCTGTTCACTGTCTAGCCTTCTTAAAAAATCGTCCATATAAATCTCAGTAATGGAATTATCAGGCACACAAATTTTTATCTTCTTTATTTTTTTATTAAGATAAATGTCATTTTGCTTACTAAATCCTAAGGAAAACCATCCTTCTTTTTTTCCTTCATATCCTATCAAAAGACGAATATTTATATTTTTCTTAATTTGGGACTTAATTTTAAAATAAGTAAAAAAATTTTGTTTCTTCACCAGATAAAGATAAAACTTTAATTTTTCAGGCAAATACCTTTTTATTGTTTCTAAAATAGCTTTTATCATAACTTTTTATATTAATTATATCATGATTTCCCTATAAATTTATTAATGTAGTTTATTAATTCTCGAAAATAATCCTCAGAAACATTACTTCTTAAGTCTTTTATTTCTTTTGTTCGAATTTTTAATGCTGTTTCTATAAATTCTCTATGTGATTTATTCCTCAATAGAAGCAGCAAGAGAAAATTACTTTCTAATTCTCCAAACATTTTACCTATTCCAGCACAACGCTTTAATAAACTTTTTAAACTTCTTTTAAAAGAAAAAATATTTTTTAAATAATATCGATAATAAGAAGTAAACATGTACTCAGCTTGCTCTTGGAGTACGCTCTCTCGCAATAAATTATTTTGTAAAATCTTATTAGATAAATTTATATAATCATCTAGCTCTGAATAATTACCTATGTCGATCATATGGCGCCGAGTTTTTATTGGTATAATCTCAAAACTTTTAACTTTAGAATTAAAAATTACTACTTTTAATAAAATTCCTATACTTTCGTTATAAGAAGAATGAATGAAATTGCCAAGACTATAAAAAATTAACTTATCTTTATATCTTTCATAGCCCTGAGGAACATGAGGGTGATGACCGAGAACTAAATCAGCCCCATTATCAATAAATTGTTGAAACCTATCTCGTATATAGCTTGAAGGCAAAGGAATCTCTTCCCCTCCACCATGGGCAAAAATGATAATAAATTTATCAGAACTCTTTAAGTGTTTTATTTGATCCAGTACTTCTTCTCCGTATACAGAATAATGCCCTGGGCTATTTTTTTTACTAGCCCCAAATTCCTCTTCTCCTAAACACAATATCTGAATTTTTGTGTTTTTTAATACCAAAGGGGATCTTATTTTCTCTGGATTAATACCAAAACCAGCATAAAAAATATTATTTTTATCTAAAGCACTTGTCGTAGATTGAATCCCTTTTATTCCGAAATCCATGATATGGTTATTTGCCCCCCCCACATGTTGTATCTTAAGTTGTTTTAATATTTCTATAATTTCTTCTTTTTGGTATATACTAGGTCCTGATTTTAAACGTTTGTTAAATTGAGATTTATTATTAAGAATAGGTGCTTCTAAATTAACCATGGAATAATCTGCCTGATTAAAAATTTCTATAACTTTTTTATCAATTTTTGGAATATTTTTACAATAGAAATCACCACCGAATAGTATTGTAATTTCTTTATTATTAGATAACTGGTTTTTCATATATTTAGTTTTGTTGGCGATTATTTGTATTTTGCTTATTTCTTAAAAATTAACATTTCAGTACATTGTCTAGATGATTTAGATAAATCCCTTTTTATCTTATAAATCTCTCCATTCGTATTAAGACAGTGTGGTTGAAACCCTAAATTCCTTAGTCCTTCAACAGCTTTCATTGAAATATTCTTACCAGGATCTCCTGACCAAACTTCCATTGCTATAATAGGTGAATTATTTTTTAAGAATTGCAAATCACCTTTAATTAATAAACTCTCACTCCCTTCTATGTCTATTTTAATTACGGTAGGCTTAGAATGATTTGAAATATACTCATCTAAAGTAATGGCATTAACTTTTATTGTGTGAGAATATTTACATGAGGCAAAGGCCAGGACATCTTTATTAATGGTGCTTGTACCAGAGCTTGTAGATAAATACATGTTTCTTTGCTTGTTTGTATTGGTAACAGCAACATTATTTAAAAAAACATTATCGGTTTTTACCAAATTTTTCTGTAGAGGCTTAAACACAATTGGTAAAGGCTCAAAACTATGAACTTCTTTACAAAACTCTAAAGATAAATAAGTATAAAAACCATGATTTGCCCCAATATCATAAAAAACATCATCTCCTTTTAAAGTTTTGATAAAGAATTTGGTTAGTTTACCTTCTCCCAACAATAAACCACTTAGATGAAGGAAATAAGAATCTAAATCATTTACATCAAAATTAATCTCTTTCCCCCAAAATAATGTGGTTTTGTTTTTAATATACTTAAATGATAATAATTTATGAAAAATATACGGAATGTATATATGTGGTGCATAGAATAATCTTTTAATTCTATTAGAAAAACCACGCCCAGAATATTTTGAAAATTTTTCAAACTTTTTATACCTTTTTTCAAATTTCTTTAAAAATATTTTTCTTTTATTATCTAAATTTTCCATTTATTTAATCATTTTAAAATTATTTATTTAAAATATTCCTGGGATTTAAGAATTGCTTTATATCTTCTAAAGGAAATCGAAACATTTCTCTTAAAGATATCTTCGTTTCTTTTTTAAAGAGAATAAAGATATAAATAAAAATCAAGAAATAACTGATTACTGATGAAATAGCAGCACCTTTCATCCCCATCTGAGGAATATATATAAAATTTAAAGCTATATTTAATAGAAAGCCAAATAACCAGCCAATAATTATTTTAATATTATAAGATGTAGCTGCAAAATATTGACCTAATATTGTCACCAATGACCAAAAAATAAGTCCAGGGAGAATAATCAAAATTATTTCTGCTGACGGCAAAAATGATGCACCATATAGTAATAAAACTATTGGTTTAATAAAACAAAAAAAACCTAAAGACAAAACCAAAGAAAGATAAAATGTATAAGAAAAATATTTGGCAATAAAATAAACCTTTTTATCGCTTTCTAGTTTTATTGCTTTTGGTAAGATTATAAAAGCGATAGAGTATGGCAGAAGAAAAAACGTATCGCTAAAAGAAGCAACTAAAGAATACAATCCAGCTTCAGTGGCGCCTCTCAAGAGATTAACCATATATAAATCAGCTTTTATAATTAAAAACGAAAAAATTCCAGCTAAATAAATTTTAAAACCATAGTTTAGAGCTTGTTTAAAAAGTTCTGTATCAAATCTAAACAAAACAAATGATTTCGGCTTAATTAAGATAAAGGCCAAAATCCCACTCGTAATATTTGTTAAAAAATATGCGGCTACTAAATATTTTAAATTGAATAAATGTAGAACTAAAAAAAAGCTAATAAAAATAATATCAAGAACAGGATAAAAAATCGTAAAAAAATTATAAATACGGAACTTTTGTTGTCCCGCTAAGATAGGAATGCTAATGCTATAGAAAAAAAGAAAGGGAAGAGAAAATAAATAAAGAAATAAATGTGCAATAGGAATATTATGAAAAACTAAAGGATATATTAAATACAGAATAAAAATTAAAATTAAGCAAATTAAGCTTATAACTAAACTAAACCAAAAAGAATTAACGAATAAATCTGCAACCTTACTCTTATCCTTAGCTGCTAAATAAGTATTAAAAGAGTTAATTCCTAAAGCTCCTAATAGATAACAAATACTTCCTACCAAAGTGATAACTGATAAATACCCTTTAATTTCAGGTCCTAAAATCCTAGCTATTATAATGCCAGTAATTAAAGCTAAAAAAGCAGCAATAATGCGGCTAGAAAAGGTAGAAAAAATATGATTAAAAGTTTGAGGAAGTTTATCCTTAAGCATAAATCATTTAATACTTTTTTTAATAATCTCAACAATCTTTTCTCCAGCTAAACCATCTCCAAATGGATTTTTCCATTGTCTTTTAGAATTGAGTATTTTTTTAGCTGATTTTAATATTTTTTCAGGATTAGTACCTGCTAAAATATTACTTTTAACTATTAAGGTTTCTGGTCTTTCTGTATTGTCTCTTAAGGTAATACAAGGCACTTTCATAATACAAGCTTCTTCTTGAATACCTCCAGAATCAGTTAAAATTAGTTTAGCATTTTTTTGAAGCAGAAGAAAATCTAAATAACCTAAAGGTTCTATTAATTTAATATTTTTAGGAATTGATAATTTAAATTCTTTTAACATTTTCCTTGTTCTAGGATGAATAGGATAAATAATAGGTAAAGAAAACTCCTTATTAATCATTTCTATACCTTTTAAAATTCCTTTTAACCTCTCTTGATTATCAACATTTTCAGCTCGATGAGCTGTTATTAGAAAATATTGATTTTTTTGAAGATTTAATTCTTTTAAAATTTTTGATTTTTGTTCAGCTAATTTCATATTTTGAAAAACAGCATCTACTATTGTATTACCAGTAACAAATATATTTTTATTAGAAATACCTTCTTTTAAAAGAATTTCTTTTGCTTTTTTTGTTGGCGCAAAAAGTAAATCTGAACAATGGTCAGCTAAAATTCTATTAATTTCTTCTGGCATTTCTCTGAAATAAGATCTTAATCCAGCTTCAATATGACCTACTTTAATATGGATTTTAGCAGCAGCCAAAGCGCCAGCTAAAACTGTATTGGTATCTCCTTGAACTAAAACAATATCTGGTTTTTCTTTTAATAAAATTTTCTCTATATTAACAAGGATTTTAGCTGTTTGTTCAGCATGAGTACCAGAACCAACATTTAAATTGTATTTTGGTTGAGGTAAATTTAATTCTTTAAAGAATATTTTATCTAAATTCTGAGAATAATGCTGATTAGTGTGTAAAATAGCAAAATTTACCTTGTTTTTCTCACAAGCTCTGATAACCGGAGACATTTTTATAATCTCTGGACGAGTGCCTAAAATAATAAAAACTTTCATATTAACTTAATATAGCTATGAATATTTCCTTTTAAGAATATTTAATGAGCATTAAAACAACTATCTCTTAGCCTAAGTATTTTTTTAGATAATCTTTAAGATATTGATAGAATTGAGGTAATTTTTCTCGTTCTGTAAAAGGGACAAAAGGTCGTAAATCATTAATAAATTCCTTTTCTGTAAAACTATCTAATCTTTCTATTATTTGAGAATGATTAATGCTTTTTATCTGATAATACTTTAATTTCTCTTTTACCAAGGATTCTTCAAAATTTACTCCTAAATCAATCAGATACCATAAATCATACAAATCTCTTCCTTTTTTTCTAGTCATCAAGGCTCTTATTTTTTCTGCGAATATTTCTTCTTTAGAAAGATGAATAACATAATTGGTAAAAAGCAATGGATAATCTTCTATTTTTATAATAGTTTTTTCTGGTCTTAATGCTTTTTCTCTAAAAGAAAAATCTAAATTGATAAAAATTTTATAAGACAAATCAGGAATTGAAGCTGTAATCAAAAACCTTTTTCCAGAGATAGTTTTTCTTTCCTTAAATTGCAAAGATTCTTCTTTTTTAATATCTTCAAAAACATTTAAAATAAAAGACAAAAAATCTTTCTCAGGCATATTAACAGTAAAATCTAAGTCTTCTGAAAAACGAGGAGCTTTATAAATTAAATGTATCGCTGTCCCCCCTTTAAAAAAAACATTCTGACTTTTCGGATAAGAATACAATTTATTCAAAAACAAAAGCTGCAGATATTCACGAAAAATAACTGTTTCATTAATCTTTTTCTTTTTTGATATTTCTAAAACCTGTTCTCGAGTAATCATAAATGATTAAGAAAGATATTTATTTAATAATAATACTGCCTTATCAAATTGTTTGGTTAAAGGATAATTTTTAAGATATTTCCTAATTCTAGAAACATTTAAAGAATCTAATTTATATTCATCCAGATTAATGGATTTTAACCCTTTAGCATATAGATAAAGCTGATCAAGAAGAGCTTTTTCTGGATAAGCAATAAGATAATCCTCTATCTTTTGATAACCAAAATATAATTCTTTTTTGAGTTTCCGATAAGTAAAAATCTGATTTTCAAAAATTTTCTCTTTAGGCTTTTTAGTAGTTATGCTAGTAATTTCATAAGGAAATTGAGAAAGAATACCATAGAAATTCAAAGCACTTTCCAGAGAAATATATGAAGGCTGATAAAGATAATTAGCCAAAGCAAAATCACTAATCTGGCTGTCTGTTAAAAAATACTTATTCTTTTCTATTTTTGTAAGAATATTAGCTGCTAATAATTTCTGAATTATTTTAAATAAAGATGATTTCTTAATATTTAAAACATCACTCAGTTGTTGAAGAGTAAAAAACTTATTATTTGATTTATACAGCTTTTTAGTAATTATTGCTAAATTATATGTTTCCATATACTATCCATTTTATATAGTTTATGGCACCGTGTCAAGAGATAGAATTCTTTAAAAATACTTTTCCCTAGCTTCTAGATGATCATCATAATTCTCTGAAAAAATAGTATTACCAGTGCTTCTATCAGTTAAATAATACCAATAATTATTTGCTTTGGGTTGCAAAACAGCTTTTAATGATTCTATACCTGGATTATTAATTGGCGTTGGTGGTAATCCTTTATACAGATAAGTGTTATAAGGAGAATCTAATTTAAACAAATCACGATTTAAAGAACATTTTTTAAATGATTCATATTGAGCATAACAAATAGTGGCATCTACCTGAAGTAAAAATTCATCATCTAATCTCCGCCATAATATATCAGCGACCATCTGTTTTTCTTCAAAACATAAAACTTCTTTTTCTAATAAAGAAGCCATAATTAAAATATTATAAAAATCTCTTGTTTTCCCATTAATATTTAAAGATAAATTAGTTTCTATTGCCTTACTTAGGTCATTATAAACCTTAGAAACAAAATTCTTAATAAAAATAGAAAGAATTTCTTTTTCTGTTAATCCTTGGGGCAAATGATAAGAATCAGGATATAAAAACCCTTCTAAAGAAACATCAGGAGACATTTTAGAAAAAATACCAAAATTAATTGGTTGTGATTCATTAATGCCTAATAAATCAAAAAAATCCCTTAATTGCCATTTTTTCAAAGAAGAATCTTTATCGATTAATCCTTTTTCTTTTAAATTTTCTTCTATTTCTAAAAGAGTTTCTCCCTCAGCAATTAAGAAATGATTGTTTTGCGCTGATTGCTTGCTAGTAATAATATTGTAAACATCTTTTATAGATACTGGCAGATCAAAACAATAATCTCCAGCCTTAATATCTCTTTCCCCTCCTTTAAGTTTAAAATAGATTTGAAAGATCATGGAAGAAGAAATGAAGTTTTCCATTTCCAAACGACTAGCAATATTTCTTAAATTTTCTCCTTTAGTAATTGTAAAATTACAATTTGTTTCACAAGAAAGAGGCTGACTGATTGAATGATAAAAAAACAAAACACTCAGGCTGACAATAATAAATATTATAATTTTTATCAGATGTTTATACATAAAAAAATATTAAGCTTGATGGAGAATCATACTGTTGATTATTCCCAAACCAATAAATTCAGCTAATAGATGAGAGCCACCCATGGAAATAAAAGGTAAGGCAATGCCAATAATAGGCAATAAGCCTAAATTCATGCCTAAATTAACAAAAACCCCAAACAACAACTTAATTGTAAAACCAACAGTAAAAAGTTTACAAAAGTTATAAGAAAAAATATTAGCCCAAACAATTAAACGTTGAAACACAACAATAAAACAAATTAAAAGAATAGAAACCCCTAATAAACCTAAGGATTCAGCTAAAGAAGCAAAGATAAAATCAGTTTTAGATAAAGGCAAAAACCTCAAATGAGTTTGAGAACCCCAACCCAGTCCTTTACCAAAAATACCTCCAGAGCCAATAGCAATTAGAGCTTGTTCCCGATTATACCCAGCGCCTAATAAATCCTCTTCTGGGTTTAAAAAACTAAGGATTCTTGAGCGCTGATATGGTTCTAATAAAAACCCCCAAGCCAAACCACCCACCAAAGAGAAAACAATTAATAAAAGAATAATTTGTTTAATCCTAATACCACTAATAAGCACCAAACCTAACCAAATGATAAAAAAACTTAAAGCGCCACCTAAATCTGGCTGAATAGCTGTTAAACAAAAAGGAATTAAAGCAAAAAACCCAGATACTAAAAGATGTTGCCATTGCCAAATTTCCAAATGACGAGAAGATAAATATTTAGCCAAAACCAAAAGCAAAGCAATTTTAGCCACTTCTACAGGTTGAAAACTAAAAAATCCAAAATTAAACCAACCAGCAGAACCAGAGCTTTTATCACCAATAAATAAAACTAAAACCAATAAACCCAGAGATAAGAAATATAAAAAAAGAATTAAAGAAGAATTATTAAAAATACGCCAATCTAATAAAGAAAAAACAATAAAAAAACCAATACTAATACCTAAGAATATTAATTGTTTTTTAACAGATAAAAAAGAAGGCTGGTCTTGGAAAGAAATGCTCCAAAGAACCAACAGCCCTAAGGTAATTAAAATAAATAAGGCTAGAAATAAAACAGAATCAGATTTAAACATACTAAGGCATTAAGAAAGCGTTTTCTTCTTCTAAGATATTGATATTAATAACTGGTTTTTCACAAATGGTAATTCCCTCAGGTAATTCTTCTCGCCATCGTATAACAAAAGATTGGGTTTGTTTAGAGTGAATACCTTCTAACACAGTCATTCCAACAGAAATGGGCTTTTTATCTTTATCGCATAAAATCACCAATATCTCTCCTTGGCGCCAGTTATAAGGGGTTTCATTAAAAATATCACCTTTCACTTCTAAACTAGCTTCATAAGCTTCAAATTGATCTGTTGGCAATTGAACTGAGCCTTGAGAATTACCAAAGATTTCATTTAATTTAGCTCTGGTATTAGCATCTACTTCTCCAGTAACACTTAATCCATGCTTTAATTGAAAATCTTCTAAAGCTTTTTCTGTAATTGAATCAAAATTACCAGTAATTGAACCAATAGGAGAAACTGTAGAGTCTAATAACAAAGCTTTTTGCAAATTCAAAACCTCATCTCCTTTATCTCCTTTTTTCAAGTTAAGAGTAAAAATATAGGTGAATTTCTGACTACCTTGAGGTCCATAAAGTTCATGTAATTTAGCTCTAGTTTGAGGACCAACTTCACCAGTAACCCTAATACCATATTTCTTTTGAAATTTCATTACTGCAGCTTCTGTTAATTTTCCATAATAGCCAGTAATTTCTCCAGCTGAATACACCGTAGGATCTAGGCTAAGTACTTTCTGAAGATTAAAAACTTCAGCATCTTCCATTCCTGGTACCAAGGTTTTAGTAAAAGTATAAACATTATAAGCCATGCCTGATATTGTTTCTGGTTTTACCATCTTAACACTACTGGAAATAAAAGGATCTCCTAAATCTAAATTAACTCCTTCAGGTGGTTGAGCCCAATTAACTTCTTCTTTAATAATTTCAATATCAACATTTGTTGGTTGAAAACCAAGAACAAGATTAGAAGCTAAAAAATACCTAGTTTCATGAGGTAAGATAAAACCAGATTTTATAAACTCCTGTTTAGCTTCATTATCACCTTTGAAAATTACTTTATAAGACAGATGTTTTGCTCCCCAATCTTCACTTAGGTTTATAAGCTTAAACAAAACATCAATCCTATTATTCTCATTAATAAGTATTATGGGATCCTCAGAAACAAAAATTGGCGGGTCATATTTTAATTCACAAGAGATACAAGGGCCGCCACAATCAATCCCTTCTTCGCCTTGGTTTTGAACACCATCAAAACAAGTGGCTTCTGGACGATGAACTAAATAAATACCTCCACCAATAAGAGAAAAAATTCCTAAGGTTATTAAAGCAATTATTATTTGTTTTATTATCCTTTTATTCATGTTTTTTATTATAACATGAAAACTTAATAATTTTCCAGAGAAAATAAAAAACCCCCGGCAAAACCTACTTTCCCCCAAAAGGAGTATCATCGGCGTTTGGCATTTTTACTTCTGTGTTCGGAATGAGAACAGGTAGAGCCTACCAAACTAAATCACCGGGAGATTTAATATTTTTAAAAAATTCTTTTCGCTAAAGATAGGAAAGTTGCTTTGATCAATTAGTACTCCTCAGCTTAATTTGTTACCAAACTTCCACTTGGAGCCTATCCCTAACTTCCCAGCCGAAACCAGAAAGTTAAGCCGCTAATGCGGACCTAGTCGTCTTCTAGGGACCTCTCTTCTCGTCAAAGACGAGAACACGATACCTAATCTTAGGGTGGGCTTCGTGCTTAGATGCTTTCAGCACTTATCCCTTCCGAACTTAGCTACCCGGCAATGCCCTTGGTAGGACAACCGGTACACCAGAGGTTCGTCCAATCGGGTCCTCTCGTACTGCGATCAGCTCCCCTCAAGTATCGAACGCCCACAGCAGATAGAGACCAACCTGTCTCACGCATATATTCATAAATTACTTTATGTATGGACTATACCATCATCCTAATATTTATTAGGCGGTTGACGTATTATGGAAAAGAAAATCTCTTCCATCCCTCTGGCATAACACCAGAGAAGTCTCTAAGGGGTTATAACTTTTTTAATGTAAAAAAATTAAACTTCCCTAGATATTGTCCTACCACACGACAGGTTAAAATACAATTATGTAATAGGATTTCATCTATATGAGTCAACTTTTTCCTTAGAAGATTACTCTTCTAGGCCGCCAAATTGACGGTCTGAACCCAGCTCGCGTACCCTTTTAATTGGCGAACAGCCAAACCCTTGGGACCTCACTATTGTTTTCCTATATTACTATAGGTATCAGACTATTCCTTCATCTTGTTCTTAATGTCTCCACTAAGAATTTAGATGCGAACCGTGTTATAGAACTAAGTTTCTATATTATTATAGAATTATTTTCTATCTCGCTTCATTCCCCAAAGAAATTAGCTCAGTCGTTAGGGGAGAAATATTCTTCGATCATTGAAACAAAGTTTTTACGTCGATTTTGGGATCGAACGTTAAACCGAGACAAAGAATCTGCTAAATGAGCTGCTTTTATTAGTGTTTAAAAGCAAACTCATTTGGCTTCAGAATATTCCTTTCCCACGGCGTTAACCTTTTGCATAAATAAGGCCTTCACCGTTTTGAGTTCGTTTATTACCCTAATGTTTCCATTAGGGAGAGAAGGTATGTTTTCTCCAGCCCCAGGATAGGGTGCATATTACTCCACTATCACTAGTAGTATAGACTATATCT
>JAQVJU010000005.1 GCA_028694995.1 Minisyncoccota bacterium
TTCAAACAGAAATTCTGGACTAAAAAAGCCACCAAGAAGTGGTGGCCAGATACAACCAAAAATGGCTGGTTAACCACTTCCTTTTTTCCTGTGCTTTTTTATATTAATCATCATGTTATTCTGCCTTTATATTATAAGCATTATTTTTTAAAAGTCAACCCCTCTTCTTTAGTTATCCCCAAAGGACTTGACAAGGATTTTAAATTTGCTATACTGACAATGCTGTCGTTTTTGGCTTGCCAGAGGCGACAGCGTTTTTTATAAAACAAATAAAATTCACGACAACAAATGTCGTGAATTTTTTATTACCTAACCTTTCTTTATTTTTACTCCATTTCTCTTTTGATTTTTCCTAATAATTCTTGAGCTACTTCTTTACCTTCTAAACCAGAAGTAGTATTAGATTGAGCATCAAAATCTATCAATAAGACTTTTTTTCCAAAAGCAGATAAATAAGCACCTAAATTAATAATCGTGGTTGTTTTTCCTACTCCTCCTTTTTGATTACAGATAGCAATAATTTCTGACATCTATACAATATTATAGAATAAAATTTAAAATCCTATTTTTATTATAACAAAACAAAAGTTTTTAATAAACCTTGAATTCTAAATATTAAGTAATGTATACTAAATACTAAATTGCCTAGGTGGCGGAATTGGCATACGCGATAGACTCAAAATCTATTGGCCGCAAGGTCTTGTGGGTTCAAGTCCCACCCTAGGCACAAAAAAATGTATCCAGTTTTATTTCAATTTAATAATTACAGAATAGGATCCTATTGGTTTTTTATGGTTTTAGGTATTGCTATCGGAGGAATGGTTTTTTTAAAACAAGTCGGAAGGAAAAATCTCAATGTCAAAAAAGCTAAATATGTAACAATTGTTACAATCATTAGTGGCTTTGTAGGAGCTCGTATTTGTTCTGTTTTATTAAATCTTCATTTGTATCTCAAAGATCCTTTAAGAATATTTTGTTTTTGGAAAGGGGGATTCAGTTGGCAAGGAGCTTTTATAATAGGCACTTTAGTATTTATTATATTTTTAAGAATAAATAAAGAAAACATAAAAAAATGGTTGGATGCGCTTATCTTTGGAATATTATTAGGTCATGCAATTGGAAGAATTGGTTGTTTTTTACATGGGTGTTGTTATGGAATAATTACTAATGTACCCTGGACCATAAATTTTCCGTCTTTGAGAAATAATTTTCTTAGACATCCCACACAACTATATGAAGCTTTTAGTTATTTTATTATCTTTTTATCCCTTTATTCTTATTCTAACAAAACTAAGCTGAGAGATGGTTCTTTATTTTTTATAGGCAGTATTATTCAATCATTTGCTAGGTTTTTTATAGAATATTTCCGTTATAATACGGGCTTTATTTTTCAAGGTAATACATGGTACAGCACTTTAAGCTATGCCCAATTTGCCTCATCAATTATTATGATATTAAGCATTTTAATCCTTATAAAAATAAATAAGGAACCCCTTTGAAAAAGGTTATTATGCTAAATCTACTTAAGCAAGAAACTGAAAAATTTAAACTATTTTTACAAAATAATTTTCAGGTAACTATTATTTTAGCCTCAGCAACGCTTTTTCTTCTTTTTCAACAACATTACACCCTCATCTTTTCACGCACTTTAAGCCAATTTATTTATTACTTTATTTTGCCTATAACCACTACCATATTAATTCTTCATCAAAACCTATTGGATTTTGGTTTAAGAATTGGCAATTTTAAACTTTGGTTTTTTTATATATTATTATCACCTTACTTATAGAAACTCCTTCGATTTATATTTATTCCTTTAACCCTTCTTTGCAACAATACCATAATACCAATTTTAATTACTATAATTTTTTATTTAAAATTATTCCTCTTTTATTTGCCTGTGAATATTTGTTTTGTGGATTCCTTTTGTTCGGGTTAAAAAATAAATTAAAAGAAACCAGTGTTTTGATTCAAATGATCTCTTTTACCTTACTCCGTCTTGGTAAACCAGAGGCGGAAAGTATCAGTTGCGTAATTTTAGGCATCTGGTTGGAATATGTTGCTTACCAAGGTAAATCGTTTTGGCCAATGTTTATTATTCATCTTTTTATTAATTTTACCATTGCTTTTTTTATAAGTTATTATTAATACTTTTAAAAACTAAAAATAGCTACTAAGAAAAACCCCAACCAAAAAATGAGCTAAACAAGGAGCAATTAAATTCCTTGTTTTTTGAAAAGACAGCCCCCACAAAACCCCAACTAAAAAAACTTTTAATAATGAAATGAGTGACATCCAATATGGAGAAAAACGAATTGTTATATGCCATAAAGAAAAAAATAAAGAAGCTAAAATTAATCCTAGGCAATGACCATATTTTGTTTCTAAATTATTCTGTAAAAATCCTCTAAAAAAAATTTCCTGTGAAAAAGATAAAAACCCCCAATAAATAATCCCAAGGCTCAAACTATTAAAATAAGACAACGAGGGATTAAATATAAGATATTTATTCAAAATAATAATAACTAATCCTATTCCCCCTCCCCAAATAATTGCCTTTAACCAATTCCTAGAGGTAAGCCCTATTTCTGAAAATTTCTCCTTCTTTTTAATAACTACAAAAATGGGATAAAGGATAAAAAGCAATAAAGGTATGGCTCCAAAACTCCAGCGAATAAAAATATTTGAAAATTGGGTCATTCTGCCAAAAATAAACCAAGAAACAATAAAAATTGCAATAAAAAATATTATATCTATTTTTTTCATAGAAGAATTATAGCATAAATTAATATGCACGAGAATTAATCCTCATGCATATTTTAGAACTATAATATGTTAATACTTGTTATCTATTTAAACTCAAGAATAAACTATTAAAACTTGTAATAATCTTTGAATAAACCCTTGAAGCTTATTTAGTACAGCACTAGGGTTAATCTCTTCTCATGCTGGAAGGTTAATAGCTTGAACTTCTATGTAATCTTTGCCTGTGCCTAAAGTATCTTTCCAAGTGTCACAGGTTTCCTCTTTGTTTTTATCATAGCAGGCTTTTAATTGGTATACATAAACACCAAGAATTTTAATGTGGAAAGGTTTTGTATGGTCACCAAGATCTACTGTGATATTATCACCACTAAAAATTTCATTCTCTCCGTAATCTTCTTCTTCTAATTTACAAGTAATTTCACCCCATTTACAATTTTCATCAGCACGCCATGATGCTAAGTAATCAACATTTGTCCAAACATGATTAGGTAATTCAAATTTCTCAATAGAGCACTTAGGGAGAGTAGTGATTGGAGTTAGTTCTTTACAGTCCGTCTGGCAAGATCTTTGTGCCCTGAATGCAAGAAAAAAGTTTTAGCCACAGAAAAAGAACAACAGATTATTGAAGAGTCTTTATCTTCTTTACCAAAGGAAGTAAAAGAGAAGTTACCTTATCAAAAACCTTATCATATTTACAAGGCCAAAGGTTGTCCTACTTGTAATAATAAAGGATATATAGGAAGAGTGGCTATCTTTGAAATGATGAAAATGACTCCTGAATTAGAGCAGATAATACTATCTCAACCTTCACAAGAGAAACTTTTTGCTGAAGCTAAAAGACAAGGGATGGTTACTTTACAACAAGATGGAATATTAAAAGTATTAGAAGGAATAGTAAGTTTGGAAGAAATTCTTTCTACTACCTCAAGATATTAAATTTCCAGGTAGATATTTTCTATTTGTTATATTGACAATATTATTATTATTTTTGGTTTGCTAGAAATGGCAGCATTTTTTATTATCTAATTCTAATTTTATTCCATTTCTCTTTTAATTTTTCCTAATAATTCCTGAGCTGCTTCTTTACCCCCTAGGCCAAAAGCCAATCCTCCGGCAATAGCGATCATAGCTACTATACCAGTGAATAAAGTATTAACGATATAAGAAGCTACTTTTAATTGAGATAAAGCAGCAATAATACCAAATACCAAAAATGTCCAACGAGAAATAGCAGCTAAGAAATTCTGATATTTTAATCCAGCACCAGCAACCGAAGCTTGAATAAATTTAGCAAAGTATTCTCCTAAGATAATAGCGGCTAAAAGAATTAAAACAGCAACTAAAACATTGGGCAGATAAACAACAATGGAAGTAATAAAATCACCTACGGCAAATAACCCCCAAAGGTTACAAGCCGCTACTAAAAATGAAAGAATAATTAACCATTTAGTAATTTGACCAAGAAAATATCCTGAATCTAATCGAATATTAGCCTTATCAGTAAATACCTTAAACCCTATTTTTTCTAAAATTGGATCTATCTTTAAAAGATCAATTATTTTTTCAACTAATTGTGCTATTCCATTACCAATAATTAACCCAACAATAAAAACTACTAAACCTATGAAAAAAGTAGGTAAAAAGAGAATAAAACTATTCCATAATTCAATCAAGGCTTCAGAACTTGCTTGTGTTATAGTATAAAACATATTGTAAATTTAATTTTTATTAATTTATATTTTAATTTTCGACCTTTTTATTATCCATCTTTATTATATAAAACTTATCTAAATCAAGCAAGAAAAATTAAAAAAAATTCTTTTACTTAGGGTATTGGGTATTAATAACCCAAAATCACGCAACTTAATCACTTTAAAATTATGGTGCCACCTCGAAACTATAAAATAAAAATACTAATAGTATCTCTATGCACAACCACCGTTAGCTAAAAAACTTCTTATTTGTAGTTAAAAAAGATAAAATCTTATTTAGATTATCAACATCCACCTTGAGGCGGAATGGTAGTAGTAGTGGTGGTAGTAGTGGTAGTAGTAGTAGTGGTGGTGGTGGTGGTAGTAGTAGTAGTAGTGGTGGTGGTAGTAGTAGTGGTGGTAGTAGTAGTGGTGGTAGTAGTGGTGGTGGTAGTAGTGGTGGCGGTGGGTTCTCCGTAACTCGCCAATACAACCTCCTTAATGTGTGTAAGTCCTATTAATCCACTAGACTCTATGCTCGCTACAGCTTCTATTCCCTTATATATTTGTCCTATAGTAGCCTCTGAATAAATAGTTGCGCCATTGCCTGCATTCAAAACTATAACCCTAACATCATCTACATCATTAATGCTCAAATAATATTCCTCAGAAAAATCTTTATTTCTTTCTAATCTCATTAACGCATCTTGAATTCCAGAATAAGCAGCATAATAAGCGATTAATCCTTTTCGATTGGCATCTACATTTTTTATACTCCAATAAGTAATAATAGATGTTGATAAGCTAATGATAAAAATAAGAGAACCAAGGGTAATGACGGTAATTAAAGCAACCACACCATCTAATCTATTTTTTTGAATAAACATAGATTATTTAAATTTATAACAGTCAAATTATTATAACATAAAAACTTAAAACAATATAATTTAAATTAACTAAACTAATTAATCTATATCTAAGATCTAAGCAAAAGATTTAGTCTTAATTAATAAACTTTTAAAACCTAAAGAATTAAAGTTTTTTACAATAAACACACTTCTAAAAAGGGATTATTTTTTCTAAAACTTAAAAAATTATACAAAAAATTATTAACAACAAAATCAAATCTTAGTGACTATGAATACTGAGAAAATGCTTTAGAATAATTGGTATTTTAGTTTTGGTTTTGTATAAAAAATTATAATATATTAAGACATATACACGATCCACCTTCCACAAAAAACTTTATTTTAAATTTTCATGATATAAGCAAGTCGGATAAATGCAGGAGTATTGCTTATAGATGCCCCAGAACCTTTACTACCTGTAGTACCAGTGTGTGTATGGCTTCCCGCGCTTCCACTTGAAGCCGAGTGTGTATGTGCACCACTTGAACCAGTATTAGAGGAAACTCGGGATTTCCATCCATAATATGGACCTCCACTTCCTGTAACATTCCCAGCATAATATTCTATCCTATCATATGTATGAGTATGAGCTCCAGCGGATGAGATTGTTATAGTATGAGTATGTGCACCACTACTACCTGTGGTAAAAGAGTGCGTGTGTGAAGGTAACTGCGCTTCTGTTAAAGAATATGAATTTGCTCCCCCTGTTGTTGCTAGATTAGTTGAAGTATTTGTACCCATTACAAATCTATCACTTAAATTTGGTGTACCATTATTACCATTACATAATGCCCAACCAGATAAAGTATCAGTACCTAATCCTGTCCCATTAAAATTCCATGCCCCCGAATACATAATTATACTTCCTGAAGGAGTGGTATCTCCTTCCCCGCCTCCACCTACTTCCAAAACAACATTCCCTTTTGGTGGATCTTGTGTTGGTGTTATCCAAGCAAAAATATAACTACCTAGTAAAAGAAAAACAATTCCCCAAGCTAATATATTTGAATAAATATAGATTTTTTTGTTCATAATTTTAATAATTATTTATAATTTTTTATAATAAAAAGTTTTTAAAATTTTAAGCCTATATCTTTTTGAAATCTTAAAGTATTCTATAGATATATCTTTAATTTATTCTAAATTATATTAAATATCATGTCAATAATAAAAGATTAAAATAAGTTTTTTGTAAGTGGACCCGATCGGAGTCGAACCGACAACCTCCTGTATGCAACACAGGCGCTCTGCCAATTAAGCTACGGGCCCAATAATGCATGGTGGGCACACTAGGGATCGAACCTAGGACCTCTATCTTATCAGGATAGCGTTCTACCACTGAACTATGTGCCCTAAAAAATTTAATTAGAAATTTCTAAAGAAGGAAATAATTGTTTTGCATCATTAATATTGAAATGTAAATCAGAATCATTTCTTGTAAGGGTTTGTAATACTAAATTAATATTTTTTATTAAGAATGTCAAACTAAAAAAAATTAATAATCCACTGGTGAAAATTATTATTAAACTAATACTAAAAAACAAAAGTTCTTTTTTTGATTTTTTCTTTAAAATATTATTAACCATATATCTTAACGTAAATAAACCCGCCCTAAAATCTTAACATCATAATTACCTTCAATTGTTGTTTGAGTTAATTCTATTTGTTCTAATTGAGTTTGGTAAACTAAATTTTTTAATTCTGTTAACCACTTTGAAATAGAGAAAACTGAACCCGAGAGTATTAAATTAAAATTATAGCTTTTTGGTTCTGAGCCTTTAGCCTCATTTAATGAACCAAATCTAAAACTCAAAATTAAATTATTTTTATTAGCTAAATCTTGCAAAACTTCTTCAAAATGTACCATTTCGCTTTCTGTGGGTAAAGCATTTCTTAATTGATTTAGATAAACCAAAGAAAGAACTTCTTCTTGTTCCAATTCATGAATTCTATTTAAAATCTCATCACGAGCAACTAATTCTTTTTTAACTTCATTAATTTTAGTTACTCTCTTAATTATATCTACCCGAAAATAAAAAAACAAACTCCCAAGAATCAGAATTATAATAAAAGAAACAACTGATAAATTAATTAACCTCTTTTTAAAGTCATCCATTAGTTTTTATTATATCAAATCTATAAAAACTTGCCAAATAAAAAATAAAAGATAGAATATAAAGAAATAATAATAAAATAATATGCCCCACCAAAAAGATAAAATTTACCTTAATGCCCTAAATAGGGCTTTTGCTAATAATTTCTTAGAATTATTTTCCCTTTTATCCTCTGGAAAATCAATACAAGATATCTGGAATAACCCAAATCCTTCTTTAAAAAAGAATATCAATCCTTTTAAAGAATGGCAATATTTAAAAGAAAAACAAATTAACTTTGTTTTAAATAAAGATAAAGAATTTCCTTTATTATTAAAAGAAATTCCCCAAGCTCCTTTTGGCTTTTATATTAAAGGTAAAATTCCTGAAAAAATGCCTTTGATAGCTGTGGTTGGCACTAGGAAAATCAGTTCTTATGGGAAAATAGTTACTGAAAAAATTGTTCAAGAATTAATTAAATACAATTTTGTAATTGTCAGCGGCCTAGCTTATGGCATTGATACTATTGCTCATCAATCTGCTTTAAAAAACCAAGGCAAAACAGTTGCTATCCTTGGATCAGGAATTAATAATATCTTTCCCTTAACTAATCAAAAATTAGCTGAACAAATAACTAAAAATGGTGCTTTAATTTCTGAGTATTCATTAAATACTTATCCTTTAAAGCCTTATTTTCCTTGGCGTAATAGAATCATCAGTGGACTTTGTTTAGCTACAATTATTATTGAAGCTCCAGAAAGAAGCGGGGCTTTAATTACTGCACGCTTTGCCTTAGAGCAAAACCGAGAAGTTTTTGCCATTCCTGGCTCTATCTTAAATGAAAACTCTGTTGGTTCTCATAATTTAATTAAACAAGGAGCAAAATTAGTTTCTCAAATAGAAGATATTTTAGAAGAATTAAAGTTTACCTATTCTCTTTTTCTAAAATAATACAAAAACCCTAATGAATATAATTTATTCTTTTTAGAAGAAAATTAACTATTGACAAAATAATAGAAAAGTCTAATCTTTCTTTTAAAGAAATACTAATATTTAAAAAATTAAGCATATGAATTTAGTTATTGTCGAATCACCAGCAAAAGCAAAAACAATTTCTAATTTTTTAGGCAAGGATTATGATGTTGTTGCCAGTTATGGTCATATCCGTGATTTACCTAAATCCAAATTAGGCATAGAGGTGGAAAATAATTTTAATCCACAATATATTATTCCTGTTAAATCTAGGAAAACCGTTAATCAATTAAAAAAGCTTAGCAAAAAAGCTAAAGGTATTATCTTGGCCACAGATGAAGACAGAGAAGGAGAAGCCATTGCTTATCATTTAATACAAGCCTTAGATCTTAAAGAAGATGAAAATGATAAAAAAATACAAAGAATTGCTTTTCATGAAATAACAAAACCCGCTATTGAAGAGGCTTTAAAAAACCCACGTCTACTTAATATAGATTTGGTCAATGCCCAGCAAGCGAGGAGAATACTGGACCGACTTGTTGGATATAAATTATCTCCTTTTCTATGGAAAAAAATATTCCGGGGTTTATCAGCAGGTAGAGTTCAATCACCTGCCTTAAGATTAATTGTTGAGAGAGAAAAAGAAAGAAAATCTTTTAAAGAAGAAAAGTATTACACAATAATTGTTTCTCTTTCTAAATTAAAAGATAAAAAAGCTAAGCCTTTAATTATTGAGGCAAATTTGTATAAAATTAATGACCAATTAATTACTGCTCCTGGCATTAAATCTAAAAAAGAGGTTATTAAAATACAAAAAGATTTAAAAAATGCAAATGCTCAAGTTCAAGAAATAAAAGAACGAAATGTTCAACGTCATCCATCGCCTCCTTTTACCACTAGCACTTTGCAACAAGCTGCCTGGCAAACATTACGTTTTTCAGCTAAGAAAACAATGTATTTAGCTCAAGCTCTTTATGAAGGCAAGAATTTAGGCAAAGGATCAGAAGGTTTAATCACTTACATGAGAACTGATTCAACTAATATCTCTCCCTTGGCTTTAAAAACAGCTCATAGTTTCCTAGAGCAAAACTTAGGCAAAGAATATACTTTAGATAAACCACGAATTTTTAAAAAAAGATCCCGTCTTTCCCAAGAAGCTCATGAAGCTATCCGCTGTACTAATCCATTTCACACCCCTGATAAGATAAAAAAATACCTTTCTAAAGATGAGTTATCTTTATACACTCTTATCTGGGCTAGATTTTTAGCTAGTCAAATGCCTTCAGCAATCCTAGAAAGAACAACTGTTTCCTTTGAAAGCC
>JAQVJU010000004.1 GCA_028694995.1 Minisyncoccota bacterium
TCGGCTTATCAGGTGGCATAGATTCTGCTATTGCTTTAATTTTATTAAAACAACAAGGCTGGCAACCTATTGGTGTTTTTTTAAAATTACCTCTTTGGCAAAACAACACTAATGCTTTTTCAAAAAATATTTATCAATCAGAACAATCTTTTAAAACAGCCATTGATATTTGTAAAAAATTAGATGTTCCTTTTTATACTATTGATGCTAAAAAAGAATTTGAAAAAGAAGTTGTTGAATACTTTATAAAAGAATGGAAAAACCTAAGAACGCCTAATCCTTGTGTTGTTTGCAATCCTAATTTTAAATTCAAACAATTAATCAATTGGGCTAAAAAACATAAAATTCAATATATTGCTACTGGCCATTATGCTAAATTAAAATTAAATCCCAAAACTAAATTATATGAATTATTTAGAGCCAAAGATAGAACCAAAGACCAAACCTATGATCTTTGCCTTTTGCCTCAAAAATGGCTTAAACAAATCATTTTTCCTTTAGGTGATTATTCTAAACAACAAGTTTATCAAATAGCTAAAAAACAAGGATTAAAAACCTTTTCTCAAAAAAAAGAAAGTCAGGATTTCTGTTTTATTGCTGGACAATCCCTTTGTCCTTTTCTTAAAGAAAAAATAGGGGAAAAACAAGGATTAATCACTAATTTGGAAAACAATGTTTTATCCCAACATCAAGGATTGCATTTTTATACCTTGGGTCAAAGAAAAGGCATTAAGCTTTCTAATGGACCATATTTTGTCTCTGGTTTTGATAAAAAAAGAAATGTTCTTTTAGTAACTAAAAATAAAAAAGACCTCTTAAAAAAAGAAATCTTCATTTATCCTTATCAATTAATTTCTGGACAAAAAATTCAAAAACCTATCAAAGCCCAGGTTCAAATCCGTTATCAACAAAAACCTTGTTCTGCTAAGTTAATTCCTCAAAAAAACAAATTAAAGATAATATTCTCAAAACCCATTCTTGCTCCTTGTCCAGGTCAATTTGCTGTTTTCTATGAAAAAAACAAATGTCTTGGTGGTGGCAGAATAATTTGAGCATCTATACGACCAGATCCAAACCTATTTTGAACGAATTTGACTGAATGCCGCATCGCAGGCAGACAGGAACTCCGTCAAAAATTACGGCAGGTTCGCCCGTCATTTTAAATATTAAAAAATTATTTTTTGCTTGATTACTCTATTTTCTCTTCAACTTCTCCTTCAATTTCCTCTATTTCTTTAGGGATTACATAAACATATTGCAAAAATTTTTCTGTAAAATCAATCGCTACTTTAGCATCTTTTTCCTCAATTTTTTCGCCAAGTAAAATATCTGGATGCGCCCCTTTATTACCCCAGTATCTTAATTTATGGGCTAGTTTTTTTAAATTATCATCTATTTTTAATTCCTCTATTTGGCCAAATAAATTTTCCTTTTTTGCTCCTTTTTCTATACAACTTTGCTGAATGACACGACGGGACATTATTACTGAAGAAGTATAACAACCATTGCTGTAATTCTCTAAACTCTCTAAATAATCATTTCTTATATTATCTGGTAATTTATCAGTTTTTATTTTTGGTTTTATTTTTACTAAAGGAAAAATTTGAGCATCACGTATATCTTGCTCACGAGTAAACCTTGAAACTATAACTCCATTACAATTTGAACAAACCCAAGCTTGCTGATATGAATTATCAGATTGGCAGTAACATTGATTTACTAATTTAGAAAATTGACACTTGGCCTTACAATATGGACACTCAAATAACATACTTAAATTTTATTTTTTTCTAACAACTACTTTTTTGCCTTGAATCAATCTTATATTCTTTTTTTTCGCATAATCCTTTGCTGGTTCAGTAAATCCCTCCTTGCTCACAACTTCATTTATACCCTTAAGAGCAAGTTTATTAAGCGTGCCCTTGTCGACTGGTCGCGCCCATCGTTTAACTTCTCCTTTCCTTCCACCTTTTACATAGTCAGGAGAACCGGGCCCACCTTTTGGATAACCACGCTGGCGGGCTTTTACTTTTTCGTAATTGTAACCTCTCTTTTGTGATTTTCTCATAATATTATCTATTTATATTTCTGCCATTTTACTTTTGTGGCAGTATTACGGTTATCATTCCCTTCTGGTTTTTTTGCCAGAATTAAATACTTAAATCCTCGCAAAAAGAAATTGAATTTTTGGGCCCGATAATGCCAAATTCTAGTATTTGAACTTTGATTTCTCCTTGTTACGCAAATTAAATCAATCGGTTCAAATTTTACATTATCAATTAACATCTGGTAAATTTTAAATCCAACGGGCGTAAATTTTCTTTTTACCCACTGATCACCAATCAACCAACCTAATACTTTACCGGGTTTCAAAATTCTGTAAATTTCTTGAGCAACTTTTTCCATTTCCTCATAAAATTTAGGGTCTTCAGCAGAAATTTTTCCAATATCTGCAGCTTCATCAGAATAACTAACATTATCACCATAAGGGGAATCTATAAAAACCATATCTACAGAATTATCAGCAAGGCGAATTTTACGCGAATCATTTTTTTTGATTTTTGGATGCTGAGGGTTTATATCATAACCGATTACTTTTCTCCCCTCTTCTTCACAAACGTCAATTGTTGTCCCACTTCCGCACATTGGATCAACCACCAAATCACCTGGCTTTGTATATCTCTGTATCATATTCCATACAATAAAAGCCGGCGTGACACCTTGAAACTTGTTATTTCCTTTTGGTTTTTTACCATAACTTTGCCTTGGAAAATCCCAAAGGGTAGTTGTTTCAAAAGGCGGCTTTTCTTCCTCCGGTTGATTTGCTGCTATTAGCGGAACTACTTTTTTATTATTTATTGCTTCTTTTGGCATAGACTAAATTCTTTAAATCAACTAAAAATTTATCAAATTTTTTAACTTTATTGCTTTCCTCTATTTCTTCCTCACTCATAACATAACTTCCATCAGTGTCTACTTCAACTATTGCTCTACCTTTCTTAGCTGGCTTTCTAATGCTTAAAGTTTTATCTTCATCAGGCGTTACAAAAAAAACCTTAATATGCTTTGTAATTTTATCTTGGCTTAACTTAATTTTCCAATACCCGGTTTGTGCAATTCTTTCTCGTAACGTCACTTTGCTAGAAAGAACAGCAATAACTTCACGGCTTTTCGGTTCGTAAATAATTATATCAACATCAGGTAAATGAGAGCCAAATTCTCCATAATCTATTAAAAGATTTCTTTTTACACGATTTAATTCTTCTGATAAGTTATTGCTATTTTTTCTCTCTAAAGTATTGCCTTCAATAATTCTCAGACCCAAACTTTCTACTTCGTCTTTGATAATGTAAACAACAAGTTTTTCTAAATTTTTACCCTTAAATGCTCGCCAAGATTGCTCGTGATCTTTATTAGGTGTTGGAGATTTTTGCCAATCTTTTTTGTGTAATTCTTTTGCCTCTCTTAATAATTCCGAAATATATCTAAAAGCATCTGTTTTATATTGCTTTTTCTTTTCTTCGTAAAGTTTTATTAAGTCTTCAAATTTCATAATTGTTATTTGGCTAATTTATCTAAAGAAACATCAAGAGCTCTTGCTATTTTTAGAACAGTTTCAATCGTAGGGTTTTGAATAGCCCCCGATTCAATCTTAATAATTGTATTATAAGCAACTTCAGCTAGTTTCGAGAGTTTATCTTGCGAAATATCCTTTTTCTTTCTTATTTTTTTGATGTTTTTTGCTATTTTGGGAATTTCGTTTAACCTTGTAGCCATAAAATACTATTATTAATATAAGGTTATGTTACTAACCAACTTATCTATTTATCTATAATAATGATACACAATTAATTTAGAATAGTCAATAATAATCAGGAAGTAAAAATTTTAAAAATTTCTTAAATTCAGCGGCTCGTCCGCAAAAAGGACAAAGAATATCGAGTAAAAAACAAAATTTGATACCAGAGCGGGATACGAGAATCGAACTCGCGCCTCAACCTTGGGAAGGTTGCATACTACCATTATACGAATCCCGCTATTTCTTTATTTTCTCTATTAAATTATGCCAAAATTGAGAGAATTTTGAAATTATATCATTGCCTAAACTCATAGAAGCTGATAATTCTCTTTCACTAGTTGTCGCTATTTCTTCTGTGTTATTAGTTGAAGGAATAACTAAAACTACTTGCTCTCCTTCTTTTTTATACCCTAACATTAAACGCGCTTCTCTTTCTAAAATCTCTTCTTGAGTTCCAGTTTCTAATACTTGTCCCAACCTTTCTTCTTCTTCTAACAAACCCTGTTTTTTCATCTCTAAGTTTTCCACCTCACTGGTTAATAGACGATGTCGTTGCCATTCTTCAGGAATGCGTTTAGCAAGAAAAAAAATGACAAAAACACTAATTAAAATTAAGAGGAATTTTTTCATTGTTTTTTGTATTAATGAGAGGAAGGAAATATTTTGAAAAAAACCTCAGAAGGAATTTGCAAATCAGCTTGCTCTAATAATCTCTTTTTCCCTTTTTGCTGTTTTTTCCAAAGCTTCATTTTCCTTGTTCTGTCACCCCCATAAAGATTACCGGTAACGTCTTTTTTCAAAGCAGGTATTGTTTCTCTGGCAATAATTCTCCCCAAGCCCCTGATCTGAATAGCAATCGGATAGTTCTGACGCGGTAAAAGTTTTTTTAATTTCAAAGCCAAACCCCTAGCCTCTCTTTCCATTTTATCCTTAAATACTATTCTCGACAAGCTTTCAAATGTTTTCCCTGCCAAATCAACTTCTAATTTTTCCAATTCTGTCTGTTCATATCCAATAACTTCATAACTCATTGAAGCATAACCTGAAGAAACAGATTTTAAATTATCATAAAAATCCTTAATGGTTTCTTCTAAAGGAATCTCACATTTAATAATCAATCTCTCAGAAAAAGTAAAAGTTTCAATGTTTTTTCCTCGGGAATCATTAATTAACTTCATCACGGCAGATAAATAATGAGGAATAATAATAATTTCCATTTTTACCCAAGGTTCTTCAAAACCAATGATTTCACTTGAATCAGGCCATTCACTAGGATTGGTAATCATCTTTTCTTTCTTGTTTCTTAACAAGATTTTATAAGGCACCGTGGGTTGAGTGATAATTAAATCCAAACCATATTCTTTTTTTAATCTTTCCTGGGTAATTTGCAAATGCAACATGCCTAAAAAGCCCAAACGATAACCTCGACCCAAAGCCTCAGAACTTTCTGGGGTAAAAAACAAAGCCGAATCATTTAATTTCAATTGGGATAAAGAATAACGAAAATACTCAAAATCCTGCTCTCCTTTTCCTAAAGTTAAATCTTTTCTTCCTTTAGCCATATAAAAACCAGCAAAGACCATTGGTTTTGGTTCTTCATATCCAGGCAAAGGCTCAGCTTTTGATTTAGCCACTGTATCCCCAACCCTAACTAAATTCAAATCTTTTAATCCAGTTGCTATCCAACCTATTTCTCCTGATTTTAATTTTTCTTTTGATTCTAATTGAGGGGCAAAATATCCTAAATCTAATACCTCACCTTTAACCTGACTGGCTACAAAGTAAAGCTTATCATTTTTAGAAATCTCTCCTTCAACCACTCTTAAATAAGCAATAATGCCCTTATATGGATCATAATGAGAATCAAATATCAAAGCCCGAAAAGGTTTTTCATCTTTAATCTTAGGACTTGGAATTTCAGAAATTATCTTTTGAAGCAAAAATTCAACATTTTCCCCAGTTTTAGCTGATAATAAAACAATTTCTTTTTCATCAATTTTTAATAAATCAGCCAATTCCTTTTTCTTCACATCTAAATCAAAGATATCAATATCAATTTTATTGATAGCGCCAATAATTTTAAGTCCTTGTTGTTGTGCTAGGGCAAGATTAGAAAGCGTTTGCGCTTGAATGCCTTGAGTGCCATCTACTAAAAGAACTGCTCCTTCTACAGCAGCCAAAGCCCGAGAAACCTCATAAGTAAAATCTACATGCCCTGGCGTATCAATTAAATTCAGAATACAATCTTGATATTTCATCTGCACTGGCTGCATTTTAATTGTAATCCCATGTTCTTTTTCCAAATCCATTCTATCTAAATATTGAGGAACTAATTTATGCTCAGAAACAGTTTTTGTTAATTCTAAAAACCTATCAGCTAAAGTAGATTTACCATGGTCAATATGAGCAATAATGACAAAATTGCGAATATTATTCATTTATCCTTTGTTTCTATTTAACACTTTTTGAACAAGAATATTTCTTACCTCAGTTATCTCTTTAATCTTTAATTTATAACTAAGAGAGAAAAAACAAATCAAAGAAACAACAAAAGCAATTCCAGCATTAATCACTAAATTAACAACTTTTTCCATAGAAAGATATTGTCCTAAGAAACTAAATAACAAAGAAGCAACCAAACCACTAATCAAAGAAACAAACAATATCTTTAATAAAGAAATGTAAAAATCTTTTAATAATTCTGAATTAAGGCCTGGTTTTAATAAAATTCCTAATATTAGAAAATACAAGAAATAGGTCAAAGTAACTGCCAGAGCTAATCCCTCAACCCCAAAAACCAAACCAAACTTATAACATAATAAAAACCCTAGGACATATGAAACAATTGCCGCAATAAAAGGCTTTAAAGTATTTTTTTGAGCAAAAAAGATTCTTAATAATAAAGCATTAACTCCTTGAAAAATCATTCCAAAAGATAAAATTGAAAAAACTTTAATTGTCTGACTGGTAGAATACCAATCAAATTTTCCATAACCTAATAACAAACGAATAATTGGTTCCCGAAAAACTATAAACCAAATCGCAATCGGAATCAAAAAGAAAAATATCTGCGTCAATGTTTCCAAAGAAGTTTTAGTAAATTCTTTTTCTTTTTTCTCAATCTTCAATTTTGACAAAACAGGAAAAGCAGCCACAGCAAAAGACAAGGCAAATACAGTCTGAGGCAAATTTTGAATATCATTGGCAAAATTAAAAACCGACAAACTTCCTTCTCTTAACATTGTGGCCACAATAGTCACTCCTAAAAGAAAAACCTGATTGGCAATAATGCTCAAAGAGCGAGGGATCATTAAAAAAACCATATTCTTAAGACTAGACATTTTTTCTTTCAAAACCAGAAAATCAAACTTAATTTTATACCCAGTAGTTAATAAAGCTGGAATTTGAATAGCCAAATGCAAACAAGAGCCTAAAACCACTCCATAAGCCAAACCTTTTAATCCCATTCTAGGACTAAAAACAAGAATACCAATAATAATCCCTGTATTATACAATAAAGGAGCTAAGGCGCAGGATAAAAACAATTTAAATACTTTTAAAACACTAGAAACCACAGAAGAAATACCCATAAATATGGGTTGAATCATCATAATTCTAGTTAAGATAATAGCCAAATTCAATTGTTCAGCATTAAATCCAATTAAAAGCCGAGAAAGAAAAGGCCGAGCAAATATTGCTACTAATATAGCAATAATTCCAATAAAAACACCAATGCACATTACAATCGCATTAGCAAACTCCCAAGCCTCTTCTTTATTTTTAGCCCAATATTCAGTAAAGAGAGGAATAAAAGCCACTGAAACAGCACCCATAATAAAAATATTATAAATCAAATCTGGCAATCTAAAAGAAGCATAATAAATATCTAAATATCCAGAAGCGCCAAAATAACTAGCTAAAAAAGCATTTCTTAAAAGACCTAAGAAACTACCTAATAAAGTCAACCCACTGGTTAACATTGCGGCCCCAAAGATTGTTTCTGATTTATGATTTAATATTTTATGAAAACGGGCAATCATTGTATTAATTAACTCTTTTAAAATTCAAATTTAAAATCCAATACCAAATCAGTATCTAAAAGAATAAATTCATCAAAAGAGAAAAGAGATATGGGAATCTTTTCTTGTTCAGGCATAATCAAATCCAAAGAAAATTTAGTTTTCTGTCCACTTTGTTTTTGAACTACAATTTCCCAATCAGATAATTGTCCCCAATTCTTAGGCAATTTATAAACCAAAGAAAAAGGCTTTGAAGACAATTGAGCCCAAGAACTAACCACTGTCTTTCCTCCTTCTTCATATATCTCAATTCCATTCTTTTTATCTAAAATCTTGTTTTGTTCTAATAACAATAAATCTTTATCTTTTTGATAATCTAATTTTTCATAAACATCATCTGATTTAGCTTTTTTTATTTCCTTTAAAAATCCACCTTTAGCTTCAATGATTTGTATTCCTTTAGGTAAATAAATCTTCAAATAATTTTCCAATAACCTATCTGCTGGTAAAAAATCAGGAGCATCAATCAAAAGTGTATTTATTATCTCACCACTAATATCAAATTCTGTTTTCAATTCAATTCTTTTTTCTCTTTTATCTTCTGTAAAATCATTTTTTAAAAGACTAATATTAACCCCTAGATAATCATCCTTACTCTCCTTAACTTTTCCTGTCCAGTTATAAGCATCAAAAAAATACTGCAAATTATCATCAATCAAATAAATCTGCATTTCCTTCTCTTTAAGATTCTTCTTTAAAACATCCAATACCTTAGCTAATGTTTCTAAAGAAGATTCTGCTAATTGTTCTTGTAGTTTTTCAAAAAACAATGGCAAAACATTCTTTTCCAAACGCAAAGGAGCTGGTTTAGCTGCTTCTTGAACTTGTGTTTTGTAAAAAGAAAGGAAATTATCATCATCCAAATACAAACCATTAATTAATCCTAAAGAACCAGTAGCTTCTAAAACTGATTCTATTGTTTGAATATTGACAACAATCACACCATCTAAATCAGGTTTTTTTCCTGTTTTTGAATAAAGAGAAAGGATTTTTTGACCAGTTAAAGGAAAGTCAAAAAACCAATTAGAATCATGAAAAAACCACCGATCTTCAATATTTAAAAAAGGATCAGGAGGTATAATTTTATCTAAAAATACTTCTTCTAAAGAAAATATGTCATCACCTAAAAGAGTTATCTTACCATCATTAAATGTTAAATAGGCATAAGCGCCAATAAAACCTCCAGCTGGTCTAGGAATATCTGGATCTTGAAACAAAATCAGATAATTCTTTTCTTTTTGTTTACCTAAAAAAGATAACCAATTCTCTGTTTCATGTTTCTTTTCTGCAACCAAAGATAAATCATATTTTTCTAATTTAAGAAAATAACTATCTAAATCATTTAATAAAGACAAAGCATTTTCTTTTTCCTGAGCCATAACTTTTAAAAGCTCTCCTTCTTGTATTTTCTCCAAAGATTCTTTAATAGATATCAATTCTTGTTGTAATTGTATCTTTTCTTTTACAAAAGGAAAAAAAGAAAATTTTTGTACAAACTGATAATCCTTATTCTTTTGAGCCAAAGCTGTTGTTTCTATCAAATCATTTGCTTCTTGTAAATTTTCTTCCCTAATCAAAGAAAGAATTTGTTCATTTGTTTCTTGAATTTGAAAAGCCTTCAAAGCAATATAAAAGAACAAACTTATTAATAACAATATTAATCCTCCAAAGAGGATATTAACAAACAAAGAAAGATTTTTATTAAACAATTTCATCTTTATATTATTAAATTTTACTATAAAAACTTGAAATAATCAAAAAAAGAGGTTATAATATAAAAGATTGAACCGGGCAGCTACTGGAATATAATTTCCAGAGGAAAGTCCGAACACCAACAATTACCTAGTTGTTAAAAGGTAGCAGCTAACAGCTGTCGTTAAGCGTTTAACGCTTAATAGAGGTGCGAACAGAGACGTTGTGTTTTGAAAAAAATACAACCTCCTTATAGGAGGAGTCCTAAAAGCAATTTTAGGAGTGAAACGGCTAAACCCTTGCTGGGTGCAAGGTCCGGGCCAAGCATTATGCTTGGAGTGACCGCTTGACCTTAATGGTGACATTAAGGCTAGATAAATGGCTGCCGCCCAATCCTTAAGGAATGGGTACAGAATTCGGCTTATAAGTTCAATTAATAGATGAAAACTGCCTCGTTAAACGAGGCGGTTTTCATATGTTTAAAGTATTTTGTTGTTTATTAATAGCTTGATTTACCAAATAATCAGCTCGTTGATTCTTTTCCCGACGAATATGCTTGAATTGTAAATTTGGAAAATCAAATTTTAAATTCCAAATCTCCAAAAAAAGAGGTTGTAAATCTTTTTCTAAAATCTTAAATTTTCCATTTAATTGATTTACTGCTAATTCTGAATCAGAATTAACGATCACTTCAGTATCTTTCAATTTTGATTTTCCTAATAAATGTCTTGTTTTTTTTAGAGCAAAAATAATCGCCTTGTATTCAGCAACATTGTTTGTGGTTTCCCCTATATATTCTCCATATTCTTTATCACCAATAACCACCCCAATGCCAGCTGGACCAGGATTATTCCTAGCGCCTCCATCAGTATATATCTCTAATTTTGTTTTCATTATTAATAAAATTAAGTTTTCCAAGGTAAAGGTTTTTTGTTTTTCAAAGCAAACCCAGCTGCTCTTTTATGGCCACCACCTCCATATTTTTCTGCTATCTTCGCAACATCAACCTTGCCATTAGATCTTAAAGAAACTCTTTTATCTTCACCGGCCTCAAACCAAACAATAGCCATTGGTGGCTTTTTTTTAATCAAAGCATGACCTAATTCAGATATTAAAATTGAAGAATTGACTGCTAAAGTCTTATGTTTTTCAAATTTTACTTCTTTGGCTTCTTGCATTATCTCTTTGATTACATTATCTTGATATTCAATGATTTTCTTACCAATTTGAATGTATTTATTCCTTCCCTTTCTATCTTCTAATTCTTTGGCAATCTTATCCCATTTTTTAAAATCCATATCATTTAGATTAATTGTGGCTAAAACTTCTCGGGTATAAGGTATTTTGAATTTCCATAAATCCATATCTTCTACATAGAGCAATAGTTTTGGAATTCTTTTTTTTGGAAAAAAATACTGCCAAACCAAAACTGAAGCTGAACGCCTCATATTAAGATTTATTTCCACATTTTCAAATTTCTTAAGATCTAATATGTTTTTAGCACTCTGATGATGATCAATGATAATAATCTTGTTGTCTTTTTTAATCAAATCTTCTAAGATTTTCCTTTCTGGCACAATATCAACAAAATAAACTGTATCTTTTTCTATTAAATGATGAAAAGGGCTTTGATAATTCAAAGAGAAATACTGAGCTTTGTTCTTGAATTTCTTCCAAACTGCCCAAGCACTACCAAACCCATCATGACAATTTTGATGATAAAAAACAATCATTATTTATTATTACTTAAAGCTTTTAACCCTGGTAATGATTTTCCAGCTAGATATTCTAAACTAGCACCACCTCCAGTAGAAAAGAATATTTGTGATGTTGTTTCTAAAGTTTTAATATTTGGCTCAACTTCTTTAAAACTAGCCATTGTTTCCCCACCCCCAATTACTGAAAAAGCATTTTTGTTTTTAATTATAGCCTTTATTATCTCATTGGTCCCATCTCTAAATCTTTTATCTTCAAATTTACCCATCGGACCATTCCAAAAAATAGTTTTTGCCTTTGAGATAATCTTACTAAAAGTATGACTCGCAATAGGCCCAATATCTAAAATCTTATCTTTTTCCAATACTTTTCCTAATTCTCTTTTCTGTTTTTTCCCAGCCTTGTCTAAAACTACAAAATCACCAGGTAAAATTAATTCAGCTCCTTGAAAACCTGATAAGTTTATTTCTTCTGTGATTTCCTCAAACAAAGACTGGCCAATAGAAAAATCAAGGCTTTTTAATATTGTATTAGCCATCACTCCTCCTAAGAGAATATAATCTGCCTTAACTAAAAACTTTTCAATCAAAGGTAATTTATCTTTAATTTTAGCTCCACCTAAAATCACCACTAAAGGCTTAGCTGGATTTTTACTAACCCTATCTAAATTAGATATTTCCTTTTCTAATAATTTACCAGGATAAAAAGGTAAAAATTCAGTAATCGCACATAAAGAAGCTACCTGACGATGAGAAACAGAAAAAGCTTCATTTATAAAACAATCTGCCATTTTAGCCAAATCTTTAGCAAAATTCTTATCATTTTCTTGCTCTTCTTTATAAAAACGAATATTTTCCAAAAGAATGACAGAACCAAAAGGTAATTTATCTATTTCTTTTAAAAGCTCATTGCCAATAGGTAATGTTAAGAAATAAACTTTTTCCTTCATGGTTTTTTCCAAATAATCAGCTACTGGTTTTAAACTGTATTTTAAATCCTTGCCATTGGGCTGACCAAGATGAGAAACTAAAATGATTTTAGCTGCCTTTTTTTCTTTTAACCATTTAATCGTTGGCAAAACATTAAGAATACGAAAATCATCTAAGATTTTACCTTTATCAAAAGGAACATTAAAATCCACTCTTAATAAAACTTTTTTCTGATCTATTTTAGCAGAATCTAAAGACCTTAAAAACATAAAGACTATTTTACTTTATTTCGTAAGTGACGTTTAAATTAATTACTACCTCTTTGGTTCCTATTTCTATTGGTGCTTCCATCTCTCTACCTTCTTCCATTGCTCCACTCATCGCTTTTACATCTAAACTAAATGCAGGATATATAGGTTGTCCCTCTATAATATTAACAATTTTACCTAAACGAAGATTGGTTTTTTCACTTAAAACCTTAGCCCTTTCTTCTATCTTGTTTAAAGCTTGAATCCTTGCTTCATTTTTATAAGATTCAGGCTCATCAATTTCAAAACTGACATTGGAAATCCTATTAACTCCTTTTTCTGTTAAGCCACCAATAATTGTATTAATCTTATCAAAATCTCTAATTTTAGTGCTAATGCTTTGATTTAATTCATAACCTACTATTTTTGGCGGACAAGAATAAGAAATCAATGGATTCTCCCGACGACACCAATCATAATCATATTGAGGAGTTAAATTATAGCTGGAAGTTTGGATATCTTCTGAGACAATTCCCTGCTCCTTGATAAAAGCAATAGCCTCAGTCATTTTCTTATTGTTTTCCTCTTGAACAGTTTCTGCTTTTGTTCCTTGAGTGATAACACTAATCACTATCTTCGCAATATCTGGTTTGGCTAGAATCTTACCCTCAGCAGAAAATGAAATTGTTCTCTCAGGATTAATAATATTCTGAGCCAAGCGATAATTATAATAACCCCAAGTTAAAACACTCAAACTAAGAATTATTATAAAAACTGTTAAAACAGTTATTAATTTTTCGTATTTTTTTGATTCCATATTTTTATTTTATTAATTTATTAAGAATTTTTGTTAATTCATTTTTTTTAGTACTGGCGCCACCGACCAAAACACCGGCGCTTTCTTTTAATTTCAAAAAAGAAACAATATTCTGAGCATTAACTGAACCTCCATAAATAATTGGCAGATTTTTCGCTATATCCTCTGAAAACCGACGCGCTAGCCAAAAACGGATTAAATCAATCATCTTTTGAACCTCTACCAAATCTTGTTGTTTTCCTGTGCCAATAGCCCAAACAGGCTCATAAGCAATAACTAAATCTGAAGATTTTTCAATTTGAATTCCCTGAAAGATATTATTCAATTGTTCAAAAAGAATTTTTTTAACAGAAAACGAAGCTGCTGAATCATTGTTTTTTCTCTCTTTCTCCCCAATACAAACTATAGGTTTTAAACCATCTTGTAAACAAGCTTTTACCTTAGCATTAATCATTTCTTCTGTTTCTTTTAAATGTTCTCGACGTTCAGAATGACCCAAAATAACATATTGTGATTTTAATGATTTTAACATCTTTGGTGAAATCTCTCCAGTAATCACATAACGATTAAACCAAAAAGCGTCTTGAGCGCCTAAATAACACTTAGAGCCTATTCTTTCCTTAGCTTCAGCTAAATAGATATAAGGTGGCGTTACTATTAATTTAATATTTTTTATTTTTTTTGAATATTTATTAAAGATATTAAATAATTCCTTAGCTTCCATAATTGAAGCTGGTGCCATTTTAAAATTAAAAACAATTAATTTAGCCATATTAAGATTTAAAATAAAAAGTTAATACCTAATGAAGTTAATATTGTCACTATTATTCCAGCTAAAGCAGCACCCAAACTAATTAAACAAAAAGCTTGTTTGTATTCTACTCCAAAAAGAAATGCTGCTGCTGAGCCAGTCCAAACTCCAGTAAAAGGCAAAGGAATAGCCACAAAAATAATCAAAGCCCATTTGCCCCAACGATTAAAACTATTAGTTGTTTTCTCTCTAGTTCTTGTAAACAACCAAGTAAAGAATTTATTAAAAAAAACAAATCGTTCGCTTAAATAACCTGATAACTTATCTAAAAACCATAATAAAGGAATAATAGGTAAAAGATTACCCATTAAGCTTAAAAACAATGCTTTTGACCAAGAAAAATTAAAAATTCCCATTGCCATAGGAATTGCTCCTCTTAATTCTACTATTGGAGAAGCTGCTATAATAATAGTCCAAAGTTCATTCATTATCCATTATTATACCAAAAATCTAATCAAATAAAAAACCCTAACAAATTATTGCTAGGGTTTTATTGAGTTAAATCTCTTTATTGTTCATTTCTTGTATTACTTCTTCTTGCTCCCTTCCACTCCTTTCTTCTTCACTTTCAGCTCTAAGGATCCACCAAATTAAAACAAGCATGATAAATAGAATCAAAACTCCATATAGGATATTTTGCTGAATAAGATTTAATAAAGTATCTACTAATTGTTCATAAAGAGAAACAACAGAAAAAATTACTTTATTCCAGGCTTTATACAAAACTGGCAAGAAAAAAAATAAAATGACAGCTACAGAAGACATTTTCATAAAAATCCTCTTAATCATTATATCTACCTCCTTTCTAATTATTTATTATTTAACAAACACAAACTAACTCTTACTTCTTTCTTGTTACCATCACACACAGACTGAAGACCTATCTTTTCTGCCAATCTCTGCGCTTCTCCTAAGGTAACACCTCCATACTTTGTTCTTTTGTAGATTATTTCTTTAATTTCATTTCTTTCTTTATCTATCATTTCATTTACCTCTTTTTTAAAATTTTCAAAGTTCAATACATATATACTACCACTTTCTAAATAAAATGTCAATGATTATTGTGTAATCACCAATGGTCCTTTTTTAGTAATTGCTATTGTATGTTCAAAATGACAAGCTACTTGTCCATTAACAGTTACAAAACTACCATCTTTTAATTCTTTTATCTCTCCGCTTTTAAAAGTTACCATGGGCTCTAAAGCAATAACCAATCCTTGTTCTAATTTAAAACCCTGTCCTGGATAGCCAAAATTAAAAACTGATGGATCTTCATGAGGTAAATACCCTACTCCATGACCAACCAGGTTTTTAATAACTGCCAAACCTTTTTTTTCAATATGTGATTGGATTGCATAGCCAATATCCCCTAGGGTATTGCCTAATTTTGCCGCTTTAATACCTTTATCCAGAGCTTCTTTAGTTACTTGTATAAGTTTGCGATATTGAGGCTCTATCTTGCCTATGCCTATGGTTATTGCCATATCAGTAAATAATCCTTTGTATTCCATGCCCAAATCAAGAGACACAATATCTCCTTGTTTTAATATTATATTCTCTGTTGGAATACCATGAACAATAGTTTCATTAACAGAAACACATAAACTATTAGGAAAAGGCTTTTCAGCAAATTCTGGTTGATAATTTAAAAAAGAGGGCTTGCCCCCTATCTTCATAATAGAATCATAGGCTATTTTATCCAATTCTTTTGCGCTTACACCTTGCTTAGCAGCCTTAGCCACTTTATTCAAGATATTAGACAATTTGCTACCCCCTTCACGCAAAATCCTTATCTCTGAGGCTTTTTTCATTTTAAATGCTTTTTTATCTTAGAAACAATTTCCTCATGAATATCCATTATTAGTCCTTCTCCTTCAACCTCAATCAACATCTTTTTCTTTTTAAAGTAATTAATAACTGGAATAATATTTTTTTTAAAAAAATCCATTCTGTTTTTTATTGCCTGAGGATAATCATCACGACGACGAATTAATTTAGCTCCACAATGAGAGCATTTTTTTAAACCAGGATTTAGTGCTAAAGAAAATTCCCGATGACATTTAGAACAAATTCTTCGATTTAACAATCTATTTGTTACCTCTTTTTCAGAAGTTCTTAAATAGATAACTAATAATTTCCGTTTACTAAACCAAGATAAAGTTTCTTCTAATATTTTGGCTTCTTCTAAAACCCGAGGGCTGCCTTCAAAGATAACTCCTTTATCAGAAGGCAAGCTGAGCATTTTATTCAACCAACAATAGGTTACTAACCACAAAGGAACTAATTTACCCTTAATAATTGTCTTAGAAATATTTTCTCCAAATAGATCTTTTCTCTTAGCTAAAGCCCTAAGAATATCACCTGTATCAATATTAATTAAAGAATATTTATCTTGCAATAACTCTGCCTGAGTGCCTTTGCCGCTACCTGAGCGCCCTAATAAGATAATATTAAGAGATTTCATATTCTCTCATTATTAATTGTGCTTCCATTGTATCCATGGTTTCCATAGCCACAGACACTAAGATTAGAAGTGAAGTCCCGCCTATGGCAAATGTTGTAATCCCAGTAAATTGCTGCATTAATATTGGCAAAATAGCAATAATGCCTAGAAAAACAGCGCCAAACAAAGTAATCTTATTACTCGTATTCATCAAAAACTGAGTTGTGGTTTTCCCAGGACGATAACCAGGAACAAAGCCGCCTCTTTTCTGAAGATTCTCTGCTATAGATTCTGGATTAAAAGAAACCATTGTATAGAAAAAAGTAAAAAGAAAAACCAATCCAAAGTAAAGCAATAAATACACCCATGACCCTTGATTGAAATTCTTAAAAAGCAAAGCAATTTTCAACAACCAAGGATTTTGAGAACCTGACAGAAATTGACTTATCATTTGAGGAAACATCAATATGGAAAGGGCAAAAATAATTGGAATCACTCCAGCCTGATTAATTTTCAAAGGCAAATAGGTTGAAGCCCCGCCATATATCTTTGTGCCCCTAACCTGTTTAGCATAACTCACTGGAATCCTTCTTTCACCACCAGAAATAAAAACAACACCGATAATAATCATCAAAGCCACGGCAAAAAAAGCAATCATATTTGGCATTCGAGAAGGATCAACAGTCACAATAGTTTGTAAAATCTCCCTGGGAAAATCTATCACAATCCCAGAAAAGATTATCAAAGAAATACCATTACCTAATTTTTGTTCGGTTATCAATTCCCCTATCCACATCAAAAACACTGAAGCGGTAATAATAATAACCAAGCTCCTTATCAAATCCAAAGGACTAGCGATAATAATAACTCCCTGCCTATTTAATAAATTTAAAAACCCAAATCCCTGAACAGCTGCCAGAGGAATGGTTAACAAACGAGAATATTGCATATATTTGGCCCTTTCTTTTTCTGTGCCTTCATAAAACAATTCTTTTAAACTCGGAAAAATCATTGTCAATAATTGCATGATAATTGAAGCGGTAATAAAAGGACTAATACCTAATAAAGCTATGGAAATATTTTTAAAAGCGCCTCCGGTAAAAACATTAAAAAGACCAAATATTTGATTTGAACTTAAGAAAAGTTGTAATTGATTTACATCTACATTAGGCAAAGGAATTGTTGCCATAATTCTAAAAACCACTAATAAAAGAAAAATATTTAATATTTTTTTTCTTAAATCAGGCGAGCGCAATAAAGATAAGAATAATTTAAACATTGTATTTATTTTTGAATTTTCCCTCCAGCCTTTTCTATGGCTTCTTTGGCTTTTTGGGAAACTAAAAGATTTTTAATTGTATAGCTTTGAGTTAAAGGCATACTGCCTAATATTTTAACCAATTGTTGTTTGCTTTTCATTCTTAAAAGCAATCCTGCCTTTTCTAATTTTGCCGGAGTAATTATTCCTCCTTGAGGAAAATGAGTCACTATACTTTCTAATTTTACAATAACTGGAGATTCTTTTAAAGGGCTAAAATGAACCCCTCTTTTTTTAGGAAATTTTAATATCATCTCTCTTATCTGAGGTTTTATCTTAGCGCCAGCTCTGGATTTTTGTCCTTTTTGCCCTTTGCCTGAATAACCTCCTCTTTTACCACCACGACCAACTCTTCTTTTCTTTTTCTGAGAAGATTTAGTATTTATTCTACTAAGCTGGTGTATTTGCATGGTTTTTATCTGATTTTACTATTGGTTTTTTCTCTTTTTCCAGATTCTTTAATTTAGACAAGGCTAAAATAGTAGCCCGAGCATTATTAATCGCATTACTAGTATTGCCTAAAATCTTAGCAATCGCATTAGGCACATTAGCCAGTTTTAATACAGTTCTCGCTGCTCCACCAGCAATAATCCCTTTTCCTTCCCTAGCTGGTTTAATAATCACCTTTGCTGCCTTGTATTTGGCTGTAATCTCATGAGGAATAGTTTCATTAACTATCGGTACTGTAATCAAGTTTTTTTTAGCTTTAGTACTTGCTTTTTGTATTGCCTGAGAAACATCTTTGCCTTTATCAACGCCAACCCCAACTTGGTTTTTTTCTTTATCACCCACTACAACTGTAGCTCGAAAACTCAAACGTTTACCCCCAGCCACAACCCGGGTCACCCGAGCAATATCCAAAACAACCTCTTCCATCTTGTTTTTATCAAATTGTCTTTTTTTTACAAATGCCATAATGTGTAATTTAAAATATTAAACCTCCTTTTCTGGCTTTTTCTGCCAAAGCCTTTACTCTACCTTGATATCTATACCCTGCTCTATCAAAAACAACTTTTTGTATTTTTTTTGCCTTGGCTTTTTCCGCTATCAATTCACCTAATTTTTCTGCTATTTCTGTTTTTTTACTTTTATCCTTGGTTTTAATTTCAGAATCAATCACTGAAACAAGAGTTTGTCTTTTTTCATCATCAATAATCTGCGCTGAAATATGCCTATTTGATTTAAAAACACAAAGACGAGGTCTTTCTTTTGTCCCTTTAATCTTTGCTCTGACTTTTTTATGTCTTTGTTGTCTTTGTTTTTGTTTAATCTTTGTTGTCATTTTATTTTAAAAAATTATTCTCCAGAACCAACAACTTTCTTACCAGCTTTTCTCAAGATTTTCTCTCCAACATAATAAATACCCTTACCTTTATACGGCTCTACTGGTCTTTTTGATTTAATCAAAGCGGCTAATTGACCTACCTTTTCTCTAGATATTCCACTAATGGTAATGATGTTTTTTTCCACTTTAACTTCTAAATCTTCAGGTAAAGGAATGATAATTGGATGACTATAACCTAACTTTAAATTCAAATCTTTGCCTTCTATATTTGCCTGATAACCAACACCATTAATTTCTAATTGTTTGGTAAATCCTTCTTCTACCCCTTTGATTAAATTATCAATCCTTGATCTTAAAGTACCCCATCTTATAGCTGTATCTTTTTGCTGTTTAATCGGAGTGATATAAACCATATTTTCTTTTATTTCTGTATTAAAATCACCATTAAGACTTATTGAATCTTCGCCTTTTGGTCCCTTAGCTTTCATTTCTTTGTTTTCCAAACTCAGAGAAACAGTTTCTGGAACAATAATTGGTTTTTTACCTATTCTAGACATAATTGTTTTAAATTCAATTAAATAAAATTACCATATTTCTAATAAAACTTCGCCTCCCATTTTTAATTTCTTTGCTTCCAAATCAGCTAAAACTCCTTTAGAAGTTGATAAAATCCTAATCCCCAGTCCTTTTTTAAAAGGCCAAATCTCTTTTGATTTCAAATATACCCTCTTAGAAGGCTTGGAAATTCTTTTTATTTCTGAGATTTTAGGTTGACCATCTTTATCATACTTAATTTGAATTTCAATAAATTTCTTATCCATTCCTGATTGAGAGTTTTTTGTTTTTTTCTTTACTTGCTCAATTCCTTGAATATATCCATGCTTTAGCAAAGCCTTAAGAATCTCCATCTTTATCTCAGAATAAGGAACCAGAACGGTTGTTTTTTTAACCGCTTGGGCATTGCGAATCCTTGTTAACATATCAGCTATTGGATCTGTCATATATATTAGTGAATTAAGATATTAAAATAAATTTACCAACTGGATTTTTTAACTCCAGGAATCTTTCCCTGAGTGGCTAACTCTCTAAAGCAAATGCGACAAAGACCAAAATCTCTCATATAGGCTCTGGTCCTTCCGCAACGCCAACATCGCCTCACCTTACGTGAAGAATATTTGGGTTTTTTTCTTGATCTTGCGATTACTGATTTTTTGGCCATAATAAAGGAAATCCTAATAATTTATATAATTCTATTGCTTGCTCTTTATTTTTTGCATTAGTGACAAAAGTCACTTCCAAACCAAATATTGGAACATTTTGTATTTGCCCTGTTTCTGGGAAAACGCTAAATTCTCTAATACCATAACTTAAATTCCCTTGTCCATCAATGTTTTTTAAAGGAATACCCCAGAAATCTCTTGTTCTTGGCAAAACCAAATTAATAAATCTGAATATAAAATCTTCCATTCTTTGTCCTCTTAAGGTGACTTTTAAACCTATGGGCATACCTTCTCTAAGTTTAAAACTGGCAATTGATTTTCTAGCTGGTCTTATTGATGGTTTTTGTCCAGTAATCATTGCCATTACTTCAGAAATTTTTTCAACTAACCCCTTATTATCTTTAGAGGCAATTGTTAAACGACCAATGCCAACATTAACCACAACCTTGGTAATCTTAGGTACGGCTAAATCACTAGCCAGATTAAACTTCTTTTTCATTTCTGGCACTACTGTTTTATTAAATTGGTTTTTATAATCAAATTTCATAAAATTTATGCTATTTTAGAATTGCATTTTTTACAAATCCTATACTTATTCTTGCCGTCTTTTATAAAATTAACCCGGGTTGGTTTTTTACAATGAGGACAAATCAACATCACATTAGCTCGGGCAATCGGACGAGGCACAGATATAATTTCACCTTTTTCTCCTGTTTTTTTTGCCCTTTGAATTTTTTTTACCAAATTCAAAGACTCAACAACAACCTTATCTTCAGAAGGCAAGGTTTTTATAATCTTTCCTGTTTTTCCCCTATCTTTACCTTTTTTTATTATTACTAAATCTCCTTTTTTAATATTCATAATTTTCTATACTAATTCTGGGGCTAAAGCCGCTACTTTGGTAAATCCTTTTTCTCTTATTTCTCTTGGAATTGGTCCAAAAATACGATTACCTACTGGCTCTTTCTTGTCATTAACAATAACTGCTGCATTTTCATCAAAGCGGATATAGCTTCCATCTTTTCTACGAAAAGCTTTTTTTTGTCGCACAATTAAAGCCTTGACCACTGCTTTTTTCTTTATCTCTTTTCGAGGTTCAGCAACCCGGACCGAAGCCACTACAATATCACCTATCTGAGCATATCTTCTCTTGCTACCTCCTAAAACTTTAAAACAGCGAACTATCTTAGCGCCACTATTATCAATAACCTTTAAAATTGTTTGCGGTTGAATCATTTTGACTTTATAAAATATTGATGACTTTCCATCTTTTATCTTTAGAGATCGGCCTTGTTTCTTCTATAATTACCTTATCACCTATTTGACATTGTTTTTTCTCATCATGAGCTTTAAAATTCTTAAAAACCTGAAAGTGTTTTTTATACTTAGGATGCAATTTCAATCTTGAAACTTTAACCACTACAGTCTTTTCCATTTTATTTGAAACAACCTCTCCTTTTAGAGTTCTCTTCTTGCTTTTAGGTTTATTTGTATTTTTCTCCATAAAATTAATCTATAATTTGAGATTTTTCATTTAGAATAGTTAAAATACGAGCAATGTCTTTTTTTAAAACACGCACTAGACGCACATTCTTTACCTTACCGCTAGCTAAATTAAATCTCAACTCTCTTAATTTCTTTTGAGATTCAGAGAGTAATAGATTTAACTCTTCGTTTGATTTCTGACGTAAGTCTTTAGTTTTAACCATTGTTTGTTTTAAAATTCATTACTTCTTAACAATAGATGTTTTTATAGGTAACTTGGAATTAGCCAAACGAAAAGCCTCTTTAGCTTTAGCAAAAGAAACTCCATCTATTTCAAAAAGAATCCTTCCTGGTTTTACTGGACAAACATAAAATTCCACTGCTCCTTTGCCCCCGCCCATAGGCACTTCAGGAGATTTCCTAGTTATCGGCTTATCTGGAAACACTCTCATCCAAACCTTACCTTCTTTTTGCAAAGACCTAGCAATGGCCCTTCGTGCTGATTCTATTTGCTGTGAAGAAAGCCAAGTTTCTTCTAAAGCCTTTAAACCAAAACTGCCAAAGGTAATATGAATCCCTCGAGTATCTCTTTGACGGAATCTGCCTCGTCCTTTGTGCGTCTTTCGATGTTTTACTTTTTTTGGCATTAACATAGCATTTCAATAATTAAATCTTATTATCTTCTGACTGAGAAAACTTTTCTCCCTTATTAATCCAAACCTTAATTCCAATCGTACCATAAGTGCAATGAGCCTCAGCTTTTCCATAATCAATATCTGCTCTTAAAGTAGAAAGAGGCAATGTGCCTTGTTTTAACCATTCATTACGAGCTATTTCTATTCCATCTAATCTACCAGAAACCATAATCTTAGCTCCAAAAACTTTTTTATGCTGCATTATCTTGCTTAATTGTTGCTTTAACACTCGCCGATAAGGCATTCTCTTTTCTATATCTTCAGCAATATTTTGAGCCACCACTTGAGCTGAAATTTCCGGGTGTCTCACTTCTTCTACGGAAATATTAATATTCAAATCAGTTTTCAAAATCTTTTTAAGACCTTTTTGCAAAGCTTCAATGCCTTGTCCTTGACGCCCTATTAAAAGACCTGGTCGGGCAGTGGCAATAATAATTTTAATATCCTTAGTTTTCCTTTCTATGATAATAGACTCAATTCGGCTAGCCTTTGCTTTTTTAAAAATAAATTCTCTGATTTTATGATCTTCTTCTAATAATCTGGCTGCGTCTTTCAAATTAAACCATCGGGATTCCCATCCTTTATTCAAGCCTAACCTATAAAACTTTGGATTAATTTTCTTTCCCATAACTAAATGTTAAATTCTTTTTTAAATTGCTTTACGACGAAAAACTTTTTTCTTTGCTATTGCTCCCTCAGATGCTTTTTTCTCTATTCTTTTTTCTGCTTTTTTAAACTGAGATTTTTTGATTTTAGATTCTTTAATTTCTTTTGTTCCCTTTGTTTCTTTTTCTTGATCTTTAATAATCTTTTTATCTTTTTCTGCTTTATCTATTCCTTTCTTTGTTAAAGTCTTGCCTTTAATTTCATCTAAGACAATATGGACATGAGAGGTTCTTTTTTTAATTGTATAAGCTGCGCCTCGAGCTCGAGGACGCCATCTTTTCAAAGACGGACCTTCATCCACTCTGGCTATCTTTACATAAAGATCGTCTTTATTCAACTGAAAATTATTCTCTGCATTAGCAATTGCTGATTTTAACAATTCTAAAACAGGTTGACTGCTTCTTTTAGGAAGGTGAATCAACTGTTGTTCAGCGTCTTTAGCTGACAATCCTTTTATCAACTCAGTGACTAAACGAGTTTTCCTAGGACTAATTCTCAAATATTTTAAAGAAGCTTTTACTTCCATATCTCTTTGTTTTTAAAAAGTTTTATCATTTTTTATCTGTCTTGGTTTTATCTGTTGTGGCCCCAGTTGGTGTTCTTGCTTTCATTTCTAATTCTTTCTGCATTCTGCCACCATGTCGAACAAACTTACGAGTCGGAGCAAATTCACCTAAACGATGACCAACCATTTCTTCTCTGGCCTCAACATCAATAAAAGTCCTTCCATTATGAACTTGGAAAACAAAGCCAACCATCTCTGGAGTAATCATTGAATCTCTAGACCAAGTTTTAATTGGAGTCTTATCTCCAGATTTTATCTTGGATAATTTTTTTAATAATTTTGGATGAACGTAAGGACCTTTTTTTAATGAACGCGCCATAATATTAAAAATTTATTATTTTTTCTTTCTTCGGCTTACTATAAATTTATCAGAATATCTTTTCTTTTTCCTTGTTTTCTTTCCTCCAGTTACTTTACCATAAATATTCTTTGGTCTTCTAGTGCCTCTTTGAGTTCTTCCTTCTCCACCACCATATGGATGATCAACTGGATTCATCGCTGTGCCTCTAACTTTAGGCCTTCTGCCTAAATGACGAGAACGCCCCGCTTTACCAAGACTTACCATCTTACGCTCCACATTAGAAAGTTGACCTAAAGAAGCATAATATTGGTTTGAAATTTTCCTTATCTCTGAAGAAGGCATTTTAAAATGCGTATGAACACCATCTTGAGCAACCACTTGAGCAAAAGAACCAGCAGATCTGGCTAATTTACCACCAGCACCTGATTTAGTCTCTATATTATGCACAAAAGCGCCAACAGGAATATTTTTCAACATCATCCGATTACCTTTTTTTAAAGGAGTTTTTTCATCACAGATAATCTTACTACCTTCTTTTAATCCTTGAGGAGATAAGATATAACCCCAAGCCCCATCAGCATATGAAATCAAAGAAATAAAAGCCGAACGATTAGGATCATATTCTATACTCTTTACTGTGCCTGGAATTCCTTTTTTTTCTTGTCCAAAAAAAATCTCGCGGTAAAGTTTTTTACTTCCGCCTCCTTTATGACGCACTGTTATCTGTCCTTTAGATCTGCCAACATCTTTCTTTAAAGACTTGGTCAACTTTTTAAAAGGCTTTTCTGCTGTTAATACAGAATAATCACTAACTGAATAATGGCGTCTACCTGGTGTTTTTGGTTTATGTTTTTTAATCATATTCCTAATTCTATTTTTTGCCCCTCTTTTAAGGTTACAATCATTTTTTTATTGCCTTTCTGAATACTTTTTTGAGTTCTCCATCTTTTTGTTTTCTGGGGCGCTTTTAATGTGTTTATTTTTAAAACTTTTACTTTATAAATACTTTCTATTGACTTTTTAACTTCATTTTTAGTGGCTCTTTCTTTAACTTCAAAAACATATTTATTCTCTTCTTGACCTAATAAAGTGAATTTCTCACTAAAATGAGGTTTAATTAAAATCTTGTGTTCTTTTGAATAACCTTTTGAAACCACAGGAGCACTTGTTTCTTTTTGAACATCAGAAGCCTTTGGAGAATCTTTCTTTTCCTGTTTTGGTTCTTTAGAAACCTTTTTTGCTTGTTTTTTTGAAAAAATATTTAGAATAGCCATTTTTTAATATTTTTTTTCTAATTCCATTAATCCTTTTGTTGAAAACAAAAGATATTTATAATTCAAAAGATCTATTAAATTCATATTCTCTGTATTTATCACCTTAAGGTAAGGCAAATTTTGCGCTGACCTGAATAAATCTTTTTCTTGTGAATGAATTACAAATAAAATACTGGGTATTTTCTTTTTTTCTCCAATAATATTCTTGCAAAGACTGTCTATCATATTTGTCTGTGGTTTTTCCATTTCTACACTTTCTATAACCTTAATCTCTTTATCTCTTAATTTCTGAGACAAAACCATTTTAAATGCTTTTTCTTTGACTTTCTTATTAATCTTTTTCTTACCTCTTTCTTCTTTAGTCCTAGGCCCAAAAGTAACTCCTCCTCCTTTCCAGAGAGGTGAACGAATAGAACCATGACGAGCCCTGCCAGTTCCTTTTTGAGCCCAAGGTTTTCTGCCACCACCTCTAATTTCTGAACGGTTTTTTGCAAAAGCCAAAGGCTCTCTCTGATTGCTAACCAAATCCTTATACACTTGTAAAACAAGAGGTTTATTAAGTTGTTCATTAAAAACCTTTGAAGACAATTCTATTTCTTCCTTGGTCTCTCCTTTTAAATTATAAACTGGCGCTTTCATTTTAACCAATAATTTTTAATAATGAATTTCTTCTACCAGGAATAGCTCCTTTTAAATAGAGAAGATTTTTTTCTGGAATAACTTTTATCACTTTAACATCTCTTAAAGTTATCTGTTCAAAGCCCATCCTGCCTGGCATTTTTTTACCTTTGGCCACTCGTTGAATTCCAGTTTGCCCAATTGAACCTGGTGTCCTTAACTGATCTTTTGTTCCATGACTGGCTGAAGCCCCTTTAAAACCATGCCTTTTGACCACTCCTTGAAAACCTTTTCCTTTGCTTTTCCCTGTTACCCTTACCTTATCGCCTTCTTGAAAAACATCAACTTTAATTTCATCACCTATCTTTAAATTATTCACCTCCGCTTCATTTAATTTATTCTTTTCTAAATTAAATTCTTCCAGCCATGAAAATCTATTATTTTTTTTATTAAAACCCACTTGAATAGCTTGATAGCCATCTTTCTCTTTGGTTTTTAATTGAGTAATTTCAACCGGACCCGCTTGGATAATTGTTACCGGAACAACATTGCCCTGCTCATTAAAAACCTGGGACATTTCCAATTTTTTAGCTAAAATGATCTTCATCTCTGTTTGTTAATTTAAATTCTTCATAGAAAAACTGGGCCCTAGCCCAGTTTTCTTGACTTCATTCCAGACTAGATATTCCGGGCTTACATCTTAATCTCTATATCTATTCCCGCTGGCAAATCTAAATTAGTAAGTGCTTCTATTGTTCTTTGATTTGCATTGGGAATTTCTATCAATCTTTTATGGATTCTTATCTCAAACTGTTCTCGTGCGTCTTTTTTAACAAAAGTCGCTTTATTGACCGTATAGCGATGAATTTCTGTGGGTAAAGGAATAGGTCCGATAATCTCATTGCCATATCTCATTACTGTTTCAATTATTTGCTTGCAAGAATTATCTAGAATCCGATAATCATAACCTTTGATTTTTATCCTAATCCTTTGTTGAATTTCTGTTTTCGTAGTGGCCACAATAATAATTACTTTTGAATGATTTTTGTTACTATACCTGCGCCAACAGTTTTTCCTCCTTCTCTAATAGCAAATCTAGAACCTTCATCTAAGGCTACTGGAACAATTAATTTCACATTGAATTTTACATTATCGCCTGGCATTACCATCTCTACTCCTTCAGGTAAGGTAACTTCTCCAGTCACATCTGCTGTTCTAATAAAGAATTGGGGCTTATAACCAGTAAAGAATGGTGTATGTCTGCCTCCTTCTTCTTTAGCCAAGATGTAAACTTCAGCTTCAAAATCTGTATGAGGAGTAATTGAACCTGGTTTAGCCAATACCTGACCTCTTCTGATTTCTTCTTTCTTTAATCCTCTTAATAAGATACCAACATTATCTCCAGCCTGACTTTCTTCTAAAGATTTATTAAACATCTCCAAACCAGTAACTGTTGTCTTAGCTGTTGGTAAATAACCAACAATTTCTACTTCTTCATTTAATTTAATTTGACCTCTTTCCACTCTTCCAGTGGCTACAGTGCCCCTGCCTTCAATAGAGAAAATATCTTCTATAGGCATTAAGAAAGGCTTGTCAATATCTCTTTTAGGCTCTGGAAAATATGAATCAATAGCATCTAAGAGATCAAAGATTGGTTTGTTTGCTGGATCATCAGCAGTTTTAGATTCAAGGGCTTTTAAAGCTGAGCCTCTGATAATGGGAACATCTTTTCCATTAAATTCATGTTTGGTTAATAGCTCTCTAATTTCTGTTTCAACCAAATCTATTAATTCTTCATCTTGAACCATATCCACTTTATTCAAGAAAACAACCATTGCTGGCACCCCAACCTGACGTGCTAAAAGAATATGCTCAAATGTTTGAGGCATGGGTCCATCAGGAGCAGAAACCACTAAGATAGCCCCATCCATCTGCGCTGAACCAGTAATCATATTTTTGATATAGTCAATATGGCCTGGACAATCAATATGCGCATAATGTCTTTTATCTGTTTCATATTCAGAGTGATGAACATTAATAGTAATCCCTCTGGCTTTTTCTTCTGGTGCCTTGTCTATTTCAGACACATCACCGTCTTTTTTTGCAGATCCTTTTAAGTGAAGAGCATGCAAAATAGCAGCGGTTAAAGTGGTTTTTCCATGATCAATATGACCAATGGTTCCCACATTCATGTGAGTTTTACCACGAACAAATTTTTCTTTTTCTGCCATAATTTTTATTTATTATTTATTTTATTTATTTTGACCTATTTTATATTTTTTTATTTTGACCTTTTAAGCTCTAATTTATCCCTAAGCCTTTAAGTATCTATTATATTAAGGCATAACCTTTTTAATGTCAACCCTGATTAAGCAACTTCTTTGCCAATTATCTCCTGAGTGATATTATCTGGCACTTCTTGATAATGATCAAATTCCATAGTGAAAACTCCTCTGCCTTCAGTTAATGAACGTAGCTTTGTAGCAAAGCCAAACATTTCTGCTAAAGGCACTTTAGCTAAAATAATCTTCATCATGGTTCGTTCACCAATGCTCTCAATCATTCCTCTTTTAGAGCTGATATCACCAGTAACATCACCTAGGTTTTGTTCTGGAATAACAACTTCTAATTTCATTATTGGCTCTAAGAGAACTGGACTGGCTCTCTTGGCTCCATCTTGAAAAGCCATTGAGCCAGCTATCTTAAAAGCAAAATCTGAAGAATCCACTTCGTGAAAAGATCCATCATAAAGAGTTACTCTAATATCAGAAATTGGATAACCAGCTAAAATTCCTTTTTCCAAAGCTTCTTTGATTCCCTTTTCTACCGCTGGAATATATTCCTTAGGAATAACACCACCTTTAATAATGTCAACAAATTCAAATCCTTTGCCTCTTTCCAAAGGCTCTAATCTTAATAAAACATGACCATATTGTCCTCTACCTCCTGACTGTCTGATGTATTTTCCTTCACTCTCCACTGTTTTTCTAATAGTTTCTTTATAAGCTACCTGAGGTCTTCCTGTTTTAACATTCAAATTAAATTCTCTTTTCATTCTATCAACTAATATTTCCAAATGAAATTCACCCATACCTGAAATAATAGTTTCTGAAGTTTCCTGGTCGCTTTTTGCTGTAAAAGTAGGATCTTCTTCAGAAAGCTTTTTTAAAACCAAAGACATTTTTTCTTGGTCAGCCTTTGTTTGCGGCTCTACTTTAATTGAAATTACTGGCTCTGGAAACTCTATCTTTTCTAAGATTACTGGATGATTAGGATCACATAAAGTATCACCAGTATTTGTATTTTTCAAACCAACAGTTGCCGCAATATCTCCAGCTCTGATTTCTTCCAATTCTTCTCTTTTATTAGAATGCATTTGTAACAATCTGCCAATTCTTTCCTGACTGGATTTACTTGCATTTAAAAGATAATTTCCTTTTTTAAAAACCCCTGAATAAACCCTGAAATAATTTAAAGTTCCTACATAAGGATCATTAGCCACTTTAAACACTAAAGCAGCAAAAGGCGCCTTATCATCTGGAGGACAAACTATAGCCTCTCCTGTTTTTGGGTGAATACCCTGAACAGGAGGTAAATCCAATGGTGAAGGCATGTATTCTATAATTCCATCTAATAATGGCTGAATGCCTTTGTTTTTAAATGAACTACCGCAAAACACTGGAATTATTATTCCAGCTATTGTTGCTTTACGTAATATTTCCCTAATTTTATCTTCAGAAGGTTCAATTTCTTTTTCTAAATAATCTGTTAAAACTTCTACATCTTGCTCTGCTATTTTCTCAATGAAAACTTTTCTGTATTCCTTAGCCTTATCCATTAAATCAGCAGGAATTTCTTTTACACTTATTATTTCCCCTTGCTCTCCTTCAAAGTAAATTGCTTTCATGGTTATTAAATCTATCACTCCTTCAAACTTACTTTCAGCCCCTATAGGAATATTAACTGCCAGAGCATTAGGGGTTAATCTTTCTAAAATAGATTTAAATGCTTTTTCATAATCAACGCCTAAACGATCCATTTTATTAATAAAACACATTCGAGGAACTTTGTATTTGTCAGCCTGACGCCAAACTGTCTCTGATTGAGATTCAACGCCAGCCACTCCGTCAAAAATTACCACGGCTCCATCTAAAACTCTTAATGATCTCTGGACCTCTGCGGTAAAATCAATATGTCCGGGCGTGTCAATAATGTTAATTCGGTATTCATTTTGAGAATCTTTTTCTCTATGCGTTGGCGTCCAAAAACAAGTGGTGGCTGCTGAGGTAATCGTCACGCCTCTTTCTTTTTCCTGAGCCATCCAATCCATAATTGTTGTCCCTTCATCAATAATACCTATCTTATGAGTAATACCCGTGTAAAACAAAACCCGCTCAGTCGTGGTTGTTTTCCCAGCGTCAATATGAGCAATAAAACCAATGTCCCTTATCTTTTCAATAGGATATATTTTTTCCATAATATTAATTTAAAAACTAAAATGAGCAAAAGCCCTATTTGCTTCTGCAATACGATGAGTGTCTAATTTCTTTTTAATTGCTGCCCCTTCGTTTTTAGAAGCTAGGATTAATTCTTCAGCTAACCTTTCTGCCATTGACTTACCTTTTTTAGCTCGAGAAGCGCCAATTAACCAACGACAAGCTAAAGTAGTTTTTCGATATTCAGGCACTACTTGAGGCACTTGATAATTAGCCCCTCCAATTCTTCTTGTTTTTACTTCTAGTTCAGGAGACACATTCTTAACTGCTAAATTAAAAACCGCAATTGGTTCTTGTTTGGCTGTTTTTTCAATAATGTCCATTGTATTGTAAAAAACTCTCTGGGCTGTAGATTTCTTTCCGTCTTTCATTAAATAGTTAATAAAGCGTGTGGCCAAAGCGCTCTTGTATTTTAAATCTGGTTCGTATTGTTTTTCTTTTTTATGCTCTCCTCTCATGATTTTTTCTCTTTTTTAGTTCCATATTTACTTCTTTTTTGCTTCCTTCCTTCAACTCCCATTGTGTCATATTTACCTCGCACTATATGATATCTTACTCCAGGCAAATCCTTAACCCTACCTCCACGCACTAAAACAATTGAGTGTTCTTGCAAATTATGACCTTCCCCAGGGATATAAGCCGTCACTTCCATTCCATTGCTTAACTTAACCCGAGCGACTTTTCTTAAAGCTGAGTTTGGTTTCTTAGGTGTAGTGGTAAAAACTTTCAAGCAAACTCCTTTTTTAAGAGGCGAGAAATGATGGGTTGGTCTATTCTTAATAGCATTAAAAGAAAAAGATAGAGCAACTGATTTGCTCTTTTTAGCTATTGGCTTTCTCCCTTTTTTAATTAATTGACCTAGAGTCGGCATAATTAAAATAAAATAATTTTGCTTTTAAAGCAATCGGCATTAAGTTTATCAAAGAATAAGGTTTCCGTCAACTCTATTTATAGGTTTCTTTAACCCAAAGGAATACCTGTAAATAAGGAAAAAAACACAGAAACCAATGACAAAATTACATCACCAGCAAAAAGAATAAAAAAGAAAAAAATAATCAACCCATATTGAGAAAGAAACATTTCTAATTTAGAAGAAGGGAAAAAATAAAACAATATTTTTGAACCATCCAAGGGCGGAATCGGCATTAAATTAAACACCCCTAAAATTAAATTAACTTGAACAATAATTATTAAAAAAGGCAATAAAGAAACAAAAGATGAAGTTATCATTATTGTTCTAATAATCAAACCAAAAATCAAGGCCACGCTAAAATTAGCCAAAGGTCCGGCAAAAGCCAATAAAGCAGTATCCCGACGAGGATTTTTAAGTTTTAATGGGTTATAAGGTACTGGCTTAGCCCAACCAAAAACAAATCCTGATTTCATGAGAATCAATAACAAAGGCAAAACAACTGAACCAATTGGATCCAAATGTTTTAATGGATTTAAACTCAAACGCCCTAATCTTTCTGCTGTATCATCACCACAACGCAAAGCTGCCAAACCATGAGAAACTTCATGAATAGCCACAGAAAACAACAAAACTAAAATTTGAAAAATTAATAATAACTCAGCACTCATAAATAACTTTATTTTTGTTTTAACTTTAAATATTATTATAGCATTTTAAAAAAATATTAAAAACAGCGCAATCTACATACGCTGTTTTTAACAAAACTCATCTTAAATCTAAAGCAAAATCTGATAAAGATAATAAACCAACAAAAGTATCAAAGCCCCATAAACTCTGTAGATAAGATCTGACATTCTTAATAAAGAGTTTTGCATCTTCTCCGTTGTGCTTTTGGGCATGATAATAAGAACCAATCCTTTAATAATTGCAAGCGCTGCCAAAACCTGCATTACCCAAGGAACACTGATTAAACCCACAGATTGCCAAAACAAATAACCTATTATCAATCCTAGTATTCCCCAAAGCCAATAAGGACATGCTGAGGTAAATTTCAACATAAACTTCTTAAATGTTTTTGGTACTAATAGAGATAAAACCCCACAAATGCCCCAAACAACAATGAAAAAATAAATTACCCAAATCATATTTTTATTTTTTTTAAAATTAACCCAGAATTTTTTAAAATACTGGTAATTAGCCCGACCCGCTATTAATATTATACCATTAATATTGTCAAATTACTTAATGAGATATATGTCTAATTTTCTTAAAGCATGCTTAGCTAAGGTCAGTCTTTGATGACTATTAGTATACAAAGAGCACAACGCTTCATTCTTTTTCACCTTTTCTCCCAAAGCTTTGTGCAGATAAATCCCCGCTTCTTTAGTTGTTGGCGCTCCTAGTAATCTGCAAATCTTGTTAATGTTTTTGTTATGAATTTTCTTAATAACTCCAGAATTAGATGATTTTAATTTCCATGAAACTTTTCCAATTTTAATCTTTTCAGAATCAATATTAGAATCCCCTCCTTGAGCTTGTATTATTTCCTGCATTTTTTTAAAAGCCCTACCTGATTGTAAAGATTCCAAAGCCATTTTTTGACCTTGTCCTTTTTTAGCTTTTCCTACTAACTCTAATAAATTACCAGCAAACAAAACTGATTTTTTTTCTAAATCCATTGGCCGCTCTGGTTTTTGCTGTAAAACTCTCATTACATCTCTTGCTTCTAAGCTAGGCCCAATACCATAACCAATTGGACCTAAGGTTTCAGTAATAATAATTTTGGTCTTAATCTTAAAACGTTTTGATAAATAAAGAAATAGATTCTTAACAAAAAGAATATCTTTTTTATCATGAAGTTTTGCTGTTGGTCCGATTGGCATATCAATTACTAAATGAGTCACTCCAGTTGCTACCTGTTTAGACATAATACTCACTACCATTTTTGAATAAGGTTCTCTGCCCAAACAACGAGTGATTTCAATAAAACGATCATCTGCTGGCGCCAATCTTAAAGCGCCACCCCAAATCAAACAAGCATTTGTTTTTTGTACAATTTTTTTTATCTCTTTTGAAGCAAATCCAACTGGAGCCAAGACCTCCATGGTATCAGCTGTGCCTGAAGCTGAAGTTACTGCCCGAGAAGAAGTTTTTGGAATCACGATTCCATTACTAGCAACAATCGCCACTATTATTGGCGTAATCCTATTCCCAGGAATCCCCCCTATTGAATGTTTATCAGCAACTACTTTTCCAAACTTAAGCATCTCTCCAGTTTCACTAATTGCCTTAGTAAGATAATAAATTTCTTCTTTGGAAAAATTCTTTTCATCAAAAGCTGAGGCAATAAAAAAAGCTAATTCTAAATCACTAATCCTGTATTTAACAATATCTGAAACTAAATCATAAATTTCTTGATTAGAAATCTTTTGATTTTCTAATTTTTTATGAATGGTTTTCAAAGAAATTGGTTGTCCAGTTAGTTTTAACTCTAACATCTCTCCTTTTCTAATCTTGTACCTATTAGTAATATCACTAAATAAACCTACTTCTCCTGGCTTAACTAAGCTTTTAGTAGTGTCTACTGTGATTTCAGTTTTTTTCTCTTGCCATTTTAAAACTAATTTATCCCCAGCTCTAATACCAAAACTTTCTCCATCCTTTTCATGAATAATGGCAATCCAAGGATAACCAGTTTTAATATCTAAATATTTTACTTTTAAAAAAAACGTATGATTAGTTTTTGAGTTTTTTTTCATTCTGATTATTGTTTAATTTATTTAAATAATTTTCTTTTCTAAAAGATTCCTGGCTATTGGCTTAACTATATCAACCGTATAATGAGAATTCTCTAAGGTATTAGTGAAAACAATTCTTTTAGGATTAACAACAGCTAGTTGATCCATGACCACATCACCAAAAATAGAATGAACAATAGCAAAACTAATTGTCCTTGGCTCAAACTCTTTTATTGCTAGAGCTGTTTCTAAAATAGTATTACCTGTTGAGATAATATCATCAACAATAATAACATCTTTTCCTTTTAATCTCTCTGCCATATTTTCTGGATAAATAAAACTTACCTTTCCTGTTTTAAAATCCCTGTTTTTCCTAATTACTATTTTAGTGGCTAGAAAATCTTCACAAAAATCATCAACAAATAATTTAGCTTCTTCATCAGGCCCTATAACCACAGAATCTACTGAAGAATAATCTTTAAACCTTTCAGCCAAATCTTTAAAAACAAAAACATTGTAGACTGGAATCTTAAATAAATCACCTATCTTTTTTCTATGTTCATGCATATTACAAGTAATAAATATATCAGCATTTTTCTCTATTAATTCAGCTATATACAGAGAAGAAAGAGGTTCGCCTTCTTGAAACACATCATCCTGCCTGGCATAAGGAAAATAAGGCATAATGGCAATTGTTTGTTCTGATAAATCCTTAATCTTTCTTAATAATAATAAATACTTAATTAAATAAGCATTAATATCTTCTTTTTGTTTTTTCTGAATAATTAAAATTGCTTGAGCAAACTTACCTTCTTTTTCCAAACGAGGCTGAAGTTCTCCATCAGCAAAAACTCTGTCAACCACAGATATAAATGGCAAATTAAGTTCTTGACTTAAAGCCTTTCCTAAATTATCCCCAATGATTACTTTGTCCATAATATTATTTCTTAAGATAAATTACTACTGTAAACTCTCCTTTTATTTTATCATTTTTTATCTTTTCTATCACCTTTTTTATTGTTCCTCGATAGATTGTTTCAAATTTCTTAGTTAATTCACGACAAACTACAATTTCATAATTTAAACCTTCTGCTTTGTTATAAATTTCTTCTAAGGTTTTAATAATCCGATGAGAAGATTCATAAAAAATTACTGGGTGTCTAAAACTCTGTAATTGATAAAATAATCCTTTGAAAAATTGATTTCTTTTATTCTTACTTGGCGGAAATCCCAAAAAAACAAATTTATCCATTGGAAAACCAGAAATACTAGCCGCAGTTATCAAAGCTGAACAACCAGGTATTGGTATAATCTCAAAGCCCTCAAACACATTGATTAAAAAACTTATCAATTTATTACCAGGATCTGATATACCAGGAGTGCCAGAATCAGAAACCAAAGCCAAATCCTTACCTTGTTCAAGTAAAGATTTTATCTGATTCATTTTTTTAATAGTTGAGTGCTGATGATAACTCAGAACTGAGGTTTTAATTTTAAAATGAGATAATAACTTCCTTGTTTTTCTTGTATCTTCACATAAAATCAAATCTACTTCTTGTAAAACTCGTTTTGCCCTTAAAGAAATATCTTCCAGATTCCCAATTGGTGTGGCCACAATAAATAATTTTCCTATCATTACAATATTCTTTAATTAATATTTTTATACCCTTAACATCATATCAAAAAGAACACAAACTTTCTATTAACTGATCAATCCCATCAACAAAAAATGCTGTTGTCTTTAATAAGCCAAAAACAACAGCATTAATGATATTAACAAGGTTGGATTAATTGTTAAGAGATTAATCCTCTTAAGAATCCTTGAAGTTTATCAGGTAAAACCGGGATAATTTCCCACCAAGAAGGAAGCTCGATTCCTAAGAGAAAATCTCCTTCAGATTTAAGAGTTTTACAAGACCTAGGTTCATTAGCTAATCGGCAAGCAGTTAAAGTATAGTC
>JAQVJU010000001.1 GCA_028694995.1 Minisyncoccota bacterium
TTTTACATGTGCCAGCTCCGCTTGAAGAAGCTGTTATCTTAACCTCTTCCCCCCATTCTGGAATTGGATTTGGACTAGCTTGAGCCCTAACCGAACAAGGAGGTGGAGGTGGTGGCGGTGGTGGCGGAGGAGTGCCATTACCATTGCCAGGAGGGGTACCTCCATTACTACCACCATCACTACCGCCGCCGCCATTACCACCACCACTACCACTACTACCGCCGCCGCCATTACCACCACCACTACCGCCGCCGCCATTACCACCACCACCGCCACCACCTGGAGGAGGGGAAGAACTAGACGACCCACCAGTAGCAGGTGATGGGTTAATAGAAACACCGCTTCCTGTATAACCATGAAGATCATCATCTACATGTGCACTTTCTACTTCAGCAGGCTGCCCTACCTCACCAACATTTACATGAATGTCAGCTCCTCCTCCTGGGGTTCCTGGATCCCCTGGATTTACCTCACCTTCTACCCCAGGCAGCCAGCCTTCAGCTTCCACAAAATGAACAATAACCATTAAAGAAAAACAAAGAATTAGACTTAATAAAAGATAGTATATTTTTTTATTCATGGATTTAATTAATATTAATTTAATAAATTAAAGCTCAATGGGTTTTTCTATTTGCCAAATAATAGGATAATTTTTAATAACTTCTTTTATTTCAGAAAATGATTGTTTTGCCTTTACATCAGAAACAGTATCTTCTTCTACAAGATATACTTTAAAACTTATAGAATTAGCTTGAGGAACAAATCCAGCAAAAATAATGATATCATTTATAGCATTATTTAAATCTACTTCAAAACAAGTAATATCACCCTCATCAAATTTAAAATATTTTCCTTCTCCTATTGCTTCAAACAAAGGATTTGATAAACCAGGTTCACTAATAGAACAGTAATGGAATTTGTCGTTTTCTATAAGAAATGGATTATATCTTTCTAATGCATCCTCAGGATTGACTGATATATTAATATAAGCATCTGCCCTTAAAAAAGTAATATTACTTAAGGGAAAAACTAAGGGGATGTATGGCCTATCTTCTGGTGTGTATAAATCTGGGTACAAATCTCTGTATTCAGGTAAAATCTGATTTATCGTACACGCTACTTCCCTTACCCCCTTATTTTCGAATTCTTCTAACCCCAGAAATAATCCTTCTCTGCAAAAATGAAGAAAATCTAATAACTCTACATAATTAGTAGGATGGTCTTGAGAAAAACTAAGAATACCTTGTTGGTCTTCAGGAATTTCTACTTTTATCTCTTTTTCTTTATAATAAGTAATTCCTCCGAAAATAATTAACAATAAAAGGATCAAAGTCCCTAAAATAATAATATATTTTTTATTGATTTTCATATTTTTTAATATTTAAAATTTTATTTTCTATATATATATTAATTATACCTTCTGCTTCAATGCTGTCAAGTCAATTGTTTATCCTGTATAAATACCATTAAAAAAATAAATAAAAAGGGATAGAATTCTTTCTATCCCTTTAAGGTGTTGTCTAAAACAATTTTTATTTTTTAAGGTGTTCTAGTAGCCAATCCGTCTCAAAGACGAATGGCATAACAATATGAAAATTACTCTTATCAAATATTAACAAATGTAAATGAAAAGGTAGCTTTGCACGTTCTAGATCATGTCCCTCTTCTATTGTCCACTCTTTCCAGTCTCGTAAAAACTGGGTCTCATTTGCTGGAAAAATAGAAGCATTGTTTTCAAAAGGAATTTCCCACTCTTCTAAGAATTTTAATATCTTTTTTTCTCTTTTATATGCCCTAATAATTACCATGTTTTCTACTGGAGGGAAAGCTACCAAGGCAAATTGGTAATCCCCTTTGCCATAATACATATCATCCATCGTTTTATCCTTTGTTGAAAACAAAACTACAGATGCTTTTTCCTTGCATTCTCTCTCATTGCATATAGAGCAAGTAAACATTGAGCAAACTGTATAAGCTGTTTTCGTGTCTGTACATTGATTGTAAAATGAATGGGAAAGATCTATGTATTTTTCCCAGCGACTTATTGAAGGAAATTCTTTTTCCCATTTACTCCAATTGCCAAATTCAACTTTAGCCTCAATACTTGTAGCGCAACAAAACAACAACACCAAAAGAATTAAAAATGTCTTTTTCATTTTTTTCTCCTTTTCTTTTTAATTTTTTTAAGGTACTTATTAACTGTTTTTAGTATACATCCTTAAATTAAATTTGTCAAGGGATAAATAAGTGATATTTTCTTAATAAAATTATATGCCATTAGTGAAAAAATAAAAAAATGCTGCCACTTCTGGCAAGCCAAAAATGACAGCATTACTAGTATAGCAAATGTAAAAACCTTGTCAAGTCTATTGGGGATAACTTAATTTTTAGTCGTAATAGTTAAAATTTCTCCTAAGCTAACTATTCCTTCCAAAACTTTTAATATCCCATCCTGTTGTAAGGTAATCATCCCTTGTCTTTTAGCTTCTGCAAAAAGTTTTTCTTGAGATGGTTGAGATAAAATTATTTGCTCTAACTCAAAAGTCATTTTCATTATTTCAAAAATACCAACCCTCCCTAAATAACCTTTATAATTACAAGTATCGCAACCTTTAGCTTTATAAATATGATAAGGTTTTTGATAAGGTAATTTTTCTTTTGCCTCCTTAGGTAAAGAAGCCAAAACTTCATCTATAATTTGTTGTTCTTTTTCTGTTGCTAAAACCCTTTTTTTACATTCAGGACATAATCTCCTTGTTAAGCGTTGAGCAATCATCAAATTTAGCGAAGAAGGTAATAAATAAGCATCCATGCCCAAGTCTAATAAACGAGGAATAACACCAATTGCATTATTAGTATGCAAGGTTGACAAAACTAAATGACCAGTTAAGGCAGAATGGGTTGCCAATTCAGCTGTTTCTGCGTCGCGAATTTCTCCAACCATGATAATATCCGGATCCTGACGAACTATATGACGCAATCCTCTAGCAAAAGTATATCCAATTTCTGGCAAAACCTGAGATTGATTAATCCCTTCCATAGTGTATTCAACTGGATCTTCTAAACTAATAATATTCACCCTATCTTGGTTTAAAACCTGCATAATAGCATAAAGCGTGGTTGTTTTTCCTGATCCAGTGGGTCCAGTAATCAAAATCATGCCATAGGGTTTTAATATTTCTGTTTCCAGCACTTCTAAATTCCTACCTTCAAGACCTAACTCATGAATGCTTTTTAAGCCAACAGTTGGATCTAAAATCCTAATGGCTATTTTTTCACCCAGAGCCGTTGGAAAAGTAGAAATCCTAAAATCAATCTCTTTTTCATCAATGACTGAAAAAAACCGTCCATCTTGAGGCAATCGCGTTTCATCAATTTTTAAATTAGCCATTATTTTAACCCGACTGACAATTGCAGAATGAACTGCAAAAGGCAAAGTTAGGGTTGTTGTTAAATTGCCATCAATACGCAAACGCACCCTTAGCTTGTTTCTTTCTGGTTCAATATGAATATCAGAAGCTCTAGAACGAACAGCAAATTTTAAAATTGAAGCAAATAACCTGATAATAGGTGCTTCTTCAGCCACAGCGCCAGCAGTAGACTCTAAATCTATTAACTTAAAGGTTGGTGTTTTTTTAGGAATTCCTGCAAATCTTTTTTGAAAATCCTCAACTAATGCCTTAAATTCTCTGGCAAAAGTTTGATATTGAGTTAAAATACTTTTTAAATCAGAAGGGAGGATTATAAAAACCCTCATTTCTAAGTTCAGGCGGCTAACTATAAATTTTAAAGCTTCCTGAGCTTTTATATTACTTGGGTAAACCATTCCCACTTCCAAAATATTATTGTCTTTATTAAAAGCAACCATGCTATGGTGTCGGGCAGTATCTTCAGGAATTAAATTAAGAACGCTCTGAGGAATAATTTCATCCTTAGAAAACTGCTTAACAGGCAAATTAAAAAGCTCGCCTTTAGTTTGGGCGAGAATTTTTTCTTCCACCAACTGTCTTTCATTAATAATTTCTTCAACGTTCTTTTCCAAATTTTTCGCTTCTTGCAGAAGATTAGAAGCTTCGTTTTGCTTTATCAAACCTTTTTGAATAAGTGTTGAAAGAAATAATTCTTCTTGAATCATACAATATAAATATATGAATTAATACAAATTATACAAACAATAAATTAACTTGAACTTTATCCCTAAGTGCCAAAATACAATCTCTTTTTGTCTAAAAAGGATTAAAAGGATTCTTGCGGCCTAATTGCGGTACTTCCAAAGGCCAAACAACATGAGCAGTTAAGGTATAAAAAACTGGGTGATTGAAAATTTGACTAACATTTAACTCTGCGCTGATTAATTCCTGCACAGAACTAGGAAGCAAATCCTCTATTTTTGGTTTTTGAAAAAGATCTATTGGCTTTAAAAAACTCCAAGCTAGCCAACCGCCTATAACTAACACCAAAATGAAAATTATTAATCCTCCTAAATTACTTTGTTTATTTTGTCTTATTTCTATGGCCATAATTGCTAAATAAAATTATATTGCTTCTGCTTGATTATTGTTGAAAAAATAAGCCCTCATTTCAACATCAAACCTTTTTAACACAGATTTTTGGTCACTGCTCTCTTCTATTCTTACTCTTATTAAATCAATCAACCTTAATTCTTTCTCTATTTCTTTTACCCAATTCTTAAAACCTTCATAGGTGGCAAAAAAATTAGTCTTGATATCTATATAATTTTGACCTTCTTGATTTGTTTCAGTAAAGCTCAAATAAGACAAGGGAATTTCATTTCCTACAAAAATAACATCCAAAATAGACACCAATTGAGCTGCTTGTGAATTATCAGGCAAAGCCAAATAGATATCATTGACTTGATCCCCTAAACTTAAATATGCCTGAATCAAAGATTCTGATTTTGCCTTATACTCTTTAAGTAAAAGTATTTTTTCTTTCTCTCTTTTAATCATAGCCGACAATTCTTTAAATTCAGTAATCGCTGGTTGAATAAAACGAATAAAGAAAAAAATCGTAGCCGTTACTATTATAGTAATGAATAAAATAGCGAGATTTTGTTTGCTAGTTTCCCTCATTTAATTGATATTTTAATATATTAGGTTGGATGTAAACATCAATGGAAAAATTAGCGCGATTTTTTAAATCTATTTGCATATCCTTTAAAACAACTGCTTTAATTCTAGTCGGATCATTTACTAATCCACTAATAGCTTCGCTTAAAATCTCTTGATTTTCAGCCACTCCATTCAAACTAATGTAGCCTTTATTTGCTACAAAATCTAAATCAAAATAATAAACTTGCGGATGCGTCAATTCTTCAAATAAAGACAAAATGTTAGAAAAATGAATATGGTCGTTTAGAAGATCCTTAAGAGCGTTTAATTTCTTTTCAAATAAAATAACCTTTTGTTCTTCTTCTATGGTAAAACTATCTCTGGTATTTTGAAACTCTTTTTCAAGAATATCTAATTTGATATTTTGATTCTGGTTCCAAAAATCAAGACTGAAATAAGCCCCAAGAGCAAGAAGAAAAAGTATAAGAACAAAAACCAAAAGTCCTTTTGGCCAAGTGGACGGGAGTTGTTTTGCTTTCAAGGATTGTAATGTTGAAGTGTCAACCATATTTTATTTATCTCTATTTATTTTAACTCTTTTTCTTTTAAAAGCAAATTATTTTTGTTTTATTATATCTATTATATATCTTTAAAAACAACAGCGCAAGCGCTAGTCAAACAAGGACCAATTTCTTTTATAATAGGCAACAAGCTGGGGTCATAAGAGATTAACCCTAAGCTAAAAGGATCGCTTTTAATAACTGGCAATGACATTTGTTGAGAATAATATTCATCCAGCCCTTGTAAATTAGAGCCGCCACCAGTTAAAATTATCTTTTCTGTTTGCCTTTTAGTTCTTAAATAATAATTACCAATTATTTTTTCTGTTTCTCTTTTAATAACATCCAATAAAGGCATTAGAAGATTTAATACTTTTACTTCACCTCTTGTTTGAAGATTTAAACCAGAAGCTTTTTTTAATTGTTCAGCCCGCATCGGACTAACCCCTAGGCCACTACTTAACACCTGAGTAAAATCTCCACCAGCAGTATCTATATTACGACTTAATCTTAAATTACCTTTATCTATTATATTAATTGACGTATTCCTACCACCAATATCAATTAAAGCCAAGGCACCTTTTTCCTTTTTTCCAAATAATCTAGCAACAGCAACATTTTCTAATTCAAGACCTTTTAAACTTATTTTAGATAACTCAGCACTACGAATATATCTTTGAATTATATCTGTAGGCACAGCCATTAAAAGAATAATAATTTTACCTGCTTCTCTTTCTATAATCTGCCAATCCAAAGTCATTTCATGAAGGGGCATAGGAATATACTGACCTGCCTGATATTTAACTGCCTTTGCTATTTCTTTATCTGGCATTTCAGGTAATTCCATTAAAGAAGTAAAACCAGAAAAACTGGGTAAAGTCATAAAAGCACTTAGGTTTTGAGTTCTCGCCTTTTCTATTAATTGTTTTAAAAGTAAAGCTGTGCTTTCTTCAAGTAATTTAAAACTGTTAGTTTGAATTGCATCATTAATTCTTTCTAGATGACCATATTTTTCTAAAATGCCATAATTAGCTAATTCCATTCTATTACTCTTTTTCCGTAACTCTACTAATTTAATAGAAGTGGTACCAATGTCTATTCCTAGAAATAAGTTTTGCTTAAAAATTCTCATAAAGGTATAATATGAATATTCTATATATAGTATATCGTATATCGCTTATAAAATACAATATAAATGCCCTGCCGTTTTTTTAATTTCTTGTCTTTTTTCTGGAATGTTTTTTTAGAAACCATTTTCCCCTGGCATTGTTGTTTTTGTAAAAAAGAAACCCAGCATTATCCTCTTTGTCAAAATTGTCAGGAAAGCATTATTATCAATCATTTTTTTATCTGCCCTCATTGCAATAAAACTATCATTAATCTATCAGAAAATTGTTGCTCAAGAAAAGAATCTCTTGATGTCTTAGGATATGCTAGTTCTTATCAAAACCCAATCTTAAAACAAGTAATTCATGTTTTTAAGTACCAAAGGATTGTTTCTCTTCAAAAGCCATTATCTAATCTTATGATTAAATACCTAGAAAAAACAAAATCTATCCTATCATTAAAACAAAAAGATATTCTATTGATCCCTATCCCCCTTCATTTTAAAAAACAAAAACAAAGAAATTTCAATCAATCAGAATTATTAACTAAAAACATTGCTTCATATTTTAATTTTCCAACAGATTTTAATATCTTAATAAGAATAAAAAACAATCCCTCTCAAGCTAAAACCCAGGGTTTTATTAAGAAAAAACAAAATGTAAAAAATATCTTTGAAATTTCAAAAGAGAAAACTCATCTAATAAAAAACAAATGGATTATCTTAATAGATGATGTCTATACTTCTGGCGCCACTATGCAAGAAGCCGCCAAGGTTTTAAAACAAAATGGCGCTAAAAAAGTTATTGGTTTGGTTTTAGCCAAGGGAGTAATATGAATCAGGCATTTTCCTTTATCATCTCTTTTCGCGGAAATATTGCCTCTGGTTTTTTATTCAATTTAATGTATTTTTCTATCTCTTTACTTGTCTGAGGCAAGATCGGCTCTAACATTTGAGTAATTATTAAAAGCTCATTTACATATTCAGATATTAATTTTCTTGCTTTTATAATATCTGTTTTAGAAACTTTAAAAGCTTCTTCTTTGTTTATTCTTTTATCTAAATTAGATATTTTTTCCCAAATAAAATCACAAGCTAAATCAATTCTAAAAGATTCTAAATTCTGATGCCATTCTTGTGGTAATGTATTTTTTACTATACCTATGGGTTCTAAAAGATGTCTTTCTGCCATTGTTAAAACCCGAGAAGTTAAATTACCTAATCCATTTACCAAATCAGCATTATAAGCTTGATGAAATGATTCATAGGTAATGGGTGAACCTTCCCAAGGATGAATACGGTGAACAACATAATAACGAAAAGCATCAACTCCATAAAAAGAAATGAGTTTTTTAGGATTGATAACATTACCAAGAGATTTAGACATTTTAATTCCACCTTGCCCAGTAACAAAACCATTAATCACTATTTGATAACTATTAGGTAATCCAGCAGCCATTAACATTGCTTGCCACATGGCTGATTGTTGTCTTAAATTATCCTGACCACAATATTGAGTAGGCGTTCCATTTTTCCAAAACTTATTAAACAATTTTTCATCTTCTGGCCAACCAAGAGTGGTAATGTAATTAGCCAAAGCATCAAACCAGACATACATTACCTGTTCTTCATCCCCAGGCACTGGCACTCCCCAAGGCATTTTTTCTCTTAAGCGAGAAACAGAAAAATCATGAATACCTTTAGAAACAAAAGATTTAATTTCATTTAGTCTTGATTGAGGTAATACAAAATCTGAACGTGAGGAATAAAGATCTAATAATTTCTTCTGAAATGCAGAAAATTTAAAAAAATAATTCTCTTCATCTATTTCTACAATATCCAAATTAGGATGGATAGGGCATCTATTATTTATTAATTCTGTATCTGTTTTTTCCAATTCACAACCAACACAATACTTAGCTTTGTAATTGGCTTTATAAATAAAACCATTTTTAAACACCAATTCCCATAATTTTTGAGCGCCTTTAATATGATGAGGATCAGTGGTCCGAATAAAATGAATTTCTTCTAAAATATTGAGTTCTTTTAGCAAATCTTTAAATTTCTGAGCATTTGTTTTTATATAATCTTCTATTTTTACATTTTCTTTATTAGCGGCTTCCCATATCTTTTGACCATGTTCATCAGTCCCCGTATTAAAAAAAACATCAAAACCCATTAGTTTTTTATAACGGGCGATAATATCAGCTCTAACAAATTCTAAAGCATGACCAAAATGAGGCTCAGCATTTACATAAGGTAATGTTGTCGTAATGTAAAAGTTTTTTTCCATTCTATAAAATTATTAAAACAATAGCGGAGGGTAGAGGATTCGAACCTCTAAGGGCTTTCGCCCACCGCTTTTCGAGAGCGGCGCAATGCCATTCTGCCAACCCTCCTTTGTTTATCTTAAGAAAATAGTATTTTTTTAATTTTCTCTGTTATCTCTAAAGGATTTTGATGTTGAAAAACATTTCTACCAACTGCTATTCCTGTAGCTCCAGCATTATTAATTGATTTTATCATTTCTAAAAACTTTTCTTCTTCTAATTTTGAGCCTCCTGATAAAACAACTTTTGTTTTTCCTGCTGCCTGGATTGCTTTTCTAAATGATTCTTCAGAACCAGAATATTTAATTTTTATCATATCAGCGCCTAACTCTAATCCAATTCTGGCAGCATAAGTAATTAAATCAGGATCATATTCATTTTCTACAGAAGAACCTCTTAAATACATCCAGGCAATTGCGGCCATATTTAATTGATGAGCTTTTTCTTGAATTTGCCCAAACTCAGATAACATTTTTGCTTCCTGGCTACTACCTAGATAGATAGTATAACCCACTGCTTTAGCGCCTAGTTTTTTTGCATATTCAACAGAACAAGTAATAGTAGAGCATGGATCTTTTTTAGGCACAATATTAGTCTTGCCATTGATTTTCAATATTAAAGGAATCATCTTTTGATATTTACTATTCCAATAATATTTTTCTCCAATGCCTTTTTGCAAAATAATTCCAGTATAACCACCTTTAACTGCTAAATCTAAGATATAATCTGGATCCATGCTTTTACCAGTTAAAGCCTCTGGGCCAAGTTCCATTCCATGATCATAAGCTAATAACAGAGCTTTATTGTTTTTTAAAAATGGTTGAATTAATTTATTATCCATAATTTTATCTTATTAAATATTTTGTATTTTTAAATTTTGAAACCTTTTCTTTTTTAAGTCTTTTTTATACAAAATCCCCTGTTTAGTACCAATATGTTCTATAACTGAAGTGGCATTGGCATTTCCAACTCGGATTGCTTCTTCAATGACTTTATTATTAATCTTCTTATTCCTAATAAAAACAGAAATAAAGCCTGAAGTAAATGCATCTCCAGCTCCAGTGGCATCAATTGCTTTTTGATGAAAAACCCCTGCCTTCCATATATTCTCTCCATTAGAAATCACTGAACCATTTTTTCCTTTTGTCATTACTGCTATACCTTTAACCAAATCATCTAGTTTTTTAAAAATATGTTTTTCTTTTGTATAAGGAATATCAGTAAAATACGCGGCTTCTTCTTGATTACATATAAATATCTCAAATTTATCTATCCATTTGGGATGTTCTTTAAGCCAAATTAATTCTTGCCAACCAGGATTAATGGCTAATTTAATATTTTTAGAAATTGCAAATTCAATAATCTTTTTTAAAATGTTCTTTTCCTTGCCTAAAGACCCAATACAAATCCATTGGGTTTTTATCTTTTTCCAAGGAATTTCCTTAAAAGATAATTTTTCTGCACAACCTTTGTAAGAAAGAATTGTTCTTTCTCCGCAAGGCATTAAGAAAATTACTGAATAAGCCGTAGGACTTAATTTATCTCTTTGAATAAAATCTGTATTTACCTTTTCTTTTTTTAATTCCCTAATAATGGTTTCCCCAGAAACATCATTACCAATACGACTAATAATAGCGGTTTTTAATCCTTGACGAGCAAAACTTACAGCAGTATTAGTAGCACTACCTCCAGTAAGAAAATATACCTGTGGTACTTGCATCTTAGCTCCTAAGGGAAGACAAATCCCCTGATTGGTCATAAAACACTTTCCCTCAACAGGAAGAAAATCAATATCTTTAAAAAACCCATCACGAGTTGCTGATCCAATTGTGACAATATCAAACATAATAATACAAATTAAAAATCAAATTATAGATTTCTTAATAATTCTTTAACTGTTCGTTTAATTGCTTTTTTATCAAGACCATATTTTTCTATTAATTCTTCTGCCTGACCACTTTCACCAAATTGGTCCTTAACGCCCATAAATTTAATTGGTAAAGGATGTGTTTCACTTAAAAACTCAGCAATAGATGAACCCATACCAGTAGCTATTTGATGCTCCTCTAGAGTAATAATCGCTTTTGATTTTTGAGCCCATTTTAATACAAGTTCTGTATCTAAAGGATTGATTGAAGAATTATTAATAACAGTTATTAAAATCCCTTCTGATTCTAATTCCTTAGCTACTTCTAAGGCAGCATAAACCAAATAACCACAAACAAAAATCGTAATTCCAGAAAATTGTTCTTCTTTTTCAGGCAACCATAAAATTTGGGATTTTCCAATTTCAAAAACACTTTGTTCAGTAGTAAAAACAGGAGATTTTTCCCGTGGTAAACGAACATAAACAGAATCAGGGTATTTAACAGCAGCTAAAATCGCTTTGCGCGCTTCTAAAGAATCTGCTGGAACAATAACTGACATATTAGGCAATACTCTCATTAAACCAATGTCTTCTAAAGCCTGATGGCTAGCTCCATCAGGCCCTACATTTAATCCGCTATGAGAACCAATTAAAATTACTTTTTGTTTGTTATAACAAACAGTAGTTCTGATTTGTTCCCAATTTCTACCAGGAGAAAAAACCGCATAACTACCAACTACTGGTATTTTATTAGTGGCTGCTAATCCAGATGCTATGCCAATCATATTTTGTTCAGCAATACCTAATTGAAAAAATCTTTCTGGAAAACGACTTTTAAACAAATGCATCCTCACTGATTCAGTCACATCAGCGCTTAAAGCAACTACTCTTTTATCCATCTCTCCAGCTAAAACTAAACCTTCTCCAAATCCATCACGAGGAGAAATTTTTTCTATTTCTTCAGTAAAGATTTTAGGATTAAATTGAATTTCTGGATTAAGCATAAATTTAAATTAATCTAATTCTGATTTAATTTTACCTTTTAAATTTCTTAATTGCTGCAAAGCCATTTCTGCTTGATGAGAATCAGGAACTCTGCCATGCCATTCATATTCCCATTGCATAAAGTCAATACCTTTTCCAGGAATTGTATGGGCAATAATCACTACTGGTTTCACAAAGATAGATTTTGAAGCCTGAAAAGCTTTAATGATTTCTGAAATATTATGACCATCAACTTCTAAGACTTTCCAGCCAAAAGATTCATATTTTTCTTTTAAAGGCTCTAAAGGCATTACCTTTTCTGTAAATCCATCTATTTGAATATTATTTCTATCTATAATCGCTGTTAAATTATCCAACTGATATTTATTAGCCGCCATTATAGCTTCCCAAGTGTTACCACAATCTTGTTCTCCATCACCCATAAAACAATAAACCTGATATTTTTTTTCATCTAATTTTGCTCCTAAAGCCATGCCCACAGCTTGAGATAATCCTTCACCTACTGGCCCTGATGAGGTTTCTATTCCTGGTAAAGATAAACGATATGTATGCCCTTGTAATTGACTACCTAATTTTCTTAAAGTTTTTAATTTTTCTTTAGAAAAATACCCTGCCTCAGCTAAGATAGCATAAACTAAAGGCGCATAATGCCCATTAGAAACCACTACCCTATCTCTATCTTCCCAATCAGGGTTTTGAGGATCATATTTTAAAATACCACTAAAATACAAAGAGCTATACAATTCAACTGCGCCTAAAGGACCAGCACAATGACCAGAGCCTGCTTTCAAAATCATCTTGATAACTTCTTCACGAATATGAATAGATATTTTTTCAATTTCTTTTTGAGAAAGTTTCATGGTTTTAATAAATAAATCTTATCACATTCTTCCTTAAAAAGAAAAAGATATTTCTTGAAAAATCAAATAAAAATTGGTAAACTTAACAAACAAAGGGCCCGTAGCTTAGTTGGTAGAGCGCTACTATGGCATAGTAGAGGTCAGGGGTTCGAGTCCCCTCGGGTCCACAAGAATACTGATTTACTGATACTAGTAAATCAGATAAACTTATAAGATTAAAAATCCGAGAATATATTCCTCAGGTTTTTAATTTTACAGAACCCAAAAGCCTTAACTTGGAAGTTAATAGAAAAAAGTCAATGAAGATCTCTAATACTTTATAATATTTATAAAATATCCGAAATGAATAAATTTAATTTTATTAAAAAGATTGACATTTTTTTCACATTTGGTATATTAAAAGCGTAAAACATTCTATCAGGTGGAACATTATGCGCAAAAAATACAACAAAACTACAAATGTCTCAGGTATCTCTAAACGCAACAGAGCTCTTTTAGATAAACTAAACAGGGAAATGAAAGAGCCTTTTTCTATTATTAAGGTTAGCAAAGCATTAGGTATAGAATTAGAAAAAACAAGGCGCCTAGTGGCTTACTGGACTACTCGGGGCTGGCTTACTCGTATAAAAAGAGGTTTATTCATAACTGTTCCTCTAGGAGCTATTAATCCTGCTGAAAGAAAAGAGAATCCCTGGATAGTGGCTAGCATTGTTTTTAACCCTTGTTATATTGGTGGTTGGAGTGCTTGTGAATATTGGGGCCTGACAGACCAAATATTTAAAGACATTGTTGTTTTTTCTTTAAAAAAACCACGAAGAAAAAAACTTGAAATTCAAGAAACAACATATATTGTAAAAAATATCAAAGCTGTAAAAATGTTTGGCACAAAAACCATTTGGCTTGAACAAACAAAAATTAATATATCAAACCCTTCAAGAACATTGGTAGATATTTTAAATGAACCCTATCTTGGTGGCGGGATAAGAAATGTAGCCATGATATTAAAGGAATATTTTGAAGGAGAAAACAGAGATGAATCAAAAATTCTAGAATATATTACTAAGTTAGGTAATCGGACAGTTTATAAGCGATTAGGTTATCTCTTAGAATTTCTTAAAATAGATGCATCTAAAATCATTTCAATTTGTAGAAAAAATATAAGTTCTGGTTATTCTAATTTAGATCCATCTCTGCCCCCTAAGGGAAAAACCTTGCGAAGATGGAATCTCCGAATTAATGCCAAACTATGATTACTCATGGAGAAATTAAAAATTTAGTTGTTGAATGGAATATAAGAGAAAATGTTATAGAAAAAGACTATGTTATTGGATGGTTACTCTGGGGCATTGGACAGGACAAAGATCTAAAAAATAAATGGGTTTTTAAGGGTGGCACCTCTCTTAGGAAATGTTATCTTGAAACATATAGATTTTCAGAAGATTTAGATTTTACTGTTTTGCCCAATGCCCCTATTAAGCCCCAAGATATTCAACCCATCTTAGAAAGAATATTGAATCGTGCTTATGAAGAATCAGGAATAGATTTTTCTATAAAGCCTGCTCTGCTTAAACAAAAGAATTTTCCTTTATATACTGAGGGCAGAATATATTATCAAGGTCCCTGTCGTGCACAAAATCCTGCTAGAATAAAATTAGATCTTAGTGCTTCAGAAAAAGTCATATCTTCCCCGGTTTTTAGATCTATTACTCATCCCTATTCTGATATTTTACCTAATCCTGCTCAAGTTTTATGTTATTCATTAGAAGAAGTGTTTGCTGAAAAAATACGGGCTATGGGAGAACGTGGTTTTCCTAGAGATCTCTATGATATTATATTTCTTTTCAGAAATGGCCCCTTTTTTAAAGCTCCTGAATTGATAAAATCAATATTAGTTTCTAAATGTGAATCAAAAAATGTGTCATTACCAAGTATTGAAATAGTTAAACAATCCCAATTGCTAAATGAATTAAAAGCAGAATGGGGAAATATGCTTGGGCATCAATTACCTAAATTACCAAACTTTGAAGAATTCTTAAATGAATTACCAAAATTATTTAATTGGTTAGAAAAAAGATATATACCCAAGCCTTTAACAACCATACCTAGCCCGGAAGGTGTAAAAAAAGATTGGCATCCTCCAGCTGGAGTTACGAAATGGGGATTTAATATACCACTAGAATCAATAAGGTTTGCAGCAGTTAATCATCTTTGTATTGAACTAGGTTACCACGGAACAAAAAGAGATATTGAGCCCTATTCTTTAAGGCATACTATGGAAGGTAATCTTCTTCTTTATGCAGTCAGAGTGGATAATAATGAAATTCGTGCCTATCGGGTAGATCAAATTGAAAGCATAAGGATAACTGAAAAAACATTTCAACCTAAGTTTCAAATTGAATTTTCTTCCATTTAATAAACTGCTTATTTAATCTTAAAAAACTACTTGTCGTTATTGCCATCTTTGTAGTTCTTTGATAAGCTAATTCCTACTGAGCTTAGAAAGAATTACTTATCCTATTAGGGCAGTTAGCTCAGCTGGTTAGAGCGCATGACTTACATTCATGAGGTCATAGGTTCGAATCCTATACTGCCCACCAGTATTAAACTATGGCAAAAATTAACAAAACGCCAAATGTTTCAATTGAAGATTTATAAAATAACATGAATTTATGTTAAATAGCGTGCCATTAGTAATTTTAATTATTTCTTTAAGCATAGCCACACTTGTAATAACTCCACTAATTGCTTCTTTAATTTTGCAATTACTTTCAAGGCTTTTAAAATTTCCAAAAACTGATTTTAAAACAGCACTTTATTGTAATTTAATTATTCTTGGGATTTTTGTAGCTTGTATTTCCACTATGGATATCTTATTTTTGGATCAAATTGAAAAATTATCATCTCTATTTCTTTTAGTATCATCCCTAATTGCTCTTATCACTGGTAGTTTTGTTATCCATAAATTTTATAATTCATCGGTATTAAAATCATTTTTTGCTCTCCTCTTAACAGGTGTAATTTTGTTTATTGCTTTTACTCTTGTTATAATTATGACAAGTGTGACTATAGCTCTTATAAAACATTAAAAAGTCGAAAAAATAATTATTAAATTTTAAAATTATGGAAAACGAACAAGTCAAACAAAAATTCCCAATCGGTATGATATTAATTTTAATTCTTATTGGTTGGGGTGCGATAAATGTGTTACTAGGTGTACGAAAGAACCCAATGTCTCAATTTGGGCCAGTATTACTTACTGGAGCAAGTGCAATAGTTGTTAATTTAATTATTGCAGCAATATTGGGAATAATATTTTATGGAATAATAAAAAGGTTCAAGTGGGCGAGAAAGCTGGCGATTGGTTGGTATATTTTTTCAATGATATTATCGCTAATTAATTTACTATTCTTTTTGGCTAACAAAACTATGTATAATAGTTATTATCAAAAAGTTTTATCGCCTGAAGCATATTCCCTGATGACTCCTGCCATAATAACTGGAACTCTTATATCAATAATAGTTTTCGGTTGGATTATTGGACTTATAATAATAATCTATCTTACAAAGAAAAAAGATTTCTTTGTTAACTAAATTTTTTCCGAAAATAATTTATTACAAAAGAATAAAATCCTATAGATTTCATGGTGATTGGTTTTAGGCTACGTACCATCAGTTCTGCTCAAAAAAATTCTGATTTTACCAAACAAACACACTAATAATTGATTTTATTTCAATAATAAGATAGAATAGACAGCACAAACCTTTATAATAAAATAAAAGATTAAATAAAAGTTATCTAAACTTTTTATTTAACATTAAGCCGAGGTAGCTCAGTGGTAGAGCGTTTGCCTAAATCTTTGGGCCAATTCATAGTAATATGAATTGCAAACTGGGTGAAATCGGAAAAACCCAAGTATAATTTTGGGCAATTCCGAGCCAAGCCTATTTAAATTAAATTTAAACAGGAAGGTGTAGAGACTATCTTTTTTAAGAGTAGGGGCAAATAAATATTTGCTTCAAAGCGCCCAGCCCCTATAAATAGGGTGATGATATAGTCCAAACTCTAAAGTAATTTAGAGAATGTTCGGAAGAGCAAAGCGTCCGGTGTTCGATTCACCGCCTCGGCACTTTAAAAAACCTTAATAGTGTTTTTTAAGTTTTAATCATATGACTTTACTGAAAAAAAATAACTCAATTTCATTACCTCTTACTGGTTCTCTTTTAGAAGGGGTAATTTTAGGAAAAAAAGAAAAATCTTTAATAATAGATCTCTCTCCTTATGGCACTGGCATTATTCAAGGACCAGAATTCCTTGAATCCAGAGATTATATCAAAAGCCTTTCTTCTGGAGATAAGGTTTTTGTTAAAATCCTTGATTGGAATAATGAAGAAGGTTTTATTGAATTGTCTTTAGAAAACCTTGAACGAAAGAAATCCTGGGAAACTATAAAAGATTTAAAGAATAAAAATGAAAGTTTTCCTTTTGTAATTCTTGAAGCTAATACTGGAGGCTTGATGGGAAAAACAGAAAACATTAAAGGGTTTTTACCTGCCTCTCAATTATCAGCTGAACATTATCCTAAGGCTGAAGAAGGAAAAAAATCCGAAATCTTAGAAAAACTAAAAGCCCTTATTGGTAAAGAAATCCAAGTAAAGGTTTTAGATTTTGACCAGGCAACAAATAAATTAATTCTTTCAGAAAAGCTAGTTGAAAAAGACAGATTGAAAGATATTATCAAAAACTATCAAGTAGAAGATAAGGTTAAAGTTAAAATTACAAAGATTGTTGATTTTGGTGCTTTTGTAAAATTAGAAGATTCAGGAATTGACGGTTTGATTCATCTCTCAGAGATTTCAGATCCAACCCCAGAAGACATTAATAAAGTTTTAAAAGAAGGAGAAGTTAAAGAAGCAAGAATAATCTCTATTGAAAACAATAAAATCTCTTTGTCTTTAAAAAATCTCTAAGTTTCAAATTAGTAAGTAAAATCCCAGCTTATTCAGCTGGGATTTTAAAATTAAAAGAATAATCCTGTATTATCTTACCGCGTCTTTTAATCCTTTTCCGGCTTTAAATTTAGGAACAGTCATCGCTGGAATTTGGATTTTTTCACCGGTTTTAGGATTAACTCCTTGACGAGCTGCTCTTTTTCTAGCAGAAAAAGTGCCAAAACCAGTAACGGTAACAGTATCGCCTGAAACCAAGGCTTTGGTAATAGTATCTAAGATAGCCTCTAAAGCTTCAGCCGCGTCTTTTTTAGAACAACCTATTTTATTAACAATAGCTTCAATTAATCCTTCTTTTGTCATAATATTTATTTTTTACAAATGTTCCTTTTAAATGAAAGTCATTTAAAAGGGGGTCGACCTTTTAAGCTAATATTTGACTCTCTTTATTATATCAAAAGAGTTAAGTAAAGTAAAACCTTTTAGTAAAGGGCTCTTATCTCGCTACCTCCACTACCCTGGTTTCCCTAATTACTGTAACTTTTATTTCTCCTGGGAATTTTAAGGTTTCTTCTAAGCGATTAGCAATTTCCTTAGCCAATTTAATAGCTCCTAAATCATCTATTTTTTCTGGCTGAACAAAAATCCTAACTTCCCTGCCAGCAGAAATAGCATATACTTTTTCCACTCCTTCATAAGAAGAGGCAATTTCTTCTAAATTAGCTAATCTTTTAAGATAAGCCTCAATTGAGTCTTTTCTAGCTCCAGGCCTTGAAGCTGAAATTGCATCAGCTGCATTTACAATTGCTGCCTCAATGGTTTCTATGGGATAAGTATCATGATGAGATTGCATTGCTTTAACAATTTCTTCTGGCATATTATATTTTATCAATATTCTCCTGCCTAATTCTAAATGAGTGCCTTCTATTTCTTGATCCACTGCTTTACCAATATCATGAAGCAAACCAGCTTTTTTACATATTTCTATATCAGCCCCTAATTCTGAAGCTAAAGCTGCGGCTAATAAAGAAACTTCTATTGAATGAGTAAGAGCATTTTGCCCATAACTTGTCCTAAAATTTAATCTCCCTACCAGATAAACTAATTCTTGAGGTAAATCTAAAATACCAACTTCATAAAGCGCATCTTCGCCAGCTTTTTTTATTCTCTCCCTAACTTCTGTTTGAGCTTCAGCTATCTTTTCTTCAATCTTTGCTGGTTGAATGCGTCCATCTTGAATTAATTTTTCCAAAGCAACCTTAGCTATCTCTCTTCTTGCTGAATCAAAACTTGAAAGCACTATGGTGCTTGGAGAATCATCCATTATTAATTCTACTCCAGATAATTTTTCAAAATGACGAATATTCCTCCCTTCACGACCAATTATCTTTCCTTTAATATCTTCTGAAGATAAATTAATAACACTTGTTGTTACTTCACCAACATTTGAACGACTGTATTTCTGAATTGCTCCAATCATTATTTCTTTTGCTTTTTTTTCTATTTCCTCTTGTCTAGAAATCTCTAATTTTTTAAGAGCTTTTAAAACTTCTTCACTGTTTTCCTTTTCTATTTTTTTCATCAATTCTTCCTTTGCTTCTTTCTGAGTTAATTTTGCAATTTTCTCTAATAAATCTAATTCATTTTTCTGTATTTTTTCTAATTCTGTTTTCAATAACTGAATTTTCTCATATATCTGTTTATTCTCTTCTTCTTTTTCACTAAGCTCAATATGTCTTTTATCTAATAATTCTTCTCTTTGTAATAACCTAGATTCAGTTTTATCTAATAAAGTTTTTCTTGCTTTTTTCTCTTTTTCTGCTTCTTCTAAAACCTGGGTTGCTTTTTCCCTGGCTTCCAGAACAATACTTTTTGCCTCTTCACGAACTTTTTCTATTCGTGTTTTTAATTTTGATTCAATTGATTCAGATGATTTTTGAGCGATTTTCTGACGAATAATATAGCCTAGAAAACCTCCAATACCTAAGGATACAATGCCAATAAAGACATTAAAAACATTAAAATTAAACATAAGCCATTATTTAAGTTAAGGCCTATTATTCTCTATTTTCTTGTTTAATAAATCAATAAATTCCTTTCTCTATCAATTGGCTATTCTTTCATTACTCAGCAATAAAAAACTCCTAAAGCTTGTTTTATTGCTTAAACTAAAGAATTGAAAGATAAATAACCAATTAAGAAAGAAAAAGATTAACCTTAGCATTATTTTACAAGAATTATTCTATTAGAGAATTAATAGCGCCAATTTAGACTAAAATTCTTTACGAAACATTAAGCCTTGATTTCTGTTATTAGATAAGTGCGGCTTAATTATAATCATTATAGCCAAGAAAATATCTTTTGTCAAAAATTAGAAAATGAGATATACTAATAGTAATAATTTTAAATTTATGCCTCGTCTTTGTTCAAAAATTTGTTTAATAATTTTAGATGGTTGGGGAATAGGAGAAAAAAATTTCACTAATGCCATCTATCGAGCTGGCACCCCTAATTTAGATGAAATAAAAAAATACTATCCAATGCTTTCTCTTCAAGCATCTGGCATAGCTGTTGGCTTGCCATTTAATCGGGCTGGTAATAGCGAAGTAGGCCATCTAACATTAGGCAGCGGTCAAATAATATATCAATATTCTGTTCGAATATCCCAAAGTATAGAAAACGGATCTTTTTTTCAAAACCCTGCTCTTTTAGAGATAGCCAATCATGTAAAAGAAAATGACAGTACTCTTCATTTAGCTGGGTTATTAAGTGAAAATATTGTTCATAGTGCATACAACCATTTATTAGCTCTTTTAGATTTAGCTAATTCTTTAAAGATATCTAAGGTTAATCTCCATCTTTTTACTGATGGCAGAGATTCTCCTCCAAAAAGAGCCTTAGATTTAGTAGCTCAATTAATGAAAGATATGAAAAAAAAGAATGTGGGTAGAATTGCCAGTATTGCTGGTCGTTTTTACGCTATGGATAGAGATCAAAATTTTAGCCGTATTGCTAAAAGCTATAATATTTTAACTGAGGGCAAAGGCAAGATAATAAAAGATCCACTTGTTTATCTTAAAGAAAGTTATCAGGAAGGAATTACTGATGAATTTATTGTTCCAGCTATTATTGAAGAAAATCAAGATTCCAATTCTTTAGGATATATAAAAGAAAACGATGGCATAATATTTTTCAATTTTCGAGAAGAAAGAATGAGGCAATTAGTTGAAGCTCTTACTATGCCTGAATTTAAAGAATTTCCTGTTAAAAATATCCCTGGATTAAAAATTGCTACCTTTACTGAATACAAAAAAGAATTTCCAGTAAAAGTTGCTTTTCCACCTCAAAAAGTCACTGTTTGTTTATCACAAATTCTTTCACAATATGGCAAAAGACAATTCCATTTAGCAGAAACAGAAAAATACGCTCATGTTACCTATTTTTTCAATTGCCTTAAAGAAAAACCCTTTCCTGGAGAATATTGGGTAATTATTCCTTCTATAAAAACATTGCGTTTAGAAGATTATCCCGCTTTGAAATCACTGGAAATCAGCACTCGCCTTATTCAAGCTTTTGAAGAAAATATTTATGAATTCATTTTAGTTAATTATGCTAGTCCTGATTTAATTGGCCATACAGGTAATATCAAATCAGGAATAGAATGCGCTAAAATTATTGACCAGGAAGTGGGGAAAATAATTAAAAAAAGCCTAGACCTTCAATACACTACAATCATTACTGCAGACCATGGAAATCTAGAGAGAATGATGAATCCTATTACCGGTGAAATAGAAACAGAACATGATACAAGCTTAGTTCCTTTTTATCTTATTGATTCTCGTTGGAAGCTTTCTGCACCACGAACAGAAAAAGAAATAGCAGAAATTGAAAGATGGGCTGGAGGCATGCTTGCTGATGTTGCTCCCACTATCTTAGAGCTGTTTGGCTTACCTATTCCTTCAGAAATGACTGGCCAAAGTCTATTACCTTTATTAAATATTAAAAAAAGTTAATTTTTGACTTTTAAAAATTATTACTGTATACTTTAAAAGTTCTCTTTAAATGAATTTTTTTAGAAAAATCTTCTTTGGCATAATCTTCAATTCTTTAGCGATTTTATTATGCCAAGCTCTTTTCAATAATTTACTGAATGATTTCTATTTTCAGGGAGATTTTTCTCAGTTATTAATATTAGCTTTAGTTATCACGTTAGTTAATTTTTTCATCAAGCCTATCTTAAGACTTATTTTCCTGCCTTTTATTTGGATAACGCTTGGACTTTTTTCTTTTGTTATTAATATCATTATCTTAAAGCTAGTCACCTGTTTTACTGCTTCACTTCTAATTCAATTACCTTTAACTTGGTTTGCTGCTTCAATGATTCTTAGTATCTTTAATTCTTTAATTCATAAATTATGAGTCAATCTTTTTTAACCATTCTTCAAATCATTGTTGGTGTTTTATTAATTACCTTGGTTCTTCTCCAGCAAAGAGGTAGTGGTATGGGCGCTTTAGGTGGTTTGACTTCTCAGTTTTATGGCACTCGGAGAGGATTAGAAAAAACCATTTTCATCTCAACGATTGTTTTAGGCGCTTTATTCATTCTTTTAGCAATTGTTTCTTTTCTGATTTAATTCCTTTTTTAAATGAAAAATCTTTTAAAGTCTTTCTTTAAAAAATGGTTTCTTTTAACATTAAAAGAAAGATTATTCTGTTTTTTGTTTTTAATAATACTCCTTATTGGAATTGTTGTTTTTTTTAGTAACTTACTTACTCAAATCACTGTTTTAGAGCCAAAAGAAGGAGGCAAGCTTCTTTTTGGAGCCATTGGAATTCCTTCTTATATAAATCCTGTTCTCTCTCAATCTAATGATTGTGAGCGAGATATTAGTGAATTAATTTATAGCAGTCTTTTTAGTATAGATGGCCAAGGATCTTTAGAGCCAGCATTAGCAGAAAAAGTTGAAATTAACGAAGATGGAACTAGTTATACAATTTTCTTAAAAGATAATATCCTCTGGCATGATGGCGTTGAGTTTACAGCTGATGATGTAGTCTTTACCATTGAAACAATTCAAAATCCAAAAATAAAAAGCCCTTTGAGATTAAGTTGGGAAGGAGTGGTGGTAGAAAAACTCGGAGATAATATTATTCGTTTTAATCTTAAGAACACTTACCAACCTTTTCTTCAAAATCTCACTTTAAAAATAATTCCCAAGCATGTTTGGGAAGATATTGAACCTAGTTTTTTTAACACTGCAAAATATAATCTCACCCCTATAGGAACTGGTCCTTATCTCTTTGATAATATAGAGAAAACCGAAAAAGGAAAGATTGTTAATTATTCCTTAGTGGCCAATGATAAATATTTTAAAAACAAACCCTATATTTCAAAGATAGTTTTCAAATTTTATGATAATTATGATTCAATGAAAAATGGTTTGTTGAAAAAAGAAATTGATGGGTTCTTCCCTCTCTTAATTGAAGATTTTGATTTTTTTGTTAATAAAAAAAATATTAAAATTAATTCTTTAATTTTAGCCCGATATTATGCTGTCTTTCTTGATTTTAATAACCCTCTTTTTAAAAATGAAGATATCCGCCAAGCCTTAGATTTAGCAATTTCTAGAGAAGAACTAACCAAAGAAATATTACAAGAACAAGCTATTGCTTTAGGCGGACCAATAACTCCTGGTTTCTTAGGCCCTGAAGCTGAACAAGAATTTAATAAAATACCAGAACATTCTTTAGAAACAGCTAAAAAACTAATTAATTCTTCAGGGTTAGCAAAAGAAGAACCAATTAGCTTTACTCTTTCTTTACCTCATAATACAGAATTAATTAAAGTAGCTAATTACCTTGTTAATAGTTGGGAAAAGATAGGCCTTTCTGTAGAATTACAAATATTACCTTTAGCGACTTTGGAAAAAGAAGTTATTCAACCTCGCTCTTATGAAGCTTTTCTTTTTGGAGAAATAGTTGGTCAAAATCCTGACTTATACTCATTCTGGCATTCATCTCAAATTACTGATCCTGGACTTAATCTTTCTATGTTTCAAAACAAAGAATTAGATAAGTTTTTAGAAATAGCCAGACAAACCTTTAATGAAAAAAAACGTCTTGAAAACTTAAACAATATCCAAACGCTTCTCGCTGAAGAAAAACCAGCAATTTTCTTATACAATCCATTTTATCTTTATCTCTTACCTCAATCTGTAAAAGGCAATCATATTGAATATGCTAATCTGCCTTCAGAAAAATTCACTGATATAGAAAATTGGTACTTATACTCTAAAAGGGTTTTAAAGTAGTTTTCTATTAAAACCGCCTTGATGGCGAAATTGGTATACGCGCTAGCTTCAGGTGCTAGTTCCCGCAAGGGATTGGGAGTTCGAATCTCCCTCAAGGCACTAAACAATTTTTAAAATAGTAAAATTAAATAATAAAAAGATGTCTACAATTAAAAAACATCAAAAATTTTCTCATAGAAAAACCAAACAACCAATTGATCCTTTAAGGATTATTCCTTTAGGTGGTTTGGAAGAAATTGGCCGTAATATGGTCTTGTTTGAATACCAAAACCAAGTTTTGATTATTGATATGGGATTGCAATTCCCTGATGAAGATATGCCCGGGATTGATTTTATTATTCCTAATATAGAATACTTAACCAAACATCCAGAGAAAAAAATACTAGGAATTGTTATCACTCATGCCCATTATGACCATATTGGCGCCATTCCCTATCTGATTGACAAGATAAATTACCCCCCAATCTTTACTGCTCCTTTAAGTAAAGGCATCATTTTAAAGAGACAGGAAGACTTTTCTAATTTAAAAAAACTTAATATTCAAGAAATATATCCAGGCAAGAAATTCATCTTGGGTCCATTTAAGATTACTCCTTTTCATTTAAACCATAATATTCCTGATACTCTTGGATTGGCAATAGACAGTCCTGCTGGTTTGATTATGTTTGCCACAGACTTTAAATTTGACCTTCAACCCATAGCAGACAAACCTGCTGACCTTTCACGAATTATTGACCTGGCTTCAAAGGGAACCACTCTTTTAATGGCTGATTCAACCGGAGCTGAAAACCCTGGTCATTCTATCTCTGAGAAAACAATTATGGATAATATGGATCCTGTTTTTAGAGATGCTCAAGGCAGGATTATTTTATCAACCTTTTCTTCATTAATCAGCCGCGTCCAACAAGCAATCTGGCTTTCAGAAAAATACAATCGAAAAGTTGTCATTGAAGGATTTTCCATGAAAACTAATGTTGCTATTGCGGAAAAATTAAAATATCTATCAATTAAAAAAGGCACTATTGTTGACTGGAAAACAGCAAGCCGATTAGAACCAAATAAGCTCACTGTTCTCTGCACTGGTGCCCAAGGAGAATCAGAGGCAGTTTTAATGCGAATTGTTAACCGACAACATAAATATCTTAGAATCCAGAAAAAAGATGTTGTTATCTTTTCTTCTTCTGTAGTCCCTGGTAATGAACTGGCTGTTCAAAACTTAAAAGATAATTTAGCTAAACAAGGCGCTAAAATCTATCATTATAAAATGCTTGATATTCACGCCTCTGGCCATGGCTATCAAGAAGATTTAAAAACCATGATTAACTTAGTCAAACCTAAATTCTTCATTCCTATTCATGGTCATTATTCAATGTTAAAAGCCCATGCAGAATTAGCTGAATCAGTCGGCATTGCTCCTAATAATGTGGTGTTGGCTATTAACGGCCAAGTAATTGAATTGACAAAAAACAAAATAACAGCAACCCAAAAGTTTGTTCCTGCCAATTATATTATGGTTGACGGCTTAGGGGTTGGTGATGTTAAAGAAGTGGTTCTCAGGGCCAGACAAACTTTAGCCACTGATGGTATCTTTATTATTGTTGCTTTAGTAGATAGAAAAACAGGATTACTTCTAAATGATCCTCAGATTACTTCCCAAGGATTTGTCTATATGAAAGAATCAAAAGATTTAATTAATCAAACTAAAAAACTAGTCAGAGAAATTGTTAGTTCTTCTACTAGCGGCCATACATTTAATGAAGAATATATTCGTAATAATTTAAGAAATAAAATAGGCCTGTTCCTGTTTAAGAAAACAGAAAGAAGGCCTATGGTTCTACCTATTGTAATTGAAGTTTAAACAATTCAACTGTGTTTTGAAAAGTAACTCTCTCAACTTCTTCTTGGGAGAGTTTTTTTATCTGAGCAATTTTCTTAGCCACTTCCCTAACATAAATAGGCTCATTTCTCTGACCACGATAAGGAATTGGCGCTACATATGGAGCATCAGTTTCAATTAATATTTTTTTCAAAAGTATTGCCTCTATTACCCTGTCCATTTCTGAAGAATAAGTAATAACTCCTGACAATCCAATCAAAAACCCTTTATCAATAATCATTTTTGCCTGACTTAAATTCCCAGTAAAGAAATGAAATACTCCTTGCCCTTTATATTCTTCAGCTTCTAAAATGGATAAAGCTTGTTCATATAGATTACGAACATGTAAACTTAAAGGTAATTGATATTTTTTAGCTATCTGAATTTGTTTTTTAAATTCTTTTTTTTGCGCTTCTTGATATTTCTCTTGATCTTTTTTTGAAAAATCTTTCAAGTAAGAATAATCTAAACCACATTCTCCAATTGCCACTACCTTAGGCTCTTGTAAAAGAATTTCAAAATTCCCATCAAAAACTTCTGGATTTTTAAATTCTGAATTAAAATTAATTGTATTTAATTCATTCTTATCTACTTTCATTGGACCAGTATGGCTTGGATGCAAACCTACTGTAGCCCAGCAATTTTCATATTGTTTAGCAATAGCTACTGCTTTCTTAGAAGTTTCCAAACAAGTTCCAATATTAATTACAAAAACATTCTCTTGTTTGTTTTTTTGTATTATTTGCTCTAAATCTTTATCAAAAGCAGCTAAATTCAAATGGGTATGTGAATCAAATATCATAATATTACAGAAGTTGTTTCTGAGGAATAAAAGAAGCTAAACGACCACTCTGAATATCTCTTAACAAATCAACTATAGCTGCGGCTAAGGGAATAGCAATAATAATTCCTGCAATTCCTGCTGTTTTACCTCCTATTAATAAAGCAATGATAATAACCAAAGGATTTAATTTCATTGTCTTGGCTCTTAATAAAGGAGCAATAAAACTTTCTATAGCTTGAATAACCATAAAGATAACTAAAACAGCAATACCTAGGAAAAAGCTTTGATTAAATCCAATTAAGGTTGCTATCAACCCAATAATGATTGGACCGATATAGGGAATAAAATCAAATAAAGCAGTTAAGATGGCTAATAACTCAGCCTGAGGTATGCCTAAAATCTTAAAACTGATAAAAACTAAACTACCAACAAAACAACTTAAGATTAGTTGGGTAAAAAACCAATTACAAACTTTTCCTCGTGTTTTTCTCCAAAGCTCTATAACATAATTCTCATAAATCTTTGGGAAAATTAAAGAAATTGTTTTTTCTATTCCTTGTTTTTCTGTATTAATGAAAAAAGAAAACAATAAAACAGAAAAAGCAGTAAAAGCTCCACCAAGAATCTTGCTTAACAAACCAATAGATTGATTAAAAAATTCAAATAAATGACCTTGGGAAATACCTGTTAAACTTAACCAGTTTTCTACAGAAGATTCTGGTAATTGCCATTCTTGCCATAATCGAAACAAAGATTCTTTATTTATCTCAGCAGGAATAAGGTTTATAAAATCAAGCATTGATTGGTTTAAGATAGGAATTAACCAAAAAGCCATTAGGCTTAAACTACCTAATAAAATTAAATACACCACTGAGGTTGCTAACCAACGATTTTTCCATTTTGTTTCTAAGTAATCAATGGGCTTTTCAAATAAAGAAGCTAAAATAAAGCTTAATAAGGCAATAAAAATAATTTGCCTAAAATACCAGGCAGCAATAAAACCTATCAAGATGATATAAAATCTTAAAAAACTTTGCCAAGAAATATCTAGTTTTTGATTCATTTTAAATATAAAGTAATTTTTCTAGTTTTTCCTTATTCTTATGAGGACCAATTAAAGCTAAGTTTAAAAACTCAGGTTTTAATAAATCTTGAGCTACTTTTTGAATATCAGAAATAGTTATTTCTTTAATTTTTTTTAGATATTGCTCAGGTGTTTCTATTTCTTTTCTTAATAATTCATCAAAAGCAAATCCTTCTGCTAAATTATGAATATTTTCTAAACCTAGAGCCACTTTACCATTAATATAATTTTTAGCCTTTTTTAACTCTTTATTACCTATTTTTTTTGTTTTTAATTTACCCCATTCTTTTAAAATGACTCTGATTACTTCTTCTAAGCGTTTATTATCTATGCCTGCCCTAACAACCCAAAAACCATGACTTGAATGGGTGACCATTAAACTACTGACATAATAAGCTACTCCTAATTTATCTCTAATAGCTTGAAAAAGCATTCCAGACATCCCTCCATCTAAAATAGTATCTAACATTTTTAAAGCATACCTTCCCTTATCAAAAAAGTTTATGCCCCTTACCCCTAAGGCTAAATGAGTTTGATCTGTTTTTCTATTTTCTATAAAAACTTGGGGTTTGTTTTGTTTTTCTTTAACCTTTTCCTTTGCTATTCCTTGGCCTGACTTTATATTATGAAAATATTTTTTTACTTTTTTAATAATTTCTTTTTCAGAAAAATTACCACTGATAACAACAATTGTTGATTCTGCCCTATACTGAGATTCCTTGTATTTAATAAAATCTTTTTTTTGAAAGTTTATAATATTTTCCTTTGGGCCTAAGATAGAACGACCTATGGGTTGGTTACCATATAATAATCTTCTCCAATGATCCCAAACATATCTTCTGGGTTCATCTTTATACATATTAATTTCTTCAATAATAACTCCTTTTTCTTTTTTTATTTCTTGAGATGGAAATTGAGAATTTAAAAAAATATCTGAAACTACATCTAGGGCTATGTCTTTATTTTGCTTTGCTACCTTAGCGTAATAACCTGTGTACTCAAAACTAGTAAAGGCATTGTAAGAGCCACCAACAGAATCTAATTCTTTAGTAATGGCAAAGTTAGAAGGACGTTTTTTAGTACCTTTAAAGCACATATGCTCTAAGAAATGAGAAATACCATTATTCTCTTTACTTTCAAAATCACTGCCTGTATTTACTAAAACCATGGCTTGAAAAGAAAGTGCCTCTTTAGAAGGAACTGTAAGTACTTTTAATCCATTATTAAGTTTTATTAATTTAAACTTATGCATTATTTAATTTTTCTTTTATATATTGAACAATATCTGAACATTTAATCCTTTCTTGTTTCATTGTATCTCGGTCACGAATAGTAACTGTATCATCTTCTAGGGTTTGATAATCAATGGTAATACACCAAGGCGTGCCAATTTCATCTTGACGGCGATATCTTTTCCCAATATTGCCAATATCGTCCCAGAGAGTCATAAATTCTGGTTTTAAAACATTAAAAACACTCTTTGCTTTTTTAGTTAATTCAGGTTTATTAGCTACTAAAGGAAAAACTGCTGCCTTGTATGGCGCTAATGTTGGTTTCATTTTCAAAAACACTCTCTTGTCTTTATTGACCATTTCTTCTCTATAACTTTCTGCTAAAACAGAGAGAAAAGTTCTTTGTAAACCACCAGAACATTCAATAATGTATGGAACATATCTTTTTTTTGTTTGGGGGTCAAAATAATCAAGAGTTTTGCCAGAAAACTTACCATGTTGGGTTAAATCATAATCAGAACGATGGTGCACTCCTTCTAATTCTTCAAAATCATTAAAGAATTTGTATTCAATATCCCAAGCATCTTTTGCATAAAAAATCCTTTCTTCTGGAGTATGTTGTCTCCAGCGCAACCTTTCTTTACTTAAACCAATATCTTCCAAATACCAATTTAATCTAATTTTTTTCCATTCTTCATATACTTTATCTGCATTTTCTGGAGCACAGAAATATTGGATATCCATTTGTTCAAATTCTCGAACCTTAAACAAGAATTTCCCTAAAGTAATTTCATTACGGAAAGCCTTACCTATTTGCCCTATACCAAAAGGAATTTGTGCAGCCATTGTATCTCTAACTGGTAGATAATCAAGATAAATATTTTGACAAGATTCTCCTTTAAGGTATACCTTCATTTTTTCTCCAGCCACTGCCCCAACCTCAGTGGCCATTAAAAGATTGAATTCTTTTACTGTTGGTATTAATTCTCCTTTACAATCAGGACAAGTTAAACTACCTTGTTCTAAAATCTTCCATTCTCCTGTTTGATTATCTTTTTCTAATATCCAGCCTTCAAGATGATCAGCCCGAAATCTTTTTTTACAAACCGGGCATTGGATTAAAGGATCAGTAAAAGCAACTGTATGACCACTAGCCTCCCATGCCTTTGGATGCATCAGAATAGACCCATCAATTAAATAAATATCATCTCTTTCCTGAACCATTTTTTTAATCCAAAGGTCACGAATATTTTTAGCTAAAAGCGAGCCCAGAGGACCAAAATCATAAACATTAGCTAGGCCACCATAAATCTCAGAAGAGAGATAAACAAAACCTCTTCTTTTGCATAAAGAAATGATTTTTTCCATTAAATCACTTTGATTCATTTTATTTATTCTTTATTATTATTTTCTCTACAATCCAACAATGCCTTCATTTGGCAATACGGTTTTATCAGTTAATTCAATAGATTTAACTGCCGGATAATTTAAATTAATATTCTTTCCAGTAAAAGCATCTGTGGCTGTAAAGGTAGTTCTTTCTATCAAATCTATTGCCTGATTAATATGCGCTGTTGAAGGAGTAACTTTTATTTGGAAGATAAGTTCTTGAGCTTTAGTAATAATTCCTGAACCAGCTGGAATAATATCAATTTGCCAAGAAAACTCACGGGTTAAAGGATCATATGTTGGACGATTAGAGCCATAATTACCACTAATTTGACTGGTAAATTCTACCCAGAGAGGTAAGGTGGTGCGGATTTTTACATCTCTTAAAGAATTAAAACTATTTAACACCTTCCAGTGAATAGTAAAATCAGTAGCATTATTAGCTCTTAAAGGCAAACTACCAGTATTTGCTATCTGCGAAGGAGCATCACGAAAATAACTTTCAATCACTAAATTACCACCACTATTAATTTTAATCGTATTCAAAGTTGCTGCCCGAGGCAATTCACTCACTTCTAGTTGTTCTGGTACATTAGAGCTTTTAATCAGTGTTTGTATTTCTAATATTACATTCTTTTGAACCGCGCTTGTCATTGGCCAATCTTCTTTTAACTTTATTGAAAATTCTAAAGTTCCTTTTTCTCCTGGATTAAGAGAATAAAGCGGCGCCACTTTTGCCCCAGACCAAACCAATGTATTAGTTTTTGATAAAAATGTTGCTTTTGGAGCCTTTAAAGTTGATAAATCAAAAGCTTCACCTTTTAACACTACTTCAACATCTAAATTCCTTAAAGTAGCAGAATAATTGTTTTGATAATCTATGACAACCTCTAAGGTTTCTCCTAAGTCAGCATTGTAATTAATTTGACTATTAACTAAAGAAGAAATAGCTAAGGGATTTTTAATTACTGTTAGAAAACTTTCAGCTTTGCTTAAAGGAAGAAAAACCCCATCCTTTACCATGCCTAGGTTTAAAATGATTCTTTTTGTTTCTCCAGCTTGTCCAGTCATAAATCCTTTGACAAGAACCTTGCCTTGACTGGCTGGGTATAATTCCCCTAATGTCCATCGATTATCTCCTGTGGCAGAAATTTCAGGAACAGATTCTTGAAAGATAAAACCTGTGGGCCACTCCACTCGTACTTCAACATTGTCAAAGGTATAACCAGAAAGATTTTCCCAATTAATTTCTAAAGGAAAAACTTGTTCAGCAAAAACCTGGCTCAAGGTAACAGCTTCTAATCTAAAAGAAGAACCAGAAATTAAAACAGATTTAACAGCTTTCTTTTCAAAAACAGAGCTAATTCCTTTTGAGCGATAAGCGAGAACTGCTTCAATTTTTTTTAATGTTTTTGATTCTCCAGTAATTAACAAACTAACTTCTTTTTTACCCATTGATAATGAATCTATTTCTTCTAGCTTTAAAGTGAGAACTTTTTCTTTAGGATTATCAACAGCAAATACCCCTTCAGGCAATTTTATCTTTATCTCTGCTTCTTCAAGCTTTACTCGGGATTTATTCTCAACTGTTAAAGAAAACTCCTTTACTTCACCAGATTTAGCTTCATCAGTTCCAGAAAAAACAAAATCTACTCCTCCTCTATTAAAAAATCCCCAAGTTAAATAACCAATGATTAATATTAAAATTGTAATGACTACACCTCCCCAAAAAGTTTTAAAAAATGCTTTAATCTCCATAGGTTTAAAATATTTAAAGATTATGAACTCATTATATCTGATTTTATAGCTAAAGTAAATTCATCTAAAAACCGCTTGAGATATTTTTTTTCTTTTAAAACCTCATTAACTTGAGAACGACGCAAGAATTGTTGTAAAGAAGAATTAAATAACAAATTCAAAATTCTTTTTTGTTGAGTATTTATTGGCCAATCTTGCTCTTGGTGATGTTGAGGACAGACAATGCCTTTTTTTTGAAAACTAAAAAACCTATTATTAATTGTTTTTCCACATTCAACACAACCTTCTAAAAATGGAAACAAGCCTAAAATTTCTAAAAACTTAGCATTAAAATAAAGCCAAAGAAAATCAGCAATTTCAGGAAATTTATCAAAATTCTCTTCTAGAAAATAAAAAGAATCATAAAGAAGTTTCCAAATTTCTGGCTCAATTTGATTTTCAATTGTAAGCTTATCTACTAAATCTACAATCAAGAAAGAAACTAATAAAGGTTTTTTCTTTTTTTTAATTACGGGAAAAGAAAATTTCTCCAAGGCGCTAACTAAACGGGGATTTTGAGACATTGTAAATTGTATCTCCACTAATGAAGGCACTTCTAAATGACCAGGTAATTTTGCGTTTATTTTTCTAGCCCCTGGAGTCAGTAAATTTATTTTACCAAATTTCTGAGTATAAAAAGTATAATTCCGATCATGCTCTCTTACTGGTTCTTGTTTTAAAACAAAAGCTAAAGTTGTATAGTATTCCATAATATTAAAATTGAGTTTTTATCCTTCAGATAGTATACAAAATAAAGGGCTTTGCCTTCAAGAGAGAATTTAGATATAATAATTAAAGTCCAACCCCCTGTAGTTTAATGGATAGAATGCGGGATTGCGGATCCCGTGATCGAGGTTCGACTCCTCGCAGGGGGACTTATGAATTCTGTTATCAAGCTCTCTGATTCAGTTTCTAAAATACGCGGTATCGGACCGCGTTATTTAAAATATCTAGAAAAATTAGGTATTAAAACTATCAAAGATTTACTTTGGTATTTTCCTTTTCGTTATGAAGATTTTGCTAAGATTAAAAAGATTAATGAATTAGAGCCAGATATTAAAACCTCTGTAAGAGGAATTGTAAAAAAAATGGATATTAGGCGCAGTTTCCGAAAAAAAATGTTTATCTTAGAGGCTTTAATAGAAGATGAAACAGGAGAAATTACTGCTATTTGGTTTAATCAACCTTATTTAAAAAAGAATATTCCTATTGGCTCTATTGTTTCCTTATCAGGAAAAATAACTCAAAAAGGAAAAAAATTCATTATCTCCAGTCCAGCTTATGAAGTAATTTCCTTTTCAGCAACAAATAAAAATCTTCCTAAAGAAACCTTGCATACAGGACGCTTAGTTCCTGTTTATTCAGAAACTCAAGGATTAAGTTCCCGGGCATTGCGTTATTTTATAAAACCATTATTAAAAACAACTATTAATCTCAAAGAACCAATACCAGATTTCCTAATGGAAAAATACAAATTAATGAATTTATCACAAGCTCTCCAACAGATTCATTTTCCTTCTTCTTTATTTTTAGCTCAAAAAGCCAAAGAAAGATTTATCTTTGAATCACTTTTGCTTTCTCAAATTTTTCTTTTAAAAAATAAAAAAAGAAATTCTCTTATAAAAGCTCCTCAAATTAACTTAAATGTTCCCTTACTTCAAAAGTTTGTAAAATCTCTGCCTTTTACCCTAACTGATTGTCAAAAAAAAGCTATCTGGGAAATAGCTAAAAACTTAAACCAAAGCCCAATGAACCGTCTTTTAGAAGGAGAGGTTGGTTCAGGAAAAACTATAGTTGCTATGAGCGCAGCTTTATTAGCTATAAAGTCAAATTATCAGGTAGCTTTAATGGCCCCAACTGAAATTTTGGCCCAACAACACTACGATAAATTTAAAAGTTTCCTATCTCCTTTTAATTTAAAAATTGCTTTACTCACTTCTTCAAAAGCTAAAATTTATGACAATGAATTAGAAGGTGATATTTCAAAAAAAGCCCTTTATAAAACAATTTCTTCTCCTCTTATAGATATTCCTATTATTACTATTGGCACTCATGCTTTAATTCAAAAAAATGTTCGTTTTAGTCGCTTGGGTCTAATAATTGTTGATGAACAACATCGTTTTGGGGTTGAACAAAGAAAAAAACTCATTTCAAAAAATGATAATCAAAAAGAAATCCCTCATCTCTTATCAATGACCGCCACTCCAATCCCTCGCACCTTAGCCTTGGCTTTTTACGGGGATTTAGATCTTTCTGTTTTAGATGAATTACCAAAAGAAAGAAAAAAAATCATCACTGAAATCATCACTGAAAAAAACAAAAACAAAGTTTATGAATTTATTCGTCAGGAAATAAAAAAAGGGCGCCAGGCCTTTGTTATCTGTCCTCGAATTGAAGAAACTGAAAATTCAGATGTAAAAGCAAAAGATCTTCTTGATTTATCTGTAAAACTAAATTATGAGGTTAAGGCCGTTAAAAAAGAACATCAAAAATTAAGCCAGGATATTTTCCCTGATTTAAAAATTGGAATGCTTCATGGGAAAATGCTACCAAAAGAAAAAGAAAAGATTATGCAAGATTTTATTAAAAACAAGACTAATATCCTAGTTTCTACTTCTGTTATTGAGGTGGGTATAGATATTCCCAATGCTTCAATTATGATTATTGAAGGCGCTGAGCATTTTGGCTTAGCTCAACTTCATCAATTCAGAGGACGCATTGGCAGATCTGTTCATCAATCCTATTGTTTTATTTTCACAGAAGCTCCTTATCAACAAACTGCCAAACGTTTAAAGATTTTAGAAAAATGTCATGATGGATTTCGCTTAGCAGAAATAGATTTATCCCTAAGAGGTCCGGGTGAATTCTTAGGCACCAAACAATCAGGTATTCCAGATTTAGTTATGAGCTCTCTTCTTAATAAAGAATTTATAGAAAAAGTCCACCAAGAAGCAAAAGAAATTTTAAAACAAGATTTTTCATTAAAAAAATGGCCTTTGTTATTGGCCAATTTTCAAGATTTTTCCAAAAATACTCTTCAACAATAAATTAGCATTCTAATTCTGCAGTTAATTCTTCTTTTTTCCCTTGACGCCAATAGGAAATTTTTACCTTATCCCCAGCTTTAGAATTAACAAATGATTGAGCTAGGTTAAATTTTTTATCTACCTTTTTCCCATTGATTTCTAATATAATATCTCCTTCTTTTAATCCTATTTTTTCAGCCAAACCGCCTGAAATAATCCCTCCATAACCAGGAATGCTTTCATATACAATAAAGGCGCCATAATCAAAAGGTAAACAATGTAATTCTTTCATTTCTTCATCAACTAAGAAATATCTCACCCCTAGACTAGGACGACATATTTTTCCGTATTTTTTAATATCTTTCAAAATATTCTTCGCTTCATTTATTGGAATAGCAAACCCTATATTCTCAACCCCTAAGATAACTGCTGCACAAATACCAATAACTTTTCCATTGAGGTCAATTAAAGGACCGCCTGAATTACCAGGATTGATAGCGGCATCTGTTTGAATTAATCCTGAAAATTCCTGAACCTTTTCCTCGCCTTCTGTTTTGATTTGCCGAGACAATCCAGAAACAATCCCTCGGGAAACAGTATCTTGAAATTCTCCTAGGACATTACCAATAGCAATTACTGTTTGCCCTAAAAGTAATTTAGAAGAATCACCTAATTTTAAATGAGGGAACTTCTTTTTTGGAGAATCTATCTTTAATATAGCAATATCAGTTATCTTATCTCGAGCTAATATCTTACAAGGATAAGTTTTATTCTGCCAAATAACTGTATAAGAAGCTTCTTCATCTTCTACAATATGACGATTAGTAAGAATGTATCCATCTGCTGTTATAAAAAAACCAGAACAGCCTCCAATATTTACCATTCCTTTTTCATCTTGAACTAATCCTTGGGTTAACTCAGCTCCCATTTCTTCTGTGACTTTTGAAAATTCCTTGGAAACTAAAACCGCAACGATTGAAGGCGTTGATTTCTTAACTACTTGGATAATTTTCTTTGATTCAGAAAAAAACATTATTTTCCAGTGCGCGGGAGAGGAGTCGAACCTCCACGTCCTTACGGACACATCCACCTCAAGGATGCGTGTCTGCCATTTCACCACCCGCGCTTGAAAAACTTACTTAGCTCTTTCTTTAAGTTTAGCACGAATTTCTTTTTGAGATTTATCTCTAAGAAAATACATCTTAGCTCTGCGTACTCGGGCCGCGCTTATTAATTCAACTTTTTTAATATGAGGTGAAGCAATTGGAATAACCCATTCCACTCCTACCTCACTAGCTGTTCTCCTAATAGTAATAGTGGCTCCAGCTTCTTTACCATGTTTGCGAGCAATAACCAAACCCTCTATTTGTTGGGTTTTTTCTTTATCACTATCTTTTGTTTTTTTTGATTTTGCTTTATCTAAACTTGGAACTTTTTGGAAAATCCTTACTGTCATTCCAGGTTTTACTTCTTCTATCTTTATATTTGTCATTTTAATAATTTAAAAGTATCTGTAATACCTTAGCATAAATAGGGGCCTTTAAGCAACTCTTTAAGAGGTTTTACTTAATTGATTTAAAAACTCTTTTAATTCCTGAGGCAAAGATGCTTTAATCACAAGTTTCTCTCCAGTAAGGGAAATGAAAGAAACTTCTTGAGCATGAAGAAAATGATAAGATAGATTTAAGTTATCAGATTTCTTAAATTTTCCATAAAGCTTATCACCAACAACAGGAAAACCAATACTTGCCAAATGAACCCTAATTTGATGAGTTCTACCAGTTTCTGGAATGATTTCTAAAAGAGTAAACCCCTTGAATCTTTCTAAAACCTGATATTTGGTAAGTGCTGTCTTAGCTTTTGTCTCTTCTGTCTTTTTTACAATTATCTTTTGTTTTACAGTTGATTTTTTAGAACGAGTTAAAGGAAAATCTATCTCCCCTTTTGATTGCTTTAATTCACCCTTAACTAAAGCAATGTATCTTTTCTTAACTTTTCTCTGTTTTAAAAGGTTTTTTAAATAAAAAAAAGAATTATTGTTTTTAGCAATAATTAAAACCCCAGAAGTGTCTTTATCTAAACGATGAACAATGCCAGGCCTTAACTTATCTTCACCTACTTGAGAGATAAAAGGATATTTGTCTATTAACCAACTAACTATGGAAGGAGAATTAAGATTATCCAGAGAAGCATGAGTTAAAACTCCTGCTGGTTTATCTATCACTAATAAATCATTGTTTTCATACAAGATTTTTGGTTCTAAGTTCAAGGACAATGGTTTTAAAACAGGTGTTTCTTTGCTTTTTTGAATAACAGAATCATCTAAATAAATTTCCTCTTCTCCTTTTAATAAAAGACTAGGTTTAATTTTTTCTTTGTTTTTAATTTTAATTTTCCCTTGCTTAATTAAAAAAACAATTTTCTCTCTAGAAATATCTTTGATTACTTCTTTTAAGTATTTATCCAAGCGCACAGGCTTAGGAATTTGTTCTACAATGATTTTTCTCATACAAACCTGTTATTTAAATTAACGACAAACTATGTCGTTAATTTCCAATCCTTAATCTTAGAGTGGGCGGTAGAGGACTCGAACCCCTGACCTCATACACGTCAAGTACGCGCTCTAACCAACTGAGCTAACCGCCCATGGTGGGCGTAGATGGAATTGAACCATCGGCCTCCACTTTATAAGAGTGGCGCTCTAACCACTGAGCTATACGCCCTTTTGCTATTTTATGAGCTCTTCAAATTCTTCCTTTTCTAAAGTTTCTTTTTTTATTAATTCTTGAGTCACTAATTCTAATTTATTAATATTTTTTTGCAATAATTTTTTAGTTTTTTGATAGCATTTATTTACAATATCAAAAACTTCTTTATCTATTTTCGCTGCTGTTTCTTCTGAATAATTTTTTTCTGTAGCTATTTCCCGACCTAAAAAGATAAGTTCTTCTGTTTCATCAAAAGAAATTGGGCCAAGCTTCTTACTCATTCCATATTTAGTCACTAAGCTCCTAGCAATGTCAGTTGCTTCTTTTAAATCATTAGCAGCGCCTGTAGAAACATCTTTAAATTTGATTTCTTCTGCCACATAACCTCCTAAAAGAGCGCAAAGATCATCTAAGAACTCTGAATGGGTTTTCATGTACTTTTCTTCTGTGGGCATTCTCATTGTATAACCCGCCGCTCTGCCGCGCGCAATAATAGAAATCTTTCTGACTAAAGCAGTACCTGGAAGTAAGGCTGTGATTAAAGCATGCCCTGCTTCATGGTAAGCGGTAATTTCTTTTTCTTTTTTTGTCAAAAGACGACTTTTTCTTTCTGGACCTAAGATGACCTTTTCTATTGAATCTAATAATTCTTGCTGGCTAATATTTTTTTTATTCCTTCGTGCTGCTAAAATTGCCGCTTCATTAACTAAGTTTGCTAAATCAGCACCAGAAAAACCAGGTGTTCTTTCAGCTATTTCCCTTAAATCTACAACAGGGTCTAATGTTTTACCTCGACTATGAATTTTCAATATTTCTTCCCGGTCATTAATGCTTGGCATATCTAAAATCACTCGCCTATCAAAACGACCTGGCCTTAATAAAGCTGGGTCTAAAACATCTGGTCTATTAGTTGCTGCAATAACAATTATCTTTGTATCTCTATCAAAACCATCCATTTCTACTAAGATTTGGTTTAAAGTCTGTTCCCTTTCATCATGTCCACCACCCACTCCAGCGCCTCTGATTCTTCCAATAGCATCTATTTCATCAATGAACAAAATAGAAGGAGCTGATTTTTTAGCTGTGGCAAATGTATCTCTAACACGACTGGCGCCAACCCCAACAAACATTTCCACGAATTCAGAGCCAGAAATATGGAAAAAAGGAACTCTGGCTTCACCAGCCACAGCCCTGGCTAATAAAGTTTTCCCTGAACCTGGCGGCCCCATTAAAAGAACTCCTCTAGGAATTTTAGCGCCTAAGTCATAAAACTTCTTAGGGGTTTTTAAAAACTCAACCACTTCTTTTAATTCTTCTTTTGCTTCTTTTAAGCCAGCCACATCTTTAAAGGTAATGCCATCTTTACTTGGAGCAAATAACCTAATATTTGAACGGGAAAAAGAGAAAATTTGCATTGCCCCTTGATTAGCTCGACGAAAAGAATAAAACAAAAGAACACCTAAGATAATAACTGGTAATAAAATTGGCAAAATCACTGATAAGAAAAACGTCAAACTACTTTCTCCTTTAACTTCAATATTAAGAGCTGATATTTCTTCTGGTAAAAAACCAAAATTCTGAAGAGTTTCAGAAAAAGATACATTGGGCTCTCTTTCAGCAACAAAGGTTTTTTCTTCATTAAGAACAATTTCAAATTTATTTGGATAAAGGACTACTTCCATTGGTTGCTCTTCTTTTAAAACCTGGATTGCTTCTGAAAGGCTGATTTTTTCTGGAGTAATAACAAGACCGCTCATTGCGGAAAAGATAAGCGAAAGACTTAAAAAGATAAGAAGAATGAAAACAAAAGATTTTGCTAATTTATTCATAGCAATACCATCTTAACTTAAATTAAACTTAAAAGCAATTTACGGATAAATTGGTTCTGTAGCGCCTCCTAAATGAGAAACTGCGCTATTAGTTGATTCTAAAGATGAGGTTAAAACAAGATACTGGTCAAAAAAAGCATAACTAATAGCTACTTCTTCACCAGAGTATGCGAAATAACGAATCTCAGCTCCAGCATTGGTTGTTTCCTGGAATTCTTTAGAGTCTCTTTTCGTAGGCACACTAATCAAAAACAAACTTTGGAGGTCTTTTAAAATACCTAGATTCTTTTCCCAAGATAAAAAGACTGATTTTACTTCTTCTTTATTTTCTACACCAATATCAATAATCAAACCAAGCGAAGGATTGACTTCTCCATAATAAGTATAAATTAAGTATTTGCGAGCTAAGAGATAAGGATGTAATCTAGCTGGCAATTCAGGAACCAAGGAAAGAATAACCTCTTCATTTGTTAAGGGATCATTGTGAGTTTTAGGAATAAGAACTTTAAAAGTATTTGGTGAAGCTATCTCAGAAAGAGCGATCTCATGTATGGCTTCCTTTACTATATCACCAGAGATGCTTACATTTACAATGGATTTTTGAAAAGGACCACTAATTTGAGGATAAGGCGAATAAGCTATTGTTGTGGTTGTCGTTGTTGGCTCTTCTAATTCCACAGGTAAAACTTCTTTTTCTTTTCTTAACATGGGCCATAAGAAGAAATAGCCTAATAAAATAGCACCAATAACTAAAATCCCAATTATTAATAAAGGAACTAGATTGCTTTTTTTAGGAGCTGAAACTGGACCTTCTGGCATTTCTTGAAATCCAGCGCCAGGTATATCTGGAGAAAAAGAAGGTGGTGCTATATCTGGCTCTATGCCTGGCATAGTGCCCCCTTCAGCTTTAATTCTTTCCAAATCTGATTCTGAGGTTCTAATAAAGACATTTGAAGGAGGTGGCGTAAACTTTGGTTCTGGCTCTTTAGCAAGGGATTCTTCTAAAGAGGCTGGCTGTTGTTGCCCTAAAGGCTCTGAAGGCATCTGACCAAATGGCTGTTCTGTGGCTGCAAATTGATTTGGTGTTTGTTGCTGAAATGAATCTGTTTGTCCTCCTGCTAAAGGTTCATAAGGTTGTTGAGGAAATTGACTTGCCCCTGAATCAGGACTTGTTTGTAAGTTAGGAATTCCTTCATCCTCTTTTTTAGGATAATTTTGAGGATAATTATTTTGATTAAGATTAAAATCTTCAGGCATGTTTTTAAATTATTTAAAATTTTATCAGTGAGTTTTCACCTATATTTATTATAATATTATGAAAAAGAAAGTCAACCTTAATTGGGTCTTTTCTTTTTATTCTTATCTTCTTCTGAATAACGAATGTCTTTTAAAGAAAGAGATATTTTTCCATTAGGCTCAACCTTCTTTATTTTCAGATCTAGCTCTTCATCTTGATGAACTATATCCTCTACTTTATTAACATGCCAGGGCGCTAATTCAGAAATATGAAGCAATCCTTCTTTAGTGCCTCCTAAATCTATAATCGCCCCAAAGTCTTTAATTTGAATGACTTTGCCTTTTACTACTTCTCCAGCAGTAAATTCTTTAGTAACCTCTTTAATATCTTTAATAGCTGCCTCAGCTTTTTGTTCATCAGGAGCTGTGACAAAAACTGTTCCATCATCTTCAATATCAATGGAAACATCATTGTCTTCAATTATTTTATTAATTACCTTACCACCAGGCCCAATAAGACAACCAATTAATTCTTTTTTAATTTTTAAAGTAAATATTCTTGGGGCAAAAGGAGAAAGATTTTTTCTTGGCTCAGAAATCACTTGGTTCATTTTTTCCAAGATAAATTCCCTTGCTTTTTTAGCTTTATCTAAAATATCTGCAATAATATCCTCGGTTAATCCTTTTATCTTAACATCCATTTGTAAAGCAGTAATTCCATTTTTAGTACCAGCGGCTTTAAAATCCATATCCCCATAATGGTCTTCAGGACCTTGAATATCAGTCAAGATTTTATACTTTCCTTTTTCATCTATCATCAATCCCATGGCAATACCAGAAACATGTTCTTTAATTGGAACACCACTAGCCATTAAAGCCAGAGAAGAAGCACAAGTGGCAGCCATTGAGGTTGAGCCATTAGAAGATAAAATCTCAGAAACTACCCTTACTGTATAAGGAAATTCTTCTTGTATAGGAATTATAGGAAAAAGAGCTCTTTCTCCTAAAGCGCCATGACCAATTTCTCTTCGCCCAGGGCCGCGCAAAGGACCAATCTCTCCAACTGAATATGAAGGAAAATTATAATGATGCAAAAATCTTTTTTCACCAGTTACTTCCATCCCTTGCATAAGCAAAACATCACCTGGAGAACCCAAGGTCACCACTGATAAGACATGAGTTTCACCTCTCATAAATAAGGCTGAACCATGAGGTCGAGGTAAAATATCAATTGCCATTTCCAAAGGCCTAATTTCATCTAATTTTCTTAAATCAGGTCTTTTTTTATTTTCTAAAATATTCTGATGAATAATCTTATTTATCTGTTCATCAAAAATTGAATTTAAATCATTTAAAGATTCTAATGAAAAATCTTTAGCTTCTAAATGTTCAATTAATTCTGTTTTTAATAAATCAAGCTGAGTATTTCTTTCAGTTTTATCTTTAAGATAAAGAACAGTTTCTAATTTATTTTTTGCAAAACTTTCAATTTCTTTTTCTAATTCTAAATCCCATTCTTTTATCATTACCTCTTTCTTGGTCACTCCTACTTCATTTATAATCTTTTCTAATTGTTTATTTAAATTTGTGATTTCTTCCTGGGCTATCTTCATTGCCTGTTTGACAATATCTTCAGGCACTTCATCTGCCTCTGCTTCTAACATATTAATCAAATTATCTGGTCCAGATACAGTAATATTAAAATCAGATTTTTCTCTTTCTTCATATTCGGCATTTATTATAAAGCCATTTTCTTTTGACCAACTTATTCTAGTAGCAGCTACTGGTCCTTGCCAGGGAATATTAGAAACACCCAGGGCCAAGGAAGCAGCAATGATACCCAAAATATCAGGATCATTTTTTTCATCAATAGAAAGACAAGTTACCACTACCTGTACCTCTCTTCTCATTTGTTGAGAAAAAAGGGGTCTAATAGTTCTATCTATTAAACGGCCATTTAAGATAGCTATTTCAGAAGGTCGTGATTCTCTTCTAACAAAACGACTACCATAAATTTTACCCACTGCATAATATTTTTCTTCATAATCAACCATTAAAGGGAAAAAACCTAAATCTGCCTTATCTTCAGTTCCCATTACTGCTGAAGCTAAAACAATAGTTTCACCCATTTTTACCATAACCGAACCATTGGCCTGTTCAACCAAATTAGAAAATTCAATATTTATTGTTTTATCTCCTGCTTTTACAGAAAACTGTTTTTTAATTATTGCCATATATCTTGAAAATCTTTATTCAATTATTTACTTTTTAATGTTGTTTTAATAATTTTTGGTATTTTCTTATAAAAACCTTCTTTTTTAGAAGGGGCTAAAAGAAAATAATCTGATTTTGAATCTAAATCTAAATATTCATCAACAATTTCTTTTAAATGAAATGAGGTTGTCTTACCAAAAGCCATAACCTCAACATACTTACCTAAGGCTCGTAAATATTCTACTAGAGGAATAAAATCACCATCACCAGTTATTAAAACAAAAGCATCCACATTAGAAGCCAATCTGACAGCATCAATGGCAAGGCCCACATCCCAATCTCCTTTTTTTGTCCCATCAGGATAAACCTGAAGATCTTTGACTCTTACTTCTATACCTGATTTTTCTAAAGCATCAAAAAAAGAAGCCTCACCTGGCTCATCTGCTTTTGCCACATAGGCAATTGCTCTGATTAATTGACGACCAGCTACAGCTTCTAAAAGAAGATTTTTAAAATTTACTCGCGCCCCATAAAGATTTTTTGCAGAATGATAAAGATTTTGCACATCAATCAAAACCACTACTCGTTGATTTTTATTCCTAATTGTCATAAAAAATATTTTTAAAATTACTACTAAGCAGCATTTATTATAGCTCTAACTTTTTTACAACTTTATTATAACGACGAACTGAGGTTTTTTTTAAATAAGAAAGAAGCCTTCTTCTTTCAGAAATCATGCTTAAAAGACCTCTCCTTGAATGATAGTCTTTAGCATGTTCTTTTAAATGCTTGCTTAATAATTGTATTTTTTTTGTTAATAAAGCTATCTGCACTTCAGGAGAACCTGTATCTTTTTTATGAGTAGCAAATTCTTTAATAACTTTTTCTTTTTGTTTTGTGTTTAGCATATCTCTGTATTTTTATATTATCACAATCCCTTAATAAAATCAATCTTGGACTTAAAAACCTCTCATTAAGAGGTTTTTTGCAATTTAATTCATCTTTTTTTATTTTTAAGCCCAATTAGAAAGAATTATATATCTATATCTAAATTTTAAATACATTTTTAAAATAACTTCCAGAACAATTTTTCTGAGTTTATTTTTTTATATTCTATGTTTTATTATTATAAAATAATAAATTTTAAATCTGATTAATGAAATGCGGAGGGTGTGGGATTCGAACCCACGGGTCGCTTTTAGACGACCACGGTTTAGCAAACCGCTGCTTTGGACCACTCAGCCAACCCTCCTTAAGATATAATTTACATTAAGTTTATCTAAAAATAATTTAAAAAGCAACTTTTAAATTAAAAATAGGTTTTTAAAAATAAATTTATTATAAAAGTTGAAATTTGAACTTGGGTTTAAAAACTTGACAAATAATTATAGTATGATAAAATAAAACCAGTTATCTCCCAAAAAGGGAGTTTTTTAATACGAAAAACTAATAGAAATCATGAATAATAGTGATGAATCGTCTAAAATAGGCTTATTAGCTATTATCTTATTCTTTAGTCTAATAAGCTTCTGGCCAAGATTTTTAGTTGAAGGTTCTCCTTTTATGACTATTCAACAAAGCATAAATGAACCAATCCAACAAGATCTTGAAACAAACAATCTTGCAAAAGAAGAAATTGATCCTTATTACATCTCTAATAATACTTTCTTCTCTCCAATTAATACTCCGGTATTAATTCAAGTTAAAAAAGTATATGCTACAGCCTATTCTTCAACTCCAGACCAAACAGATGGTGATCCTTTTACCACTGCTTCTGGTGCTCATGTTTATGATGGGGTTTTAGCTGCTAATTTCTTATCTTTTAATACCAAGGTAAGAATTCCAGAAGTCTTTGGTGATAAGATATTCATTGTTGAAGATAGAATGAATTCACGATTTGGAGATAATAGGATTGATATCTGGTTTCCAGATAGAACTTCAGCTCAAGAATTCGGAATCCAGGAAACTACAATTGAGATTTTAAATTATTAATTAAATCAGGAAAACAAAAACCCGGCTTTTGCCGGGTTTTTTAGTGCAATATCCTTGAATTAGTCCGAACGCATTTCGCCGCCTGCGACGGTGAGAAAATCCCCCAACGAAAAATCTGAGGGGCAGCAAAGTCACACCGCTGACAATTTTAAGTTTTTCTTAGGCGACAAATTCTTAAAAATTATTCTTTTGAAAGATACTTGCTTTTCAAAAAATTTGTAAAATCTGCCATCTCTCTTTGATAAAGAGCAAGTTTTTGTTTTTTTTCTTCAGGAGTCAAAATAACTGTCATTTCCGCTCCAAAACTTTGAATACGAAAACCACCAAAGATTCCCATTCTACTGAAAGTAAGCCTGGCGTCAAATGGAATTTCTCGTCCTTTGTAAAATTCTTCCAAAAATCCCATCATCTTTCGTTGCTGTTTAAAGTTTGTAATTCTCCATTCTTGCTCCAACTGTTCTTTCTTGTTACCCTTTGCCTTACTCCATCCCTCTGGCTCAGGCGAATATATATCAACCCATGGATATAGCAAACCATGTTGTTCTTCTCCCTCCTTGGTTATATGGCCCTCACAAGAGGCGTCCGTGGTAAATTCATGAACCAAAAAAGCAGCGACAGTTTCTTTGATTTTCTCATCAACTCCCTTGTCAAGGCGATCAGCTGTATGCTCAACTTCTGCTAATTTTTGTTCCCACGCAATCTCTTTTTCAGATTTAACAAGCTCTCCCTGTCCTTGCTCAGGAGGTTCGGGATTAAAATTTGATCGTTCTAGATACATATGATTAAAAAATTTTCTTCCCTAAAAATTAAATATAGTTCGAGCCAATGTTTTTCTACGTGGTGCCCAGGGTGGGACTCGAACCCACAAGCTTATAAAAGCCAAGCATTTTAAGTGCTTTGCGTATACCGATTCCGCCACCTGGGCTTTTTATATCTTAATAATTAAGATAAAGGATATGTAAATTTTCTAAGATTATATATTTTCTTCTTGAGGCGCGGGAGGGAATCGAACCCTCGCATCGAGGTTTTGCAGACCCCAGCGTTTCCACTTCGCCACCGCGCCACAAGTTTATCTTATTAAATTTTTCTAAAAAATACAAGCCGATCTCCTTGCTCTATGGTTTTTGAACAGGAAACTAAAAGTCCACATTCTTCTCCTCTTTTAACTTCTGAAACTTCAATTCGATTTTTTTGTAAATTTAAGATTCTTCCTTGAGCTATTGTTTCTTCATTACGCACTAAATAAAAAGTATTTTTACCTTGAGCCTTGCCCTCAATTATCTTACCACCAATTAATTGATTACCTTTAATGGGATTAAAAATAGCTAAAACTTCTAATTTGCCAAGGATTTCTTCTGTAGGTTTTTCTATAAATTTATGTTTTATCAATTCTTCTGCTTTATCTTTGATTTCATAGATAATATCACCTTCAATTAAGTACAAATTATCTCTTGTTAATAATAAATTACTAATCTCAGGTTTTCTTTTAACTCGAAAACCAATAATTAAAGCATCTTTAGAAGGAGTCAATTTAAAATCATTTTCAGATATATCACCAACTTCATTTTTAAAAAGCAAGAAAAGCCATTTATTATCTATACCAATTTGTTTTATAATTTCCTCTAAGGCTTCACCTGAGCCAACCGTATCACTTTTTATAATCAAAGGAATTTCAATTTCAGAATCTTTATTGCCTAATTCTTTAATAATTTGACTAGATGTTTTAATAGGCTCTAATACTTCTATCTCTGTTTTTCCTGCATAGAAAGTTTCACCAACTGGGGCTAATCCTTCAAGCCCAACCACTCTTACTGGCGCAGAAAAGGTTGCTTTTATTATAGGTTTTCCTTTAAAGTTTTCCAATATTTTTACTTTGCCTGAAATATTTCCCACTATAATTTCATCTTTTAAATGAAGAGTGCCATCAGTAATAATCAAACTAGCAGTATTGCCTCTAAAGCGGTCTAAACGAGATTCTATTACAATACCTGAGGCTGCATTATTAGGATTGGCTTTTAGTTCTTGCATTTCTGATAAAAGAATCACTAATTCTAAAAGCTCATCAACCCCTTCTCCAGTTTTTGAAGAAACCCCAACACAAGGCACATCTCCACCACGCCCTTCTAGTAAAACACCTAATTCACTTAATTCATTTTTAACTTTTTCTAAATTAGCTGTTGGTTTGTCTATTTTAGTCAAAGCAATAATAAAAGGAATTTCTGCATTTTTAATAATATCAAAAGATTCTTTTGTTTGTAATTTAATACCTTCTTCTGCAGCAACAACTAAAATCGCAATATCAGCAACTTTAGCTCCACGAGAACGAATCTTAAAAAAAGCTTCATGTCCTGGAGTGTCAATAAAGGTAATCTTATGTTTATCAACCTCTATCTCATAAGCTCCTATGTGCTGAGTAATCCCTCCTGTTTCTTCATCAACAATCTTTGTCTTTTTAATATAATCTAAAAGACTAGTTTTTCCATGATCAACATGACCTAAAACTACAATAACTGGAGGACGGGAAATTAAGCCTGGTTGTATGCCTTTGTTTTTCATAATAAATAAAATGAGCGGAGGAGACAGGACTCGAACCTGCAAGCCCTTACGGGCACCAGTTTTCAAGACTGGCGCATTACCATTCTGCCACTCCTCCAAAATGGTCGTGCCCCTACCAGGATTCGAACCTGGATTAATGGCTTAAGAGGCCACTACTCTACCGTTGAGTTATAGGGGCATCAGTATTTTATTCTTAAAATAGTTTAAGTGCACTTTGTCGCCTACAACAATAACAATCAGATTCTAAGAACTTAAGTAACTACTCCGTAAACTTAAATAATTTTAAGTTTTTCTGTAAACTAATCGTAACTCATTACAATAAATTTTTCAAGAAAAATGAGATTAACAAATTTACTGCCTTGTAATAAATGCCTTAGCTCTTTTGTCACAAGAAAAGCCCTCTTTGGAATTTTCGTTATTAATGAATCCCTTAGAGGGCATGAGTACAAACAAGAGTACAAAATAGAAAAGTATTATCATAGGCAGGAAAGCCCCTCCTCTCTCATCTGTATAGGATATCGGTACCGATCACGACAAGGTTCTTCTTAGAATGACCAAGCTTGATGGGTTCATGTCTCCTAACGACAACTTTGTGCATGTCATCAGTAAGTGTAAGCAATACTAATTCTCTGTTCCAGCACCGACTGGTTTTCGGTTTTTGAGGAAAACTCTCTTCTGTCTCGTTTTGCCATCCCCAAATGCTCCCGTCTTTTTCAATCCCGTACCCAGCCTGATAGTCACCGTCAGAGTTCTCTTCTATCCAAATCCACCAGCTCCAGAGGCTTTCATCTTTTTCAATACTGAACTCAAGACTATATTTACCAATATAATACGATGTCTTCGAGAACAAAGCCTCGGGCTTCTGTCCGTTGGCCGGATAGAAATTAATATAATAGAACTTTTTATCTCCATCCTTTTTCTCCATCACAACAACTTTTGCGGGCTGCCAGACGGCTTTAATTAAAGTATTTTTGGCTTTGTAGATATCTTCCCAGGAATCCTCTGGATTAATTGCTTTTGCCGCTTGGAGCGTAGTAAGCCGATAATCTGAGATGAAGAAATTATGCCCAACTCTAACTCCACCACCTGTGGACTGAATTACAAACCGCACAAAGTCCTTGTCATCAACTAAAAAGTTGTTAACGTTAATCTCTATTCGTACATTCGCCACTACCTGAATCAACATCTGATTTTCCATGATACCCCTCCTTTTTTACCCATAGGATTGAATTTGTCTTTACAGACATCCATGGGCAGGAATCGTCGCGACCATGCAATAATTACCACTCACCGTGAGTAGTATACTGAATACCAAAAATTTGATATCCAAAACACTACTCACTTAAGTGGTAAAGAAGAAGTGACTTTCCTTTTTCATTTTTTTAATGTGCTAATTGTATTTGAAATAAGATTCTTGAAACTTTCCTTAAAAACCTATCTCTCTTATTTTAACGCTACTTTCTAACGTTATTAGTATTGAAGATATTGTAAGATTTGTCATGATGTTGAGAAATATCTGTTAAAAAGTAACTTTTTGATAAAAACAGAAATTATTGTTGTTAATTTTTAATTAGGTAAAGCAAAAACTGAAATTTAATACTGGTGCCCTCGGCAGGAGTCGAACCTGCAATCTTCTGTTCCGAAGACAGAAATGTTATCCAGTTACACCACGAGGGCTCATTGAAAAATAGAGTGTTTTACTCTATGATTAAAGAAGAATCTTTGGTTTTTTAATTATAATGAAAAATCCGTAATTATGCAAATCCCTAAAGAAATTTTAAACATCTTAGAAAAGCTTACCAAAGCTAATTTTGAAGCTTATATTGTTGGCGGTTGTGTCAGAGACCTGCTTATTCATCCTGCTCAAAACCCTAAAGATTGGGATATTGCCACTAATGCCCTACCTGAACAAATCCAAGCAATCTTCCCTGATAGTCTATATGAGAATAATTTTGGCACCATAGCAGTAAAAACAAGATCAAAAGATCCAACTTTAAAGATAATAGAAATTACCACTTTCCGAAAAGAAGGAAAATACACTGATAAAAGACATCCAGATAAGATTCAATTTGCAAAAACAATAGAAGAAGATCTTTGTCGTCGTGATTTTACTATTAATACCATAGCTCTAAAAATTGAAACTTTTAAAAGCCAAAAACCAAAGTTTCAAATTATAGACCTGTATAATGGACAAAAAGATTTAAAAAACAAGATTATCCGAACAGTTGGTGATCCAACAAATCGTTTTCAAGAAGATGGGTTAAGGTTAATGCGAGCTATTCGTTTAGCTTGCGAATTGAATTTTGAAATTGAACCTGAAACTCAAAAAGCTATCAAAGCAAATTCTTCACTTTTGTCTTTTATCTCCAAGGAAAGAATCCGGGATGAATTTATTAAAATTATTAACACTCGACAAGCTGCTCAAGGAGTCTTGTTATTAAAAGAAACTAACTTATTAAAAGAAATCATCCCGGAAATAGAAGAATCAATAGGCGTTACCCAAAACAAACATCATATTTATACTGTTTGGGAGCATTTATGGCGCTCTTTAGATTATGCCGCTAAAAAAAATTTCAGTTTAGAAGTAAGATTAGCTAGTTTATTCCATGACATTGGTAAGCCTCAGGTTAAACAGGGCGAGGGAATAGATTCTACTTTTTATAACCATGAATGGGTAGGAACTAAAATCTCAGCTAAAATTTTTAATCGGTTAAAATTCCCAAAATCCATTTCAGAAAAAACCCTTAAGTTAATCCGTTATCATCAATTTGTTTATGACCCAGAAATTACTACTGATGCTGCAATCCGAAGATTATTAGTCAAGGTTGGGAAAGAAAACATCCAAGAATTAGCCCAGGTAAGAGAAGCGGATCGTATTGGTTCTGGGTGCCCTAAAGCCTTGCCTTTTCGTTTACGCCATTTTCTTTTTCGTGTAGAAAAAGTTTTACAAGAACTAGAAGGAAACCAACCTTCTTTAAAAATTTTAAAGATAAATGGCAATGATCTTATCAAAAATCTAAAACTACAACCAGGACCAAAGATTGGAGCTATTTTAAGCATTCTCTTAGAAGAAATTTTAGATAACCCTGAGAAAAATAATAAGAAAGATTTAGAAAAACTTGCTAAAGAATTAATTGAATTACCAGAAAAAGAATTAATTAAAAAAAGAAAAATTGCTGAAAAAAAATATCAAAATCTCTTAGAAGAAGAGGAGATAAAAATTAAGAAAAAATACTATGTAGATAACGGGGCGTAGTGTAGAGGCTAACACGCAGCGTTCGGGACGCTGAGATCGTGGGTTCAAATCCCGCCGCCCCGACTTAATAATATTATGAATTTATTTCAAACTATTGTTCTAAGTATTGTCCAAGGAATAACAGAGTTCTTGCCTGTTTCTAGTTCTGGCCATTTAGCTGTTCTTCAAACTATTTGGCAATTACCAGAATCTTCTATTGCCTTTGATACCTTACTTCATTTTGGCACTTTGGGTGCTATCTTAGCAATATTCTACAAAGACATTAAAGCAATTATTGAAAATAAAAACTGGAAAATAATTAAACTACTTATCATTGGCACTTTACCAGCAGCAATTTTTGGTTTGCTTTTTAAATCATTTATTGAAACTAAATTTAGCTCTTTAAAGTTTATTGGCTTTGCTTTTTTAATAACTGCCCTGTTTCTTTTCCTAACTAGATTTGCAACAAGATTCTCTGAGAAAAACCAACAAAATCAAATTGATATAGAAAGCATTTCTTTTCTAGATGCTTTGATAATAGGCATAGCTCAAGCAATAGCGCTATTTCCTGGCATTTCCCGATCTGGAATGACAATTACTGCTGGTTTATTTAGAAAATTAGAACCAAAAACCGCTTATGAATTTTCTTTTCTTTTAGCAATTCCTGCTATCTTAGGCGCTTTTGTTTTACAAATGCCAAACTTAATCCAACAAGCACAAAATAATTACCTTCTTTATGCCTTAGGAACTTTAATTGCTTTTATTATTGGTATTATCAGCTTAAAAGTTTTATCCAAGATACTACAAAAAGGAAAATTCTTTTGGTTTTCTTTTTATTTATTAATCCTTGGCATTTTAATTTTAATTTAAATAATTTTTATAAAAATGCTCAAATCAGAAATCAAAAAATATATTCATCAATCTTTTAAAAAAGTAGCTAAAAAAAATAATTGGCCTCTGTTATCTATTAATGATATCCCTTTAGAAACTCCTGCTATTGAACAATTTGGAGATTATAGCACCACCATTGCTTTTTTAATCAGTAAAAATGTTAAGAAATCTCCTTTAGAAATAGCTGAGATTTTAGTAAAAGAAATGAACCTACAATTACCCAATAAGATATTAAAGGTTGAGATAGCTAAAAATGGTTTTATTAATTTTTATCTTAATCCAATATTTATCCAAAAACAATTAGAGAAGATTTTAAAAAATAAAGAAACCTTTGGTTTTTCAAAAAAAGGAAAAAAAGAAAAAATTGTCATTGATTATTCATCACCTAATATTGCCAAGCCAATGCATATTGGCCATTTACGCTCAACCATTATCGGAGAGGCCTTGGCTAATCTCTATGAATGCTTGGGTTATCAAGTAATTCGTTGGAATTACCTTGGTGATTGGGGAACTCAATTTGGAAAATTAATTGCTGCATATAAACTCTGGGGCAATAAAAAAGAAATAGAAAAAGCACCTATTGCTACCCTTCTTCATTTATATAGAAAATTCCATCAAGAATTAAAAAATAATCCAGAATTAGAAAAATTCGGCCAACAAGAATTTAAAAAACTAGAACAAGGTAATAAAGAAAACAGAAAATTGTGGCTTTGGTTTAAAAAAGAATCTTTAAAAGAATTTGAAAAAATCTATCATCTTTTAAATATTAAATTTGATCTTTTTGTCAGTGAAAGTTTTTTTGAAAAAGATCTTCTCCCTTTAATAAATTCTTTACATAAAAAAGGATTAACTCAAGAAAGCCAAGGGGCCATAATTATTCCTTTAGAAAAATATGGCCTACCTCCAGCCCTGATTCAAAAATCAGATGAAGCTTCTTTGTATCTTACCCGTGATTTGGCTTTAATTTCCTATCGTTTTAAAAAATACCAACCAATAAAAATTCTTTATGTTGTTGGCAATGAACAAGACATACACTTTAAACAAGTTTTTACCTTAGCAAAAATACTTTTTCCAAAACAAAAAACCGAATTAGCGCATGTAAAATTTGGTTTAGTTTTATCAACAGAAAAGAAAAAATTCTCCACTAGAGAAGGTGAGTTAATTTCCTTAGACCAAGTAATTAATGAAGCGATTGAAAAATCCTTGGAGATAATTAAAAAGAAAAACACTGACTGGCCATTAAAAAAACAAGAGAAATTAGCTCAAGCTATTGCCCTTGGCGCCTTAAAGTTCAATGACTTAAAATCATTCCGTACCCTTGATGTTGTTTTTGACTGGGATAAAATGCTTGATTTTTCTGGAAATACCAGTGTTTATCTTCAATATACTTATGCTCGGATAAATAAAATTCTTACTAAAGCCAAAAAAACCAAAAATATTAAACCAAACTATTTGTCATTAAATCACCCTTTGGAAATTCAACTCATTAAAAAATTATCTGAATTTCCAGAAATAATAGAATTAAGCGCTGAAAAATATGCGCCAAATTACTTAGCCACTTATTTATTATCTCTTGCTGATTTATCTAATCAATACTATGAATCAGTCCCGGTGCTTAAAGAAGAAAATAAAGATCGCCTTCAAGCTCAATTAAATCTTTTACAAACCATTACCCAAATCTTAAAAAACGGTTTACAAATATTAGGGATTCAAGTTTTAAAAGAAATTTAGAATTAAAATAAAAGACTTGACAAATATTTTCTGTTTGCTATACTAAGGATGCTGTCATTTAGAGAAGCTTGCTTCAATAAGTGGCAGCATTTTTTTATTAAACCCTTAATATAAGATTATTAAGTAGACTTGACAAATTATAAATTTATAGTTATAATTTGTTTAGCATTTTGACAATTTTAAATATTAAATAAAAAATTAGAAAGAAAGGAATTGAGCTGAAATGAAAAATAAAGCTGTCTTGTTAATAATTATTTTTATTAGCTTGGTTTGTTTAAATGGGTGCTACTGTTGTGGTCCCTGTATTACCTGTCCGTCACCTACCCCTAAATGTAGTTTGACTGTTATTGCCACGTATACCAGTAATGTATACGGATATGTATACATTAATAATCAAAATACTGGCAAATATATCGATTTCGAATACTCCCCGAGTATTCGATTCGAAAATCTGCCATGCAACCAGATGGTTAAAGTATACGTAGTAGATAGCGGCCCATGCTTTTCGCATGTGCAGCATATCTACTTAAATCCTGGTGGTAATACTTTGTATTTTACATATTGGTAGCAACTTAAGCCCGTTCAATAAATGAACGGGTTTTTCATTTAAATACTTATTATCTTACTATTGTCAATATTGGTAAAATATGGTATAATTTAAAATAGAAGAATCAAGGAATTAATCTTTCTTTGAATTAATCAATTTATTCTATATAATTAAAAAGAGTAAAATATCAATTTAAAAAAATGTTAAAAAGAATAAAAAATTGGTTTTGGCCTACAAAAGAGAATAATTTTCATCCTGGTATTTTAAGTGATCGGGCTATTTCCATATTTATTCTTTTGTTTTTATTAGTCAAGGTTATCTTTAGTTTTAATCTTATTTTAGTAAAACAATCCTCTCTTTTTGCTGATGTAAGCGCTCAGGAGATTTTTCAATTAACTAATGATATTAGAAAACAAAGTGGTTTAACACCAGTTTTAGAAAATTCTTTATTAAATCAAGCTGCGAGATATAAAGCTGAAGATATGTTGCAACATTCTTATTTTAGTCATTTCAGCCCTGCGGGAATTTCCCCTTGGTTTTGGATAGAAAAAGCTGGATATGATTATTATTATGCCGGAGAGAATTTAGCAATGAATTTTTTAGATAGCGAAGAAGTTGTTAAAGGCTGGTTTAATTCTCCTCGTCATCGAGATAATCTCTTAAATAAAAACTATCAGGAAATGGGTATTGCTGTTATCTCTGGTGATTTTAATAAAGAAGGAATTAATAGAATCTTAGTGGTTCAATTATTTGGCGCTAAAAAACACCAACCTTCAACACCAATAGCTTTAGCACAAGAACCAGAAACAACCCCAGAAAAAGAAACTGTCATTCCCTCAGAACAACATATAGAAGAATCTTTTGAGCAAACCCCTAGTGAAGTTTTATCTGAACAGGAACAACCAACTACTGAACCAACTGAGATTGCATCAAGTAAGCCAACCATTCCTATAGAAACTACTCAAGAAGAAAGTCTTGTTCAACCTGAGCCAGAAATACCAGTGGCAACAGTATTATTAGAACAACAAAACATTTTAAATAAAATAAACAACAATACTAGAAACCAAGTAGATATTATTAATAAAATTATCGCTGTTTTCATAATCTCTTTTGGTTTAATAATACTGTTTGGTATTGTTTTACAAAGACAATCTATTGATATTGGTATTTCTGAATTAGTTCTTAGAAGCTTTATTGTTATTATTTTAGGAATTTCATTTTTCACTTTTCAATTAGAAAGCATTATTGGAAACTTAATGATTTATTAAAGATGACTACTGATGTAAAAATTTCATTGTTTGCTTTTTTATTTCTCTTTTTGGGTCTTTTTTTTATATTCAATGGCAGCGCTTTTCCTACCTGGTTTAATTACAAATTTCAAGAAATAACCCATCTTTTCCAAAGCGAATTATTCCGTTCTCCAAAATTCCTGACTAAAATCCCTGTAGTTGAAAAAGATGGATTAAATTCTAATGTTCTTTTTCCTTTTTTTTCTCCAACTGAAACAGGAAATGTAGTTTTACCGCCTATTCCTGAAGAGGCAAATGAAACAAATATTATTGAATTACCAAAATTCAATATTAAAGCCCCAATCATTACTGTAAAAACTCCTGATTTGGATTTAATTTACAAAGAGCTTAAAAAAGGAGTGGTGCTTTATCCAGGATCAACTAATCCTAAACAAGGTTATTCTATTATTATCGGTCATAGCTCCCAATATCCATGGGAAAAAGGTAATTATAAATCAGTTTTTTCTTTATTAAATGAATTGGATATTGGTGACCAAATCTATATTTTTTGGGAGCAACAACCTTTAGTTTTTGAATTTGCAGATAAGAAAATTTTTATCCCCTGGCCTAAAGGCTCAGAGACCACAGAAACAATCTTTCCCCCAAGCAATGAGGAAACAATTCTTATTCTTCAAAGTTGCTGGCCGGTGGGTGTAGCCTCAAAGCGAGTTGCGGTAAAGCTGGTTCTTGTGAAATAATTCTTTATCTGTTATTATGATTAAGCTTTGGCGCTATCGTCTAGTCTGGTCTAGGACACGGGGCCTTCAATCCCGGAACATGGGTTCGAATCCCATTAGCGCCACCTCTTATTGCCAATCATTTTATTATGATAATTTTGGGAATTGAAACTTCTTGTGATGAAACGGCTATTGGTATTTTAGAAGCTAAAAAAACCAAGGCCGGTTTTTTTATTAAACCCTTAAGCAATGTTGTTTCCAGCCAAATTAAAATCCATAAAAAATATGGAGGCGTTGTCCCAATGCTAGCTAGTAGAGAACATACAAAAAACATTCCTTTTGTTTTAAAAAAATCTTTACGACAAACCTTTGGTTCTGAAAAAGAATTCTCTAAAATTGATCTTATTGCAGTGACTAAAGGGCCAGGTTTAATTCTTTCTTTATTAATTGGTGTTAATTTTGCTAAAACATTAGCTTGGGCTTGGGAAAAACCAATTATGGGTGTTAATCACTTAGAAGGACATTTATTTAGTTTTTTATTACCAGAAAAGAATAAAAGTCATAAGCTTTCAATTAATGATTATGAGAAAATATTCCCTGCTATTTGTCTTTTAGTTTCTGGTGGCCATACCCAATTAATCCATATTAAAAAATTCGGTGATTATAAAATTATTGGTGAAACCCGAGATGATGCTGCTGGTGAATGTTTTGATAAAGGAGCTCGTATCTTGGATTTAGAATATCCTGGCGGACCAAATATAGCTAAAATAGCAGAGCAAGTTAAAACAATTCAAAAAATATCAAAACTACAAGATATTTCTTTGCCTAGACCAATGATACATACTAAAGATTATGATTTTTCTTTTTCTGGATTAAAAACCGCCCTTCTTTATTTAACTCAAGAGATTAATTTTTCAAATAAAAAAAAGAAATTAACCCCAATGCTTGCTTTTGAGCTTCAAGAAGCTATTACTGATGTTTTGGTAGAAAAAACTCTTAAAGCTGCTCAAGAATTTAAAACAAAATCCATTATTTTAGCTGGAGGAGTTTCAGCTAATTTAAGATTGAGACAAAAATTTGAAAATAGATTAAAAGAGAGAGATTTGAACATTAAACTCTTAACCCCTTTATTGGAATACACTACTGATAATGCTATAATGATAGCGCTTGCTGGCTTTTTCCAATATGTTTACAACCCAAGGAAAATTTGGGATTGGAAAAAACTTGAAGCAATGGCTAATTTAAGATTATAGGTTAATTTATAAAAACAATTCTGAAACCGTGGATAAGGTTTACGAACATCAAAAAACAGAAAAAAATATCTATCAGCTTTGGGAAAAATCAGGCTTTTTTAATCCTGATAAATTACCTTTTGATAAAAAAAGCAAACCTTTTTGTATTATCATGCCTCCACCAAACGCTAATGCGCCATTACATATTGGCCATGGTGTTTTTGTTACTTTGCAAGATTTAATGATTCGTTTTCAAAGAATGAGGGGCAGAAGAACTCTTTGGCTTCCAGGCACTGATCATGCTGGATTTGAAACCCAAGTAGTTTTTGAAAAAGAATTAGAAAAACAAGGAAAATCTGGTTTAGAAATGAATCGAGATGAGTTTTATAAATCAGTCTGGCAATACACACAAAAAAACAAAAAAATTGTCAGAGATCAATTAAAACTCTTAGGCGCTTCTTGTGATTGGTCTCGAGAAAAATTCACTCTTGATAAGGATATTCAAAAAACTGTTTATCAAACCTTAGAAAAATTATGGAAAGACGGATTATTGTATCGAGGCAAAAGAATTGTCAACTATTGCCCTAAGCATAAAACTGCTTTTTCTGAATTAGAAGTTAAATATCAAGAACAAAAAGATTTTCTCTATTTTGTAAGATACAGGTTAAAAGAAGAAAAAAACAAATGGATTACTGTGGCTACTACCAGACCAGAAACTATTCCTGGAGACACGGCTATAGCCGTTAATCCTAAGGATAATAGATATAAAAAATTAATTAATAAAATTGTTATTGAACCAATCACCAAAAGAGAAATTCCTATAATTGCTGATAAAGATGTTGAAATTGATTTTGGTACTGGGGCTTTAAAAATTACTCCAGCTCATGATTCTTTAGATTTTGAAATAGGGCAAAGGCATCATTTAGAAACAAGAGGAACTTTGGATTTTAACGGCTATTTTAATGAATTAGCCGGGCCTTTAGCTGGGCTCAATGTTTCTCAAGCCAGAGAAAAATCAATAACAATTTTACAAGCCAATGGCTCTTTAGTTAAAAAAGAAGAATATGTTCATCAAGTAGGGCATTGTTATAAATGTAATTCCAGAATAGAGCCAATGATTATGGACCAATGGTTTATAGCAATGACCAAACTCTTACCAAAGAAAAATAAGTCTTTAAAAGATTTAGCTATTAATGCTGTAAAAAAGGGAGAGATAAAGATAATCCCTTCTCGTTTTGAAAAGGTATTTTTCCACTGGATGAATAATATCAAAGACTGGAATATTTCCCGTCAAATTCGTTGGGGAATTCCTATCCCTGCTTATCATTGTGAAGATTGTAAAGAATCTTTTATACAAATAGATAAAATCCCTAAAAAATGCCTTTATTGCCAAAGCAAGAATATTAAAAAAGACACTGATGTCTTAGATACCTGGTTTTCTTCAGGTCAATGGCCTTATGCTACTCTTTTTGACAAACAAGGATTAAAATCTAAAGATTTTAAAACCTTTTATCCCACTGACATAATGGAAACTGGTTGGGATATTCTATTTTTCTGGGTTGCTAGGATGATTATCCTAGGTATTTATTATACTGGGAAAATTCCATTTAAATATGTTTATCTTCATGGTTTGGTCAGAGATAAAGATAGACAAAAAATGTCTAAATCAAAAGGTAATGTTATTGATCCCTTAGCTGTAATTGATGTTTATGGAGCTGATGCTTTAAGAATGGCTTTAATTATTGGCAATACAGCAGGCAATGATATTGTTATTTCAGAAGAAAAAATCAAAGGTTATCGTAATTTTGCTAATAAAATATGGAATGCCTCTCGTTTTGTTATTAGTAATTTAAATGATTATGATGGCAAAAAACCAATATTAAATACAAAGGATAAAAAGATATTAATTGCCTTTGAGAAAACAAAACAAAAGATAACAAAAAACTTAGAAAACTTTAAATTCTCTTTAGCTGGAGAAGCTCTTTATCATTATTTTTGGCATACTTTTGCTGACAAAATAATTGAGGAAATGAAAAATAGGATTAAAGAAAATCAAGATAAAAAACAAGCTCAATATATCCTTGATATAATCCTAAAAGATTGCTTAAAAATGTTACATCCATTCATGCCATTTGCTACTGAAGCTATTTGGCAAAAACTACCTCATTATAAAAACAAAAAAGATAATCTTTTAATAATTACTCAATGGCCTCAATAATTTTGACTTTTATTTTAGCAATCTTTATTGGGCTCTTGCCTATTATCCTCTGGTTAATATTTTTTCTATGGCAAGACATTAATAAACCAGAGCCTTTAAAATGGATTTTGATTCTGTTTTTATTAGGAGCTATCATTACTCCCTTTATTGGAATTATTGAAAATTATTTGCTAAAACTATTTAAAATAAACACTTTAGGTTCTTTATCTTTTGCTACTGCTATTCTTGTTTGCTTAATCATTGCAATAATAGAAGAATTGGCAAAGTTTTTTACTACAGCAATAGCTTTGAAAAAAAATAAACATTTTGATGAAGCAATCGACGCGATGATCTATTTAATTGTTTTAGCTTTAGGGTTTGGAGCAGTAGAGAATACATTAGTTGCTTTTCAAGAAATAATGCTTGGAGCAAGTTTTTTACCAACGCTTCAGTTAATAAGTTTGCGTTTTGTTGGTGCTAATCTACTCCATGCTATAAGCTCAGGAATTATTGGTTTTTTCTGGGCTTTAAGCTTAATAACTGATAGGAAAAAATATTTAAATATAGGATTATTCTTAGGTATTTTATTGCATTGGCTCTTTAATATTGCTATTATAAAACTAGGCGGCAATGCTGTTTTTGTAATCAGTCTTGTTTTATTCTTTACTAGTATTTTCCTTCTTTGGGCATTTGATATCCTAAAACAAATTCAAAAACCCATTAATTCAAAAAATAAATTAATAATTTAATACTATGGCAGAAAAAACCATTTCAAAGAAAATTAACAAAGAAGAAAATGTTTGGCCAGCTTCAGAAGAAGAAGGCGAATTAGCAATTGATCTTTGTGAAACCAAAGACGAGCTCATTCTTCAAGCAGCTATTGGCGGTGTGAATATAAATGAAATAGATATTTCTATTACCAATGACATGATTACCATCAGGGGAGAAAGAAATCGGGAGGGAAAAGATAAAATTGATAAATTTTATTACAGTGAGTGTTTTTGGGGTCCTTTTTCTCGTTCCTTAATCCTCCCTCAAGAAATAAACGCTGATAAAGCTAAGGCCTCTATCAAAAATGGTTTACTTAGCATCTATTTGCCAAAATTAATTAAAACCAAAAAGAAAACTTTAAAAATAGAAGAGGAATAAAAGCCGCGGTGGCGGAACTGGCAGACGCAATAGGTTTAGGACCTATTAGGGTTTTCCCTGTGGGAGTTCAAATCTCCCCCGCGGCACCCTATTAATTAAAAACTCCGTTTTAAACGGAGTTTTTAATTTGTAATTTAATCTCTTTTTTACTTCTTAGAAACCTGTAATACTTACACCTAAGAAATTAGCCACTAGGTAAATTAATACCTTAGCCAATAAAGCTATTCCTACTCCTATCAAAGCATAAACCAAAGAGTTTAATGCTTTTTTGGCTTTTTCTGCATCTCCAGCTGCTGTTATATATTGCCAACCTGCAAAAACTATCATAATCGCTGCTAGAAAAAGCACAATATTAAAAAACCAATTCAAAACTTTTGTTAATATTACCCAGATATCAGTTAATCCTCCAGATGTTCCTGGGGGGATAGTTGCTGGCTGACCAAAACAAGGCAAAGCAATAAAAAAGCTTAAAAGTAAAACTGGGACGATATATTTTTCCATTTTGTTTATTGAAATTAATTATATTCGACCTTTAAAAATTATAACAAATTTTAAGCAAATACTCAATAAAAATGATGCTAATTAATAATACAATCATGTATTCTTAAGATAGTTTTTTTATTTACCTACTTCACTCATTTCGTTTATTGTATTGTTTCCTATTGTTAAATCAACTTCAAGAACATTTTCAATTACTTTAGTTATTGCGCTTGCCATTAAAACTACACCAATTCCTACTAAAGCCCAAATTAAAGTCTTTTGAGCTGTTTCTATCTTTTGCTGATTTCCAGCAGAAGTCATATATAAATAACCTGCATAAACAATGAGTATTGCACTTACTATTACAGCCAAACTCTTTAAGAAATTAATTATAGCTTCTATTAAACTGGTAATGGTTGTAATTTCTTTAAAGGGATTTTTAAATGCAAAATCTTGCCCTAATGCTGGTAAAGCTATTAAGAAAATTGTTAATAGACTAATTATAAAAATAAGATTTTTCATTTTGTTAAGTTAATTAAGATTAATGAATATACGAAGGGATACAATAAACAAAAGCCTTGCCTTGTGGCTGCTTTGTTGCTGTGTTTTCAAAAGTACAAGTCCAACCAGTTTTTGTACTCTCTGATTGCAAAATCTCAGTTGTAGAATCTAAGGCAAAACAAAAACCTTCTTTTAAATAATAATAATTTGGTTCACAATAAGCTGTTCCAAAAGCCTGCTTGCAATCTGCTTCCATATAGTCATAACAATAGATTGACTCTTCTGCCCATTTACCATAGCTAGCTACATCCCAATATTTTTGCTCTATTTCAGTTTTCCTGCTTTGTATTTGTTCCTCAAGACTGGGGGTGGGAGGAAGATTGCTGTCAGAATTAGAGGAAGAAAAGCTTGGCGGTTGTGAAGATTGAGGAGGTTGTGGGGATTGTGGCTTCACCTCTTCGCATTCAATTTTCCACCAAGTGCCAGTATAATACTCTGGGTCAAGTTCTCCTGTGAAATTAATAAGAAACCAGAATATTGTATTAACAATTACCCAAGCAGCTAAAATAATTATTAGCCCCATGATAGCATTGTAAATTGTTTTTTGTCCTGTTCTGATATTCTCTTCTTTACCTGCTGAAAAAATCCAAAGAAACCCTCCATAAACTATTAAAATAACAATAATTAAGAAAGCTATTTCTATGGCAAAATACACTACATTTTGAGCTAATTGTAATAGATGACAGATATTACATTCTGGTTCTGAAGGCCCTCCACAAGGAACTAATCCAGCTGCCTGAACAAACAAAGGAAAACAATAAAAACCAATCATTAAGAAAAAGATAATTAATTTCTGAGTTATTTTGTTTGTATTTTTCATCTTTCTTTTATTTTAATCCTTTTTATATTTAATTAAATCATTGTCTTTGTTTCCAAAAAAGATTAATGTTGTCTCGTGCTATTCCAATAGCTCTTGCTGGTTCTTCACCTTTTAAAAGAACCCCGTTAATCATTTCTTGAAAAATCTTTTTTATATCTTGAAAATTGTATTGATACCAATTATAAGTTGTTAAAAGTTGCCTGATAAAAACTCCACTATCTAAATCATTGAGAGATTCATTAATCAAGTCAAGCCGAGCCGGGGGGTTTTTAGTTTGATTAAAATAAGATTGAGCAATGTTCTTTTGATTAAAAAATTTCAAAAAATCCCAACTTGCTTTTTGATACTGAGAAGACTGGATCACTGCTAAAACCATTGTTTGTCCATAATTAATTCTTGAAGAAGAACCATCAATAAATTGAGATAAAGCAGTAACTCCATAACTTAAATTAGGACTGTATCCCTCTATTATTTTTTTTGCTTGATTATATCCTATCATCATCACTGTTTCTCCTCGACTAAAAGCAATTATTGAATTATCCATATTATCATTCCAGGTATAATATCGAGAATAAGGGTTTGCAAATTGAGTATAAAAATTTATAGCTTCTTCTCCAGGGACTATAGATTTATTCCCTCTTTCAACAGCTCTATCAAAAATTACCCTTTTTTCAGATAAATCAACCATTTCACTGCCATATTGCATCATTAGGGCTGAGAGAATATCTGTTTCCCATTCAATATTAGAAGCCAAACCTAAGGCAATTGCTGCTCTGCTAATGCGTCCTTGGGGATTCACTTGCCTTAGAGTAGGTATTAAGTCAAGAATCTCTTCCCAAGTGGTTGGCGGCAAAACTATATTATAATGCTTAAAAACATCCTGGTTATAATAAAGAACTAAAGTATCAGTATAAAGAGGTAAACCTAATAAATGATTATCTTCAATTATTCCACTCAGAGATATTGGCGAATAATCCTGCTTTAAATCAAAAACATTAAAATATTTATCTGTATTTAAATCCAAAGGGTAGATTTTATCTTGATAAACAGGCAACCAATTATCTTGAAGCATTAAAATATCAGGCGCCTGATTATCTGCAAAAGCCCTTAAAAGATCTTCATGATAAGTCTTTTCGTCTTTTAAGGTATAGTTAACAGTAATATGAGGATATGATTGATTGTAAGCTTGAGTTATGAGCTCAAAAGCCAAAGGATCATCTCTTATTCCCCAAATTTCTAAAGTAATTGGTTTTGGGCGGACTTTTCTAAAAAAAATACCAGCAAAAGCAATCAAAAAAATAACAACAAAAGCGATTAAAACAATTTTTTTTTGATGAGATGTTAAAGACATGATTTTTATATTTTAGGCTCTGGCTTTGGGTAATTTTGCCAAAAACCCATAATGAGTAATGCCTAAAGATAATTCTCTTTCTAATTGAAAACCTGATTTTTCAATTAGGTTTAATGCATCTTCTTTTGAAAAAGGCAATAATTGTTTTTGCGCTGGTAGTTTATCAGGATTCCACTCTATAACTACAAGATAGCTTTCTGGTTTTAAAACTCTCTTAGCTTCTAAAAGAAACTTTTCTTTATTTTCTACTTGAAAAAGAACATTGGCTATTAAAACTAAATCACAAGAACCATTAGGTAAATTACTGCCTCTTTCCTCTTCTAAATTAGCCCATCGTGTTTCTATAATCGGCAAAAGGCCTTCTGTTTTTGCCCTGAATTCCAAAGCCTCTAAAGAAGGTTTCCAAATATCAAGAGAAATCACTTTTCCTGAAGGCCTGACAAGTTTAGCCATGGCCAAACTAAAATAACCTGAACCGCTGCCAAAATCAGCCACTACCATTCCTTCTTTTAAAGGTAAGGTTCTGATTATTTCTTCTGGATTAAAAAAAGTATTCATTAAAATTAAATTCTTTGTTATTAATTTTAATTATACCAAATTATCTTACAATAAAGTAATACTGGCAATTTTATCTCCTGATTCTAGTTTCATAATCCTGACCCCTTGGGTAGAACGTCCTAAAACAGGAATACTTTGAAGCGGAGCTTTAATCACCTGGCCTTTTTGTGAAACAGCCACTAAAAATTCTTCATCTAAAGCCAAACGAGACTTTACTAAATTACCTGTTTTAGCTGTAATTTTGATGGTTTTAATTCCCCGACCGCCTCTTTTTTGTTTTCGATATTCTCCTAAATTAGTTTTTTTACCAAAACCATTCTCACTAATAACAATGATCTGTTGTTTATTTTTTTGTTCTTTTAATTCAATAGGAATTAAACTCACCACCTTATCATCTAAGGAAATTTTCATACCAATAACTCCACTGGCTGAACGTTTCATTGCTCTGGCTTCTTTTTCAGAAAATCTAATAGATTGTCCTTTTTGAGAAGTTAAAATTATTTCTCCGCCCTTAGAAATTAAAGCCGCGCCAATAAGCTTATCATCTTTTGCTAATTTTAAGGCAATAATCCCACTACGGCGAATATTCTGATATTCTTTTAATAAGCTTTTTTTTATCATTCCTTTCTCAGTAGCCATAAATAAATAATATGAGCTTTGACTTTTCATATCTGCTGGACAATTAAATAAGACAACCACCTGTTCTTGAGGACCTAGGCTAATATAATTTTGGATTGTTTTTCCCCTAGAAGTACGCGAGGCTTCAGCTATTTCTATAGCGCGCAAAGAGAATAATCTGCCCTGGTCAGTAAAAAACAAGATTTGGTCTCTGGTATTACAAGACACTAAATGAGTGATAATATCTTCTTCATTTTTAGCTTCATAACCAATCACTCCTTTCCCACCTCTTTTTTGGCCTTTAAAAGAAGAAGGACTAATTCTTTTGATATAGCCGTTTTTAGAAAAAGAAATCAATGTTTCCTGAGAAGGAATTAATTCTTCATCTGCTATTGCTTCTGGCAGATGGGCTTGTATTTGAGTGCGTCTTTCGTCTCCGAATTTTTCCTTTAGTTCTTGCACTTCTTTTTTAATAATTTCTACTATTTTTTTTGGTTCCTTGAGAATAAGTAAATATTCTTTTATTAACTTATTTTTCTCAGCTAATTCTTCTTCAATTTTATTTCTTTCTAATTTTGCCAGACTTTGTAATTTCATTTCTAAGATAGCTTCAGCCTGTAATTCGCTAAAATGATACTTGGCCATTAATTTCTTCTGAGCTTCTTCTTTATTCTCTGAAGATTTGATTAATTTTATTATTTCATCAATATGACTTAAAGCTTTTGCCAAACCTTCTAAAATATGAGCTCTTTCTTTAGCTTTTTTTAAGAGATATTCAACTCGTCGACGGATAATGATTTTACGATGATTAATGTATTCTTCCAAAATATCCTTAATTGAAAGAACTTGAGGTTGCAAACCGTTCTCTGTCAAAGCCAACATATTAAAATGGAAGTTTTTTTCCAAAGCAGTAAATTTGAATAATTGATGAAGAATGCTCTTAGGAATAGCATTGCTTTTTAATTCAATAACAATTCTTAATCCATCTTTATCTGATTCATCTCTTAAGTCTTTTATGCCTTCTATTCTTTTTTCTTCTACCAAATTAGCTATCTGAGCAATTAATTCAGCTTTATTCACTAAGTAAGGAATTTCATTAATAATAATTTTTCTTTCTTTTTCTTCTATTATCTCTGCTTTTGCCCGACAGACAATTGTGCCCTTGCCATTAGCATAAGCTTCTAAGATATTTTGTTTGCCAAAAATAATGCCACCAGTAGGAAAATCTGGTCCTTGAATAAATTGCATTAAATCTCCTACTGAAGCATTAGGTTTATCTAATAAATAAATAATGGCCTCAGTTATTTCTCTTAAATTATGAGGGGGGATATTTGTTGCCATGCCCACAGCAATGCCCATAACCCCGTTTAAAATCAATTGAGGTATTTTAGCAGGTAAATAATTAGGCTCTTGTCTCGTGCCATCATAATTAGGAGAAAAATCAACTGTTTCTTTATCTAAATCTTCTAAGATTTCTTCAGCTAATGGAGTTAATTTTGCTTCTGTGTAACGCATTGCTGCTGGCGGATCCCCATCAACAGAACCAAAATTCCCCTGACCCTTGATTAAAGGATAGCGTAAAGAAAAATCTTGAGCCATTCTTACTAGGGCATCATAAACCGCAACATCACCATGGGGATGATATTTTCCTAAAACTTCTCCAACCACTGAAGCGGATTTTCTTGATTTTGCTCCTGAAGTCAAACCAATTTCTTTCATGGCAAAAAGAATTCTTCTCTGAACAGGTTTTAAACCATCTCTGGCATCAGGTAAGGCGCGAGAAATAATAATTGACATCGCATAATCCAAATATGAATCTTTTAATTCTTCTCCAATATCTCTCATTTCAATTGTCTCTTGTTTTTTCTCTTTTTTTTCTTTTTTTGACATAGATTAATTTTATTGCTTATTCAAAACAATTAACTTAGTTTCTTCTGGTAAGGTGTTTTTCCTAATAATCAATTTATCAACTGTTTCTGGTTTTTTACCTATTGCTTTTACAAATTTATCAAGAGGGTCAAGCTTAATTTTTAATTGAGGCAAGGCATAATGCATTGGAATAATTATCTTTGGTTCAATTTGATTGATAAAAGAAATTGCTTCTTCATAGTTAATAGTATAATTTCCTCCAACAGGCACTAAAAGAATATCAGCCTCTCCAACCTTTTCTAAAGATTCTTCTCTTAATTGTGGTTCTCCTAAATCTCCTAAATGACAGATGGTAATCTCTTCTGATTTTATTAAAAAGATAGTATTTTCACCTCTGCTTTGCCCTCTTTTTTTATCATGAAAACTTTGTAATCCATCTATAAAAATACCTCCCATTTCCAATTCTCCTGGCCCTTCTAAAACAAAAGGCTCACCCATAATAACGCTTTTGTTATTATGGTCTTCATGTTGATGAGTAATCAAAAGAATATCTGCTTTAAAACGAGAAGGTTTTAAACCTGTTGCTTTTTCTGAATAAGGGTCAATCGCTATAATTTTCCCTTTAGTTTCTAAACGAAAAAAAGAATGTCCAAACCACTGAATAATCATATATCTTATATTATCATTTTAAAATTATTATTTCTAATAAACTGATTTATTAAACACTCGTGTACTTAAGAAAGTAATCACAATATTAAACCCTAAAAGAATAAAAATACTCAAAGGCAAAGAATGTGAAGTAATTAATAATATTTCTTCCTTAGGCAAAGAATCAGCAAGAATCACCCAACGTAAAGCATCAATGCCATAATTTAAGGGATTATAAAAAGCTATTCTGGCCATCCATTCTGGCGCATTGCTCAAAGGGAAAAAAGCTCCAGAAAGAAAAGCCATTGGGGCAAAAATAAGCTGGGAGATAATGGAAAAATTCTCTATTTTCTTAAGACGAGAAACTAAAAAAATCCCTAAAGACGCCATGCCATAACTAATAAGAAAGATAACTAACATTGCTTTAATAAAAAGAAATTTACTAAAATCAAGGCCTAAATAGGGAATAATCAATAAAATCAAAGCCCCTTGAATCAAAGCAGTTGTTGTTGCGCCTAAGATTTTTCCTAAGATAATAGTTGAGCGACTGATTGGCGATACTAAAATTTCTTTTAAAAATCCAAATTCTCTATCCCAAACTATGGAGATTGTTGAAGAAACAGCCATAATACTAATACTTAAACCTAAGATACCAGGAAAAAAGAATTGAACAAAATCATAATTTAAAGTGGAAACTGGAAACATGGTTTTTAATCCAGTGCCAAAAAAAATCAAGATAATTATTGGTAAAAATATGGAAGTAAAAAATTTAACCGCATTGCGTAAATAAATAAGAACCTCCCGATACCAGATTATATAAAGTGTTTTTAATTGTTTACCCATTGTTTTTAAAAAATGAAAACAGAGAACAAAGAGTGAAAGGCTCTGACTCTTCTTCTATTTCTTTATTATCTCTGATTTTTCTACCAGTAATTTCCAAAAAAACATCTTCTAGAGTCGGCCTTCTTAATTCCATGGAAATAATACGTGGACTAATTGCCTTTACTAAAACAGGCAGAAACTTATCACCATTTTCTACTTTAACCCTTAACTCTTTGCCAATCCATTTAATTGAATGATTGGGAAACTTTGTTTGAATTTCTTTTTCTGCAATCTGATTATTCTCTGTTCTTAAGAAAATAATATCTTCTCCGATGGTTTTTTTTAAATTTTCTGGTGTGTCGAAAGCAACAATATCTCCCTGATCCAAAATAGCTATTCGGTCACAATTTTCAGCTTCGCTTAAATACTGAGTCGTTAAGAAAATGGTAATATTTTTCTTTTTTCTTAGGTTAAAAATGTAATCCCAAATTTTTCTTCTTGTCTGAGGATCTAAACCAATAGTTGGTTCATCTAGAAACAAAATCTGCGGCCAATGAATTAAAGCCCTTACAAGCTCTAATCTTCTTTTCATACCACCAGAAAATGTTTCTACTCTAGCTTTCCTTCTATCCCAAAGCTCACAAAGTTTTAAAAGCTCTCTTCTGCGTTCAAGATATTCTTTCCTAGTTATGCCATAAAGCATTGCGTGAAGATACAAATTCTCTTCAGCTGTTAAATGATTATCTAAAATGGTTTCTTGGAAAACCAAACCAATAGAATTCCTAACTGCATTTGACTGATGAGTAATATGATAACCATTAACATAAGCCACGCCTGAACTTGGCTGTGAAAGAGTACAAAGAATATTAATCGCTGTTGTTTTTCCAGCGCCATTAGGGCCTAAAAGACCAAAAACTTCCCCTTTTTTAACTGTAAAAGACACTCCATTAAGAGCCTTGATATGTTTGTATCTTTTTTTTAGGTTTTCTACCTGAATAACTTCTGAAATATTGTTTTGATTGTTTTCAATCTGCTCTTCTTTAGCCTTTAAGCTACTCATATAAAATCACTTTGTTTATTTTTTAATTAATCCCATTTTTTCTTTAACTTCCTGGATTGTCTGTTTTGCTATTTGAGAAGCGTATTTTCTGCCTTGTTCTAAAATTCTATTAACTAATGCTGGTCTTTTTTCATAAAATTTCCTTCTTTCTTGAATTGGTTTTAATTCTTCATATATTGCCTTAGCTAACTCTTCTTTTAATAACTTATACTGAATTCCTTGATTGCTAAGATAAAGTTTTTCATATTCTAATCTTTTTTTCTTTCCTTCAAATAATTCCACAAAAGTTAATAAAGCAAAAACCCCTCCTTTGTCAGGTATTTTTTTACCTTTGCCAATATCAGTTGGCACTTTAGTTAATTTATCTTTAATAACTTTTAAACTATCTACTAGGTTAATATAGCTACCTTCTTTTGATTTTGACATCTTGCCTTGTCCAGTTAAAGAAGGGATATTGGCCAAAGGCATAAAATATGCCTTTGGTTCAGGAAAAGTCTGTCCAAAATGACGATTAAATGTTCTGGCTATTTCTCTAGTAACTTCTAGATGTGGTGACTGATCTTTACCCACAGGCACAAACTGAGTTTTGTAAAGTAAAATATCAGCAGCCATTAAAACAGGATAATAAAAAAGCCCCATATTAATGTATTTTGGCTGTTCTTGTTTTTTTTCTTTATAGGTTGGCAATTGCTCCAAACGAGAAACTGGATAAATAGTACTTAAGAGATAAGCTAATTCAGTATGCTCTGGCACTTGTGATTGAATCAAGAAATGGCATTTTTTAGGATCTAGGCCACAAGCTAAATAATCCAGAACTACTTTATCTATCTGTTCTTGAAATTTTTTGGGATTATAAGGAGAAGTAATCCCATGAAGGTCAACTATAGAATAAATACAATCATAATCTTTTTTATTTTGCAGTTCCAAATATCCTTTTACTCCACCTAAATAATTACCCAAATGAAGAAATCCAGTTGGCCGAGTACCAGAGAAAACCCTAACTTTTGTTTTATTTTTTAAACTCATTCTTTTGAAAATTAAGATAGTTGTGGAGCGGGTAACGGGATTCGAACCCGTGCCTGAACCTTGGAAGGGTTCCATACTACCACTATACTATACCCGCAAAAAAGAAGATCTTAAACAGATCTCTTTTTATATTTTAACTCTTTTTTATCTAAAAATCAATTTGATTATGCAATCTCTCTTGGTCTTAATGAGTGAAAACAAGAAAGTCTTTATCTGTTTAATATTCATTGACATACATTAAAGTTTGTGATAACTTTTATTTGCTTTAATATATTAATCATTAAAACTTCTTGACATTTCTTTTGTTTTGTGATAATATTAGATTATAATATTTTTAACTTTAATACAATTTAATTTTAAAATAAATTGAATAAAAACATGACAATAATTAATTCACAAAAAATGAAAAAAACTTTAATCTTTTCCCTTTTATTAAGCGGAATTTTATTATTTAATATAATGCCTTTTTTTGCTGAGGCAGCTATTTTAGTTACTGGCACTAGAGAAAGCCATGATGCTAGTTATGTCTCAGTAGCCGTAGTTGATAGACCTCCTCATTGCGCTGATTGCACCACAACTACTACTCGACCGCCTCACTGCACCACTACTACCACTACTAGACCTCCGCATTGCACCACTACTACCACTACTAGTACTACCAGGCCTCCTTATTGCCAAACTTATAACTGTAATATTAATACTTGGCAATGCGTTGAAGCTCCATGTGGCACAGGACAATATTCTTCATTAACTAGTTGCCAAGCTAATTGCAAAGCTCCAATCACTCGTTACTCTTGCAATACAAACACTTGGCAATGTGTTGTTAATCCTTATGGACCATATACTTCTTTAAGTTCTTGCCAAACTAATTGTATATCTCCAATCACTCGTTATTCTTGTAATACTAATACTTGGCAATGTGTTATTGATTCTGTTGGACCATACACTTCTTTATCTACATGTCAGGCTAACTGTAAAGCCCCAATAACTCGTTATTCTTGTAATACAAATACTTGGCAATGCTATCAAGATACTTATGGGCCATATACTTCTTTAAATTCTTGTCAAAATGATTGTAAAGCTCCAGTAACCCGATATTCTTGTAATACAAATACTTGGCAATGCTATCAAGATACTTATGGGCCATATACTTCTTTAAATTCTTGTCAAAATGATTGCCAATCTTCTGTTATTTCTCTTAATGTTTCTTGTTATGCCTCACCTAGCTCAGCACAAACTTATCAAACTATCACTTTTTACAGTAATGTTTCTGGAGGAACAGGAAATTATTCCTATTCTTGGTCTGGTTCAGCTTCTGGCAATCAATCTTATTCTCAAAGAAGCTTTAGCAACCCAGGCTCTTATACAGCCTTTTTAACTGTTTATGATTCACAAGGCAGAAGCGCCAATACTTCTTGTAGCACCTATGTTAGCAGTGGCAGTAATCAATGCCCTAATCCTCCAACCATAAATCTTTGGGCTGACAAATACAGTGTTCAACAAGGGGAAACAACTTATCTTCGCTGGACTTCTAGTAATGCCAATTATTGTGTTGCCTCAAATGGCTGGAGCAATAACAAATCAACAAGCGGCATTGAAACAATCAGTCCAATTAGCAATACAACATATACCTTAACTTGTTATGGATATGGTAATTGTGGTTCTATATCTCAATCAGTTACTATTTACACTGCAACAACTCAAACTGGTTTAAATCTTACAAAATTAGGACGCAATCTCTCTGGTGGCAGTAGAGTTTATTCAAAGGTCATTCAAGTATTAGAAAATGACATTATTGAATTCCATCTTACAGTGAGTGCCGGCAATAATGTTGATTTATATAATGTGATTGTTAAAGATCCATTACCTTCAGTTCTTACTTATATGCCTGGGACTACAAAAATAGGAGGGGTTACTCAACCCGATACTATTACTACAACTGGTTTATCTCTTGGTACTATTTATCAAAACACTAGCAAGGTCATTACTTTTCAAGCTAGAAGTGGTCCTTCTTCTGTGTATTTAAGTCATACTAATACTGCTGAAGCAACAGCTAATAATCAAAACAAAGTAACAGATAGCGCAACTGTCACCTATGGATTAGTTGCTGGAGCCGCTACAGTAAAAACAGGTGTTAATAATTCATTGTTAATATCTTTTACTCTGAGCTTAATGATTGCTTTTGCCATCTGGTGTTATCTTCGATTTAATCCTAGTGGGCAATTAGCTTTAGCAACTATAGAAAGAAAAACCCGTGATTCTTATCTTGCCCTTGCTCGTTATCGTAATCGTAAATAAACAAGAAAATCAGGAATAATTAAAACCACCCTTAAATGAGGGTGGTTTTAATTTACAAAGGGTGACCAGAGGGATTTGAACCCTCGCTGGCAGTTCCACAGACTGCCGTGCTAACCAACTACACCATGGCCACCATTATCAGTTTTTAATTATAAGATAAAAAACCTTTTCTTTCAAGTAAAATTATGATAAACTAGGTAAGTTCTCCCTGTAGCTTAACTGGATAAAGCGCCTCCCTTCTAAGGAGGAAAGTGCAGGTTCGAGTCCTGCCAGGGAGACTTAATACGGGGGATAGTGTAATGGCAGCACGAGTCCTTTGGGAGGATTTAGTCCGGGTTCAAGTCCCGGTTCCCCGACCAGATTAAATCAAGAAAGTTTTCTACTTGCTTTGCAAGTATTTTTATTTTCCTAATTCCTTTATTGCATTCAGAGGACATATTTTTTTACACTCTCCGCATTTCTTGCATTTTTCTTGATCAATAAAAGATTTACCATCTTTTTCAATTTTAATTGCATTATAAGGACAAGCTTGAACACAAGCCCCACAACCAACACAAATTGACTTATCTACTTTAAAGCTTTTCATCTTTTTATTATAATCCTTAATAAATTTATTTACAAAAATTTTTAAATTTAAAACTGCGGATTTAGTCCGCAGTTTTATTCTTAGTGTTTTATAATTAAAAACACATTATCTCAATCATTTCTTTTTCAGGAGATTCTTCATACTCTTCTAATCCAGGAATTGGTTCATAATCTTCTATACCCTTAGCTGGTTTAGGAATAATATATTGAACTTCTCGGTTTTGAGGGATTTGATCAAAAGGCATTTCTATTACTTCAAGATTTGTTAACCATTCATCAAAACCTGTTCGCCAAGTAACTTTATTTGAATTTAAAGCTTTCTCATATTCTTGCCACCAGGTTAATCTAGTGCCTCCTAAATAAGAATGGGAAACTAAAATCATGTCAGAAGGTTTATTGTTAAGACAATAATTTATAACCTCACCAAATTTCTTAGCACCAGCTCCTCTGGCCCATAAACTATAATCACATAAAGAGCCTCTACCCATTTCTTCAAATGGCACATTAGAAACAGAAACAATTTTTACATTGTATCCTTCTGGTTTATAAACAACTGCTTTTTCTTCTGCTGTGCCTCGAGCCAGAATATAGCCTATGCCTAAATCTTCTGCGGCCTTAACTGTATTTTCATCATAGGCAAAGTAACGAGAAGCAAATACTCTCATTGGCTTATTAGTAATACATTCAACAGCCTCTTTTGCTTCTTTCATTAAAGCATGTTGTCTATCATATGAAACATCCCAAAAAGGTTCTTCTGCATAAAGACCAGAAATTTCATATCCTTTATCAGCTAATCTTTTAAAAACATCTGGAAATTCATTTAAGATGTTTTCTTGAGCCTGAATTAAGGCTGTAATGCCTTGTTCATCTAAAGTCTTTTCCCAATGAAGAATTCCTTCAATTCCTTCAAACTCAATGAGCATAATCAAGCCGTTTATTTTATCAGCTATTTTATCAGCTGGTTGTTGGAAAATATCTGTACCTGCTAATATTAAAATTGCTAATAAAATTAAACCAAGAATTAAATATGTATTTTTACTCATATTGTTAAATAGTTTTAATTTTATCCGACCTTTTATTTAGTTTTTATTAAAAAACTTTAAGCAAACATTAGTAATTCAGGTTTAAAAATCATCAAAATTCCAATAAGGAGCATTAAAATTCCTCCAATTAAATAGGAAAGTCGCGTGTATTTATTTGTCAAACCAGTTACTTTTAAAGTTAACATGGCGCCTATAAAAACAATTAAATCATCGAGCATGAAAATAAAGATATACAATAACATGTAAGAATAATATTGCCAGTTAGTTAAATTGCTTAAAGCCAAAGTTTGGGTAAATACAACTGGAAAACCAATTGAACAAACTAATTCTATCAAATTAACCATGCCCGCTAAAAGAATAATACCTATCAAGGACAAGATTAAAGATTTCTTATGAACAATTGATTTTACTTTATCTAGAATAGATTTTTTTTGTTCAACATTGGTCGCCTTGCAAGCAGCATCTGGATTAATAAAATAATCTCTTAAATTGTAAATACCACTACTAATGGCTACTAATCCTATTAATAATCTAATCCAGAAAATAAACCCAAGGAAAAGAATTAAGTTCAGCCAAGCTGCCATAAAAAGAAAGTAGACAAAGGCTGAAGCAATAATAAAAGTAAAGCCCAAGATCCACATTTTCTTTCTATCCTTAATTTTAATCAGAAAACTGATTAAAAAAACTAACACCCACATTGCGCAAGGATTAAACCCATCAAGCCCGCCTAAAACAATAGATAGAACTGGCAAAGAAAGATCTTTTGTTTTTACTTCACCTATTAAAGGGATTTTAATCTTATCTGGTAGTGGTTTTTCTTTGGTTGATTCTCCAAAATGAGTAAAACGAGTGATAATACTTTCTACTAAATCAGGACATTCTTGTTCTATATAGCATTTTATTGATTCTTCTATCATCTTACCTGAAACTTCTTCATTGTGCCAACCTATTATAATTTTTTCTCCAATTACCAATAAAGGTAAATCTGGATTCTGGATACCAAACTCCTCTATTATTTGTTTTAATATTTCAGCGTTTTTAGTCTGAGTAGTATTAAGATAAACAATATTAAGATTAGGGTATTTGTCTTTAGTTTCATCTAAATAATTTTTCTCTTGGGCACATAATGGACAACCATCAGTCCAAAAAAGATAAGCTTTGATTTCTTCTTGATTGACTAAAGTGGTTGTTGTGGTGCTTGTGGGTGGAGTTTGTTGTGTGGTCATAGTTGTTTGATCAGAAAAAAGCATGGCTTTAATTGAATCTGAACAAACATTATTCAAACAATTCAAAACCAACTCTTCTATCTGTTGGCCCGTGGTTTCATCTTGGTGATAACCAATCAAAGGTTCATCATTTATTATCATTATGGGCACACCAGGAATATCTATCTCTAGTTTTTCTCCTATCTCAATTAATAAATCACGATTTGCTTTGTTGTTATAAATCTCAAAACTATAAACCTTAAGAGAAGGATATTTTGATTCCAAAGACTTTAAAAATAATTCCTCTTGAGCACAATGAGGACAGCCCTGACCCCAGAAGAAATAAAGATTAATTTCATCTTCCTGGGCAAAAGAATTTTTAGCAACGCAGCCAAAAATTATAACAAGACCAATTAAGCCTAATAAAAAATATTTTTTCATTATCTTTAAATTAATTATTCAATTCTTTGATATATGAATAGGCAGAAAGGGCAGCTGAGGCGCCTTGGCCAACAGCAACAACAATTTGCTTAAAAGGAAAATCACAAACATCACCAGCAACAAAAATCCCTTTATGAGAAGTTTCCATGGTTTTTAAATTACTCATAATTTCCCTTTTTTCATTTAAATCAATGAATCCTTTTACAAACTCTGTATTTGGCATAACACCAATTTGAATAAAGCAACCAGCTGTTTCTATTTCATGAATTTTTTTTGTCTTTCGTTCCTGATAAACAATTTTTTTTAATTCTCCATCCCCTTCAAAACTTAAAACTTCTGCATTAGTGATTATTTGAATTCTTGATTGATTTTCTATTTCTTCTTTTAAGATCTCATCACAAGTTAAATGATCCAAGTATTCTAATAAATAAATTTCTGAAGCAAATTTTAAAAGGCTAATTGCTGCTTCAGCTCCAGTGTTTCCGCCGCCAATTACTGCTACTTTTTTATTTTCAAAAGCCTTTTCATCGCAAGTAAGGCAATAAGAAATTCCTTTTCCTATAAACCTCTCTTCATTTTTAATGTTTAATCTTTTTAATTCTGCGCCTGTGGCAATAATTATTGCTAGACTATTATATTCTTTTTCTTTAGTCTTCAACTTAAAACCAACTTTCAATTTTTCTATCTTAATAACTTCTTCATAATTCTGTATGGTTATTTCATTTTGAACCAAATGATTATGAAATAATTTTAATAAATCCCTACCATTGATTTTTGGAAAACCAGGATAGTTTTCTATTCTCCAAGACAAGCCAACTTGACCTAAAAACTCTTTAGTAATTAATAATGTTTTTAACTTTTTCCGGGAAGCATAAATACCCGCGGTAATTCCAGCTGGACCACCACCTAGAATAATTAAATCATATTGTGCCATATTTTTTCAAAGCTTCATCAATTTTTTCTTTTTTCCAACCAATAATTATTTCATCATTTATTATTAAAACAGGAATATTTTTTTGTTTGGAAATTTCTTCCATTTCCTGTCTCTTTTCTGGTTGTTCATATAAGTCAATTTCTTCAAACCCAATTCCTTGATGTGATAAATAATCTTTAACCACATAACAATAAGAACAATCTGGGGATGAATAAATTTTGATTTTTACTTTTTCTGTCATTTTTGATTCTTTAATTTTTACTATAACAAATTATAACAAAGAAATTAAATAAGAAAAAGAATATTCAATTAATATCCTTTTTCTGATATACTTTTGAAAAGAAAATTTATAAGGGGCTGGTAGGTAAATGGCATACCACGGCATTCGCATTGCCGAATTCCGGGTTCGATTCCCGGTCAGTCCACTAACAAAATCTCTGTTTTTAAAACAGAGATTTTATTTTCTCTCTAGGTTCTTTTCACAATCAGGACATTTAAAGATTGAGCAAGGTGTGCCGCGCTGATGAGGAATTTTATACCCGCATTCTGGGCAAACACAATAACCGCCTGGCCCTAATCCAGTTGCCTCTTCTATCTTGTTTTTAAACCGACCGCGCCTTTGCCAGCCATAGCTGCGACCTATCATTGGCTTATAATACCCTGTTTCAAGTTCATGGCTCTGAATCTGAATCATCACATAAGTAAGATTTTTAATCTCTTCCATTAATTCTTTTCTTAATTTATCTGAAATTTCAGTTGCCTCTTGAACTTTTAAATTACTTGGTAAGTTTATCTCCAAACTAGCAGTTATAGCAGAGCCTTTCTTTTGAGTCTTTAAAGAATCAATTAGAATATTTTGTTTTGTAGCAATTTCATTTATTTTTGTTTCAATTTCTGGATCTGCTGAAACATCTAATAAAGAATCAGCTGCTTCTTTACCTAAAGAAAAAGATTCTTTAATAACATAAATTCCAATTAAAAAAGCTAAGATTGAATCTGTGTAAATCCAATATTTTGTTAAAAACAATCCTATAAAAACCACTAAAGAAGCATAAACATCTATTCGAGAATGGACTCCATCAGACAATAGGGCGATTGAGTTTTCTTTCTTACCAAAATGAATTTTTAATCGAGCCATTATTTCATTAACTAAGGCAGAAATAATCATAATACCAAAAGCTAAAACTGGAATCTTTATTATAGAGGGATTAACAAAACTCTGAACAGCTTCATAAATAATTCCAATCCCTGTGGCTAGAAGTATTAAGGTAATCACCATTCCAGCTAAGACCTCAAATTTATAATATCCATAAGGATGTTTTTGATCTTCTGGTTTCTTTGATATCTTAATACCAATAAATCCTATGACTGAGGAAAAAATATCCATTAAAGAATGAATTCCTTCTGCCAAAACAGCTGTTGAACTAGAAAAGAGACCAATGCTAATTTTTGCACCAGCTAAAAAGATATTAGATATTATAGAAACTAAAGCAATTTTTTCTTTCATTTTTTTACTTATTTTGACTATACGCCCATAACTGTCTTTTGTCAATTTTTAATTTAAAATATAAAACCTGATCTCTAAGTCATAATTAAATATCTTTTATCTTTTATTGCAATAAAATAAAATTTAATAATAACTAAGATTAATTTTATTTTTGGCTTAACAAAGCTAAAACCTGCTTAAAAACCAGGTTTGCGCTTAAATAAGCCATTTCTTTGAAATTGTTTCACACTTTGTTTCACACAATGTTTCATGTGAAACATTTTATCTCATAAATCAGGGTATTTTTCTATTTTTGGCTTAACAGAGCCAAAACCCGTCAAAATGCCGGGTTTGCGCTTAAATAAGCCATTTCTTTGAAATTGTTTCACACTTTGTTTCACACAATGTTTCATGTGAAACATTTTGCTTAAAATTGTAAAAAATACATGTTAATATATCTTAATAATATCTATATAATATAAATTATTGTTTTTTATAAAAAAATGATTTTCTCTTTAAAAAACTAACTTAAGTTCTTTTGTATGATAAAACTCTATTTTAAAATTTTTCTCTGAATTGCAATCTTTGATTTTTTTAATAAAAACTATTAATGCTTAATTATAAAAGTTGACTTTTGAAAAAAAGAGAGTAGAATAAGTGTTAATGAAGAGATCGCGAAAAGCGGTCTTTCTTAATAAAAATTAAAAAAATGATAGATTTAAAAACATTAAAACCATTAGTACGCCAAATAGCAGAAGAAAAAGGATTACCAGAACAAAGTGTTTTTGAAGCTTTGGAGATTGCTTTTGCTGCTGCGTATAAAAAAGAATATGGTAAAAAAACCCAAATCATTCATGCTAAGATTAATCCTGAAAATGGAGAATTAAAATTCTGGCAGACTAAACTTGTTTTAGACCCAGCTTCTGTTTTAACAGCAGAAGAAGAGGAAAAATTAATAGAAGAAAAAAAGACTGGAACCAAAGAAGAAGATCAAGAAATGCGTAAAATTAAATTTAATCCAGAAAGACATATTCTTTTAGCCGAAGCAAAAAAAATAAAACCAGATTCTGAGGTTGATGAAGAATTGATCTTTCCTTTAGAAATCAAAAGTGATTTTAGTCGTATTGCTGCTCAAACTGCAAAACAAGTTATCTTACAAAAATTAAAAGAATTTGAAAGAGAAACTGTTCTTTCAGAATTTAAAGAAAAAGAAGGAAAGATAGTTAATGGTATTATTCAAAGAATTGAACGAAAAAACATCTATGTTGACTTAGGTAAAACCTTTGGTGTCCTTTATATTAACGAGGGTATTCCAAGAGAATATTACCGAGTTGGCGAAAGAAAGAAATTCTATATTCTCCGTTTAGAAGAAAAAGGCAGGGGACCAACTATTCTATTGTCTCGCTCTCATCCTAAATTTGTTTCTGGTTTGTTTGAAATTGAAGTGCCAGAAATATCTGAAGGTATTGTGGAAATAAAATCTATTGCCCGAGAACCAGGCAATAGGACAAAAATAGCTGTTGCCTCTAATGAAGAAAGTGTTGACCCTGTGGGCGCTTGTGTGGGACAAAAAGGAACACGAGTGACTACTATTATCGATGAACTTAATGGAGAAAAAATTGATATCATTCCTTATTCTGAAGAACCAGCTAAATATGTTGCTGCTGCCTTAGGTCCAGCTAAGATTTCAGAAACTGAAGTCATATCAGAAAAAAGAGAGGTTCGGGTTTTTGTTCCTCCAGAACAATTATCTTTGGCTATTGGAAAAAACGGACAAAATGTAAGATTGGCAGCAAAGCTTACCGGATGGAAAATTGATATTCGCTCTGCCTTAGCTCCAGAAGAAACAGTACAAGACGGAATAGCTGAAGCAGAAGAACAAACAAAAACAAAATCTGATTCTACTAAAGAAACCGATTCAAAAAAAAGAAAAAAGAAAAAAGATGAAATTAAAAATTAATTCCTTACCAAAATCACAACAAGAAATTGTAGTTTCTTTAAACCAAAAAGATCTTTTACCTTTTAAAGAAATTGCTTTAAAAGAATTGAATAAAGACCTTCAAATTAATGGTTATCGTTTAGGCAAGGCTCCTTTGCCTATTGCTGAAAATCATCTTTCTCCGATGAAAGTTTCTGAAAGAATGGCTGCTTTGGCAATAGAGAAAATGTATCCTGAAATCATTTTAGAAAACAATATTCAGGTTATAGGTCGTCCAAATATTTACATCACAAAAATTGTTCCTGGTCAAGAGGTGGTGTTTAAGATTGAAATTACCGTGATCCCTGAGATTAATTTGCCTGATTATCAAACAATCGCAAGGAACACTCAAAAGAAGAATGGGGATAAATTAACAATAACTGATAAAGAGATAACCGAAGCTCTTTCTTGGCTTCAAAACTCTCGCGCTGTTTTACAAACAGTAAATCGTCAAGCAAAAATTGATGATATTATTACTATTGATTATCAAATCAAAGAAAACGAAAATACTATTCCTCATGGCGAGGATAAGAATTATTCTTTTATTCTTGGAAAAGGAAATTTTATTCCTGGGTTTGAAGACAATTTAATCAAGATGAAACCTGGAGATAAGAAAAACTTTGAAATTATAGTTCCTAAAAATTGGCCTGAAAAAAAACTTCAAGATAAAACTCTAGATATAGAGGTATCTTTAAAAGAAATTAAGATAAAAGAATTACCTGATTTAGATGATAAATTTGCTCAAGGTGTAGGTAAATTTAAGAACATGGAAGAATTGAAAAAAAATATTAAAGATGGGTTATTAATAGAAAAACAACAAAAAGAAAAAGAAAAATGGCAAGCTGAAGTTTTGGAAAAAATATCTTCTGAAACTCAAATTGAAATCCCAGAAATACTTGTGGAAAGCGAGTTGAACATTATGATTGGAGAATTAAGAAACCAACTAAATCAGATTCAATTACCTTTTGAAAAATACCTGGAACAAATTAAAAAAAATGAAGAAGATTTAAAGAAAGACTTAAAAGAATTAGCAAAAAAAAGAGTTGTTTCTTCTTTAGTTTTAAGAGAAATTGCTTCTTTGGAAAAAATTGAAGTTACAGAAAAAGAAATCCAAGATAAAATCAATGAAATATTAAAACAAATTCCAACACCTGAAATTAAAGAAAAAATCAATCAAGAAGATTTAAAAGAATTTGCTTTAAGTATTATTCGTAATGAAAAAGTTTTTAATTTTCTAGAGGGGCAACAAAGCCAGGGCAAATAAAATTAAAACAATTAGGCTTGCCATTGACATTGTAAAACCTATCTTATCCCAAAGATTATAAGAATAATTTAAAATTACCTCTTGCTCAGTAGGAATAACAGCCATAAAGCTAGGACTGATTAAATAAGGACCTTTACCTCCTTTTACCTGCCAACCAGGAAAATATGTATATTTTATTAAATGAAGTTTGCCTAATTGATTAGTTTTAAAAGATAGAGAGTCTTTTTCTATCTTTATTATCTCTATTGCTGCTTGTTTATTAGATGATTCTTTAGAATTTTCCAGATTGTCTTGAATATTTTTAAGTTCTTTTTTATTTTTATAAAAAATGATTGGTTTTGATAAATCTGTTTCTTGATACCAATCAATAGATTGATCTAGCCAATGTTTGTTTTTCAAAATTAAGTCAAAATCTTCAAGAACTTCTACTAAATCTGAATTAGGCACTTCATAAACATTAAATTCTCCAATATTGTTTAATTTAATCAGGTGTTTATCTGCTAGGTTTTTAATATTTGGAGTAAAAGCAACAAAGTATTGAGCGCCAAAATATTGTAAATGCCTGACCCCTTTTTCAAAATCAAAGGGCGGATATTTTATTCCAGCTATGGCTGCTGTTGGTGTTTCTGTAGTTTCAGCTTGATTAAGAAAATGAAAATACCCAGAAAGAGAAGATTCAATTAATAAGCCTTCAAAGGTTGGTTTGTTAATCCAGATCGGCAAATTTTCCAAAACCCTTGGGGTGCCAAATTTATCATATTCAGAACGATATTCCCACATTACTCTACCATATGGTAAATCAACTAAATAATCAGCTAGATCCTTTACTTCAGACCAGGTTTCCTTGCTTTGAAATCCCTCATAATTCCACTTTAGCCAAAAGGAAACATAAGATATATTCTCAGGCAGATAGAAGAAAATAAAACCAATTGAACATATTAAAAGACAAATAAAAGGAAGTAATTTTTTAGTTTTTTGCAACAAATAACCCAAACCATAAGCAGCTAACATTAAATAACCCATGATAATAAAGGGCAAAAACCTAGTATTCCAAATGCTAGAATGATTTAAAACCAAAAATGGAATTAAAGAACTAATAATAATATAAAGAAAAGGAATAATTCTTTTTTCTTTTTTGATTAAAGCTAAGAAAAAACCTAAGATAGCCAATACTTGGAAAATTATTAAAGAAGAAGGAAAAATCTCACTAAGCTTAATTACTTTTGTCCATTGCATTTTTGAGGTATAGGGTAAAAGCGCTAAAAAGGGTAAAGACCAAAATGCTGTTAAGGCAAAAGCCAGGCCAAATACTTTTGCTAAATACCAAAAAACTCTTTTGGTTTCTTTTTGTATTATGCTTTGAATAAAAAGAATAATACCAATTAAAACTGAAACCATTACTGGAAAAGGATGAATAAGAACCATTAAAGATAAAATCGAGATGTTTAAAATTAAATACTTGTTTTCTTTAATTCCTTTTATTAATAAACCAACAAAAATAAAGAAAAGAGCAAAGGCGCAAGAATAAGAGAATTCACCAGCTAAAGTGCTTGGTATATTACCTCCATAAATAGAGAATTCTTCTAAAAAAAGATAACTTAAACTCAATAAAGCTCCAATTGATGGAATTGGAAACTTAAAATCAAGTAAATACAAACAAAGAAATATTGATAGAGGTAATAGAAAAGTTCCTGCTAAGGTAATTAATTTAAAAGCAATATTTAAAGGGATAAAAAAGCTCAAAATCACTGTTATATAATAGAGAAGAGGAGGATAAAAGTATAAAAATGGAAAACCAGCATACCAATCAGGAGACCACCATTTTATTTTAGGAAAAATTTCCTGAGCATAATATGCAATATAATTATGCGAACCTGTATCGCCACCAGCAATCATCGTGTCAGTAAAAACTAATTTCCAGGGAATTTGATAAATCAAAAATCCATAAACCAAAACAAACATCAAAACAATGAAAATTTTCTGTAATTTAAGATATTTCATAATGATGAAACTTAATTTTAAACAAGTCAGTGAACATTCTAAGCATATGCGTTAGACGAAAAGTAGAAGCAGAAAATAATTCCTGTTTGACTATAATTTCAGTAATGGGATAATTTAATTTTCTTGCTAAATATAAAATCTCTATATCAATGGCAAATTCATTGGTGATTGATGCTGCTAGAATTTTCTTTCCAGCTTGTGTGTTAAAACCTTTAAGTCCGCATTGGGTATCAAGATATTTAAAACCAAAAAGAAGATATAATATTAGATAAAGAAAAGGCCTGAATAGTTTTTTATAAAAAACATCATTATAAAACTCTTCACGGCGAGCAATGACAATAGCATTGCCTTGTTTTAATTTCTGAAAAACTCTTTCTATGTCTTGAGCTTTAAAAGGCAAATCAGCATCTGTAAAGATAATATATTTTCCTTGGGCTTGAGCAAACCCTTTTCGCAAGCTATAACCTTTTCCTTTATTTGTTTCATTTTCTAAATAAACAATTTGTTCTTGAAAAATATCTTTGATTTCTTTAGTATTATCTGTACTGTCATCATTAATAATAATGATTTCCGCTTGAGGAAAATATTTAATTAAAGATAAAATTGTATTTTTAATGGTTTTTTCTGATTGATAAGCAGGAATTACAATTGTTAATTCTTTTTGCCCTTTCTTTGTGTTCATGATAATTTTATCATATCAATTTTATTCTTATTTTACCAGAAACTATTTTACAACTATTTACAAATTTGTTATAATAAAAACTACTTAAATAAGCGTTATTTATGACTAATCAAAATTCTAATAATATGGTCTTAATCCCTACTGTGATTGAGAAAACTAATATTGGGGAAAGGGTTTATGATATTTATTCCCGTCTTTTAAAAGAAAGGATTATCTTCTTAGGTGGACCTATTGATGATGCCTTAGCCAATACTATTATTGCCCAATTATTGTTTTTAGAACATCAAGATAGCAATAAAGATATTCTTTTATATATTAATTCTCCTGGTGGCTCTGTCACCTCTGCCTTGGCTATCTATGATACAATGCAACATGTTAAATGCGATGTTTCTTCTTTATGCTTAGGCATGGCTGCTTCTGGAGCAGCTGTCCTCTTAGCTGCTGGCACTAAGGGAAAAAGATTTGCTTTGCCTAATGCAGAAATTCTTCTTCATCAGGTAATGGGACAAGCCGGTGGTCAGGCAACAGAAATAGAAATTGCTGCTAAGCAAATTCTCCGTGTTAAAAAACAATTAAATCAGCTTTTAGCTAAACATACAGGACAACCATTAACTAAAATCGCCAAAGAAACTGAAAGAGATTTTTGGTTAGTACCTGAAGAAGCTAAAAAATACGGTATTATAGATGAGATTATAAAACCTAAAAAATAAAAAACATGTCAATTGAGACTCCATCATTTGAAAACCTAAGAAGACAAACAGAGGAAGAAGTAACCGAAAGACTTGAAAAAGAAAGCCTACAAAGGAATATACAAGGAATGGATGAATTAAGAAGAGAACTAGATCAAGAATACAAAGAAATAGAAGAAAAGGAATACAAAGCTATTGAAGATAGAAATGAGATAGACAAAATCCAACAACAGCATGATAAACTGTCTTATTTAACTAAGGCCTATGAATTAGAATTAAAAGATATTGAACCAGATAAACCAGAATCAACATTAAAACCAACACCAAAAATAGATAAAGAAAGTACACAGGCGCTAATAGCTAAAATAGATAATTGGAGAGAAAAATTAGATCAAGAATATGAAGAAATAGAAAAGAAAGAATACAAAATTCCTGAAGATTTTGAAGAACAGAAGATAATAGAAAAACAACATCAAAAATTATCTAATTTGGTAAAAAAACTAGAGCAAGAATTAAAAGAAGAGCCAAAAATAAAACTAAAACCAGAAAGCCCTTTGCCATCTTCAGAGGAAGAGTTTAAAGAATCTGCTGAACTTTTAAAAACGCTTCAAGAAGCTTCTGGGTATGAAGAAATATATGAAACTGAAGAACAAAACGATAAGAAAAACCAAGAAGAAAGCTTGGCAAAAGATACAAGTAAATCAGAAGCTGTTGAGCAAGAGAAAAAAGACAATGAAATAGAAAAAATAGAACTAGAGCTAAAAAGAACAGCTTTTAGGCATGGAAAAGACACTGAAAATATATGGCACCCAGATAATGTATGGCAACATATAAAAGACTCTTCTAATATATTTAATGATCCAGAAAAACAAAAGGATTTGATGGCCTTAAAAGATGATGTTGAAAAAATAGCAGAGGAAACAGATAATGCTTTTGAAAAACATCCTCGTGCAATAAATAATGCATTTAAATTTATTAAAAAACAAGGAAAGAAAGGATTTGAAAAGCTTGGAACAATGAGCAAGAAAGGACTTGAAGTAATGGGGAAAGCAGGAAAAAAAGGAATTGAATCACTCGGAACAATTCTTGGTGTCTTTGCCTCAGGGATATTATTAGTATTAATCCTTTTTATGCTTTTAGAATTAAAAGCTGTTGATAAATTAGTTGATGCTGGTGGTAAAGTAAAAATTTAAACAATTTAGAATATTTAAAGGTCAAAATTTATTTAAAAAAATTAAATGCTACAAAATTTTTTAAAAAACTTTCCTCCAGAATTTGAAAAAACAATTACTGATTTATATGATATTATTTTGAAACGTTCTTTAATGAGAGCTTATGAAAATCTAGAAGATGAAAAAAAGGCAATGATGGCTAAAATCTTTAACTCAGAAAATGACACAGAAAAAAAAGATTTTCTTGAGAACTATTTAGGTGATTTGAATGATATTATGTTTGAGGAAACAGAAAAATTACTACTTGAAATAAAAAAATAATTCGTTGGAAAACGAATTTTTCTTTTATCGTTTATTTTTCTTATATTGGAGCGGCAGACCGGACTTGAACCGGCGACCTTCTCCTTGGCAAGGAGACGTTCTACCACTGAACTACTGCCGCAAATAAAAAAATATATTTTTAATTTAACCTTTTTAATAATAGCAATTTTTTAAATTAACGTCAATTGACTTTCAAGAAAATATCTTTAATATAGATAATAGAGAAGTATGAATAAAAAAGTATTAGCAGAATTAAAGAAAAAATTAGAAAGCGAAAGAACTCTTTTAAAAGAGAATTTGTTAAAATTTGCTGATAAAGATAAGAAAGTCGCTGGTGATTATGATACTCGGTTTCCAAGCTTTGGCGAGCGTTCTTCTTCTCCAGATGAAGAAGCAAAAGAAGTAGAAACCTATGAAAACCTTTTGGCTATTGAATATGCCCTAGAGCTTCGTTTAAAAGAGGTTAATGAGGCCTTAGAAAGGATTAAAAACAATACTTATGGTTATTGCGAGAATTGCAATAAAGAGATTGAATTAGGTCGTCTAAGAGCTAATCCAGCAGCTAAAACCTGTCTTTTATGCACTAATAAGCCATAAATACTAATATGTTTTATAAAAAGCAGTGGTAATTCAAAATACCACTGTTTTTATTTATTAGATTAAAAAATCAGCTAATAATAGCTGATCTTAAAAACAATATTGTTAATTTACTGAACAAAAGGATTTTGAGCGCCATGAACTTCAAAATGAAGATGGCAACCATTAGAGTTTCCTGTATCGCCCATTCTACCTAATAAACTTCCTTGATAAACCTTATCTCCTGCTTTTACTAAAACTTCGCTTAAATGAGCATAAACTGTCATTGTGCCATTATTATGCTGAACTTTAACTAAATTACCATATCCTAAATTATAGGCGCCTGATCCTTTAGCATCTATTACAATTCCATCTGCCGAAGCATAGATAGGGCTACCACAAGAACTAATAATATCAACTGCATTATAATAATGAAGAACGCCTTTGTTCCAACCACCAGAAACTGGAAAAGCAAAAAAATCATCATAGCAAGACCACGAACTTGTATCTTCTTTCATTGGCGTTAATCCAGAAGAAGAAACACTTGTTGTTTTCACTGTTGTGCTTGCTGAAGAACCTGTAGAAGCAAGAATTCCTCCAGGAATGATAATTTCTTGTCCGGCTTGGATAGATTTTTCATCTTTTAGGTTGTTAAAACTAATAATATCATCAATTGATGCCTTGTATTTTGAAGCAATCGATGATAAAGATTCTCCGCTTTTAACCTTATGAGTCACTCCAGAAACAGGTAAAATAACAAGCTCTTGGCCTGGCTTAATAACTGATTTTGAATTAAGATCATTAGCCCATAAAACAGTATTTAAGCTAATGCCAAATTGAGCTGCTATTTTCCCAGGACTATCACCTTCTTTAACTGTATAACTAATCGTTGTATTTCTTGAAATTAAAGGGATTGAAGATTCTGTTAGAGCATTCAAGCTTAAAAAACTGCTCTCATCTACAATCATAAGATAATCAGGGGAATCTTCATCAGTTTTTTCATTTAAATCAGTTTCTAATATTTGACTGCCATCAACACAGATATTTTCTGAATAAGCATAAGCTGTTTTTGTTAATTGATTAACTTCAATAGTTGTTGGATTAATATTCTCTTTAATTAAAAAACCCTCTCCTTGTCTTTGAACAACCATAATTTGCGGAGAGAGGTAATAATTACCAAAAAGGAAAGAAAATGCAAAGAAGCCAACAACGACTTGAAACAGAGGCGTGGTTATTATTTGTTGCTTTTTATCTATTAATTTCAGTTTATTCTTAACAATCTCTATTCCTTTATTTAATTGTGTTTTCCAAGTAAAAATGTTAATTTAGAAGCAAATGTTCTATTTAAAAAGCCTTTTTCAAGGCTTTACAGTATTTTATCAAAAGAATTGCAAAAGTCAACCCTTTTAAAAACCTAAAGCCAAAAGGATTTTAAGAAAAATATTTGTGTTTTATTCAGATAGTTCGCTTGGTAATTTTATTGTTATTGGCTGACAATTAATTGCTTGTGTTTCAGAAATTAAAGGTGTGGCTCCAAATAAACCAAAGTCACGCAGATAAGCAACAATTATATTATTAGGCAAGTAAACACCTTTGACTATTCCAAAAGGAATTTCTGTGCTTAACCATATTTCTGTTTCATAATCATCTACAAATTTGGCAGTTTGAATTGTTTTTCCAGTTTCTGTTGTATAGGTATCATATGTGTATCTGTTTATTGAGCTGTATTTGGCCGGAGTAACTATTGTGGGTAAATAAGCGGTTAGGGTTGGAAATAATGTTTCCATTAAAGGAACATTAACACATATTATATCTTGACCTTGTTTTTCCTTGCTTGCCATTTTTACAATCTCATCATTAGTATAATCATACCAAACCTGAAGAACAGAACCGGAGTTATTGTAAGCATTAGGATCTGTTTCCACTCCATAAATCCGTACTCCTTCTAAAGAAGACTCTCCAAGATAAATTGATCTTTGCAAACTTTCATTGCCTTCTTCATCATAGACTATTAATTCAGACCAGGCACCTTTTTCAGGCAATAGAAATCCTGTATAAATATCTGAATCCCAGCCAAGCTTGATTTTGTCTCTCTTTGAAAAAAAGAAAACAAAAAGCAAAAGACCAATTAAGAGCGCGCTAGCAAGAATAATGATTATTTTTTTATATTTTGGATTCATTTTAATTGTTATTTTATTAAAATTCTTTCTCAACCTTGTAAATATTTTAACATAGCCACTAATTTTGTCAAAACACACTATGTCATTTATTAAACAAAAAAAATTAGGTCAGGTTTTTCTTAAAGACCAGTCTTTTGTTAATAAAATCATCAAAGCAGGGCAAATTAATGAAAAGGATTTGGTTTTAGAAATTGGCGCTGGAAAAGGAATTTTAACCCAAGCATTGTTAAAAACTAAAGCTCAAGTCATTGCTATTGAGAAAGACCCAGGGCTTGTAAAATTTCTTAAAAAACGATTTAAAAACAATTCAAATTTAAAAATTATCCAAGGAGATATTAGGGATTTTTTAATTTCTGATTCTCAAATCCTAAAATCTAATTTTAAGGTTATAGGTAATATCCCTTATTATTTAACCTCACATTTAATCAAGTTATTATTAGAATTAGAAAAACAACCAAAGGATATTATTTTAATGATTCAGAAAGAAGTTGCTCAAAGAATAATTCAAAAACCTTCAAAAATGAATTTATTAGCTATTTCTGTTCAATTTTATGCTCATGCTAAAATTATTTCCTATGTGCCTAAAACTGCTTTTTCTCCAAAGCCAAAGATAGATTCAGCAATTATACAAATCACTCCTTTTATTGATATTAAAAGGACAAAGGCTGCTAAGCAATCTTTTTTTAAAATTGTTAAAGCTGGTTTTAAACAACCAAGAAAGCTTTTAATTAACAATCTTTGTTTAAATCTTAAAATTGACAAAAAGATTATTGAAAAATCTTTTAAAAAACTAAATCTGCCTTTAAATATCAGGGCTCAAAACCTATCTTTAGACCAATGGACTTGTTTATCTTTATTATTAATAAATAATAAGTTATAATAATACTGAATATTATACAAATTTATTATTAAAAATATGAAAATAAAAAATGTATTTAAAATTGGGATTTTTGGCACTATCCTTTTGTTTTTATTAATAAGTCCTGTTTTTAAATTCAATAACTTACAAGCATCTGCCTATACTTGCACTGAAGCTGGAGGAACATGTCGAGCAGGATGTAACAATGACGAAAAACCTGAATCACGGCTTACTTGTGCAGGTAGTTTCTTAAATACCAATTGTTGTGTCTCTGAGAAATTTAATTATGAACTATGGGTAGGGCAGCAAGAACTAAAATTACAACCTGTCTGTGTGCAAGCAGGATACATATGCAGGACCGCTTGTCATCAAGGAGAAGAAAGCATACAAGGGAATAACCTTTGCCCTATAGGACAAATGTGTTGTATGAATATTGCCACTGACAAGTTTCATCGAGAAGGATATGTTGAAGATGTGACTGGTACGGCTCAAGAATCAAATGCTGCAAAAATTTGTAATGCTCTTTTTTATGGAGGTGAAGACCCAAAAAGTAGGTTTGCTGAAATTTGGGGATGGGTAACAGGAGATGAAAACGCAAATGATACTTGGTGGGCACATAAAGCTTGTTTGGTTCAAATAGGAGCTATTGAAGGACTTGGAAAAATGATTGGTGGAATGATTAATACATTAACAGGAAATATTCTTTGGGCTTTAAACCCTGATACTTATGGAGGGTTTGTTAAAAATCCTGGGGTAGTAGCAATTTGGGAAATCTTAAGAAATTTTATGAATTTAGCCCTTGTTTTAATCTTAATAATTATAGCTATTGCAACTATTTTAGGAATTAAAAAATACCGCTGGCAAGACATCCTTTGGAAATTCATAGTTATTGCCTTACTTATTAACTTTAGCTTGGTTTTACCGGGCATAATATTAGATCTTTCTCAATTTACTACTTATGTATTCTTGAATTTATCTCGAGAAGCAACTGGCCAAAAAGATATTGCCCAAGCAATCATGGATAATTTTGCCACTAATGAAATTTCAGGTGTTAAAAAATATAATTTTGCTTATGATGACAAAGCTGAAATTAAAACTATAACTGTAGAAGGGCAAGACATTAAGATGAGCACAAAAGGTTGGGGTCTTTCTTGGGGTAATTTCCTTCTTATTATCGCTGCCTTAGGTATAATTGGATTGTTTGTTTTTATCTCTTTAATCGCTATTTTCTTTGTTATGGTTGCCCGGTCTTTTCTTATTATTATCTTACTTGCTGTTTCACCTATTGCTTTTGCTGCATGGGTATTGCCAAATACTGAAAAGTTTTGGAATTTATGGTGGGGACAATTTTCTAAATGGTGTCTTTTTCCTATTACTTTTGCCATTTCTTTGTATGCAGGACTTGTTGTTGTATCTGAAATGAATGTTTTCCTTGCAAATCTTGGCGCTCAAGAAGAAAAATTAGGTATTATCACAATGATTATTCAAATAGTTCTCTTTTCTATGTTTTTAATTGGAGGATTAATTGTTTCAATCCAAAGTAGTGGCGCTGTGGGAAAAGTGGTTCAAAAACAAGTTAGTCGAGCTGGATGGCTTGCTGGAGCCTTTGTTGGGGCTAAAACAATTAAGGGAATTAAAGAAACTGGAATGTATAAAAAAGCAGGTGAAGCTTTGACTCATGTTCCTTTATTAAAAGGTGTTGGCCAAGAAATGTTAGTCACTGGAGAAAAAGCTAAGGCGACTAGAGTTAAAGAGTATGAAAAAGGCTTAGAGAATATAAGCTTGGGTAGCTTAAAGCAACTTGAAAAAGCTCCTTTACCATCTTCATTGGATAAAAATGCCTATGAAAAAAGAATTGCTTTGGTTAATAAATTAGCCGAGATGGGAGAATTAGGGGATGAATCTACGAAATTTATCAATCTCCATAAAGACGATGTTAGATTTAATAAAAAAGCTATCACTGAAGCAATTCCCCATGAATTTAAGGTAGAGGGAGGAAAATTAATTAATACCCCAGATTCAGTAGAAGAAAAAGTAGCAACTTTAACTTCATTAAAACCTGATAAATTAAAAGATAAAACCCAATTAAAAGATTTTGTTGAAAAAACTATAGACAAAGAATACCAAAAATCCATTGAGCAAGGAGCTTGGTTGCCCCATGAAACAGAAAAAGCCATGGAAGAAGCTTATGATAAGGTTTTCCAATCTTTAGTTAAAAAATTCTCAGCCTCACAAATGGCTGCTTTTTGGAAAGGTTTAGGACCCAAGTATTTTAACGAAGAAAGACAAAAACTCTTTATAGAGTCAGTTAAGAGAGATCCTGCCGCATTAGCAAAATTCAATAAACACATCAAAGATTCCCGGGCGCTAAGAGAAGAAAGTGGCATTGATCTAGAAAATACGCCTGATGCTTCAGCATGGGATAACATTTTTAAAGAAGAATGAAAAAAGAAGAGTTCTTAAAAAAATTTGATGTTTTGCCAAAATCTCTCCAAGAAGCTCTTTATTCTGATAAAGTTATTTCTATCATCCAAGACGCTGGCTCGCTTGCTGATTTAAATGAACAAGAGTTATTTATTTTAAATGAAATTGTTACTGATGTTCTTTTATTGAATATTTCTTCTGATGATTTTGTGACAGAGTTAGAGTCTCGTTTAAAAATCAAGGATTCTTCTTTAAAGATTATCCATCAAATAATTCAAGATAAGATTTTTAATCAATACAAAAAAGAATTACTGCAGTTTAAATCCAGGCCAATCACTTCTTTAGAAAAACCGCCAATGCAATTCAAAACACCAATTCTAGATAGTTTTGAAAAAAAACCTAAAAAAGAACTCTCTGAAAAAAATCAAATTACAAAAATTGATATTCAATCTGTTGCAGACAAAATAAAATCAGAGATAATAAAAGAACCCCTAGATCAATTCACTATACCTCAACCCAAAATTATTGAACCAAAAACAGAAAAACCTAAAGTAAAAATTACCGAATCAGAAATTACTAAACCTGAGCCAATTCCTGAATACATTACTCCTGAGCCAACAGAAATTAAAGTGACAAAACCAATAAATAAAGTAGAAGCGCTTAAAAAAGTTACCATACCAGAAACAACATTAATCAAACAAGAAAAAATCCGTAATAAATTGTTAGAAGCCATTACTAAAAAAGACACTCAACCTAAAATTGTAGAAGAAATAAAAAAAGTTTTAAAATCTAAAAAAGAAGATAAAGAAACAATCGAAGAAAAACCTTTAGAGAAAAAGAAAACACCAGAAACAGAACCTTCCACTGTTTTGACAGGTAAAGGAGAAGAATTTAAAAGTGAAAAACCAATTCAAAAATCCACTGATAAAAAACCCTATGTTTTGGATGTTAAGTTACAAGAGATGAAAAAAAGATCAAAGGAAAAAGAGTTTGATCCTAAGCCAGTTCAATATGAAAAGTATAAAAAGGAAAGTCCTTTTGGAAAAACATCATAATTTATTATGGCCTATCAAGTACCAAAATTTATAGAAGAAGAAACTAAATTAATGGGATTAATTACCTTTACCCAGCTTTGGATTTTGTTAGGTTTTGCTATTATTCTTATTATCTTGTTTTTTCTTTTACAATTATGGCTTTGGTTTATTGTTTTTGCATTTATGGCACCATTTGGATTATTTCTTACCTTTGGTCAATTACATAACCAGCCAATTTATGCTCTGATCCTATCTGCTTTTCGTCATTTTTGGCTACCAAAATATTATCTTTGGCAAAAAGAACAAGTTATAAAAAAACCTTCTCCAGGTCCTTTATCCAAATATGAGAAAAGTGAAACAGTAACCACTCAAAAATCTTTAGACAAAGAAACACTTCAAAAATTAACTGAAATTTTAGATAAATAAAATGCCTCAAAAACAAAAAGAAAGTTTTAGTAGTCAATCACTTCTTTCTATTCATCAAATTAAAAAAGGAGTCGTTATCTTAAAAAACGGATCCTTACGTTCTGTTTTAGCTGTTTCTGGAATAAACCTAGATTTAAAATCAGAGCAAGAGCAATTTAGTATTTTAACTAATTGGCGCAATCTATTAAATAACCTGGATTTTACATTAGAAGTTATTGCTCATTCACGCCGTGTTCATATTGCGTCCTATTTAAACTTTCTTCAAGAAAAAATCAATCAAGAAACAAATACTTTGCTTAAATTACAAGGAGAAGATTATCACTCTTTTATTAAAGGCTTAGTTACTGAGAGTAATATTATGAAGAAAAAATTCTATGTGGTTATTCCTTATGATCCTATTATCCTTAAGCCAAAAGACATTTTTGGACAAATAGTGGAAGCATATAAAAACTTACTTAATTTAAAACATCAGGCTTTTTCTAAAACCCTTTCTTTGTCTAATGATGAATTTAATCAATATTATCAGCAACTGATGATTCGCCAAAACAATGTTATAAACAATTTCACTCGCATGAATTTACAAGCTCAGCCTTTGACAACTAAAGAATTGATAGAATTGTTTTTTAACTTATATAATCCAGAAACTTTTGAAAGAGAATCTATTCCTATTCCTTCAGAACTTAATGAATAAATAATACTATTATGAAATTACCTTTCTTCTCACGGAAAAAACAAATAAAACCTCAAGAAGCTATTTATACTGAAGCTTTTTCCACGCTTCAAAATTTAATTGCCCCAGCTGGATTGGAAATAAACACAAATTATCTTAAATTAGGAGAACAATATTGTGCTACTCTTTTTGTTTTAACTTACCCAGATTATTTAGCCTCTAATTGGTTTTCTTCAGTTATTAATCTTGATGAGTCTTTTAATATTTCTATCTTTTTCCATCCTCTTGATATTAATAAAGTTTTAAGAAATTTAAGGAAAAAATCTGCGGAAATTCAAGCTCAGATTAACATTGAAGCTGAAAGAGGATTGGTTCGTAATCCTTTATTAGAAGCAGCTTTATCTAATGTTGAAAAATTAAGAGATACGATCCAACAAGGCAGTGAGAGATTGTTTGACGTTGGTGTTTATATCACTTTTTTTTCTAATAGCCAGGAAGGGCTTTCAAAAGTAGAGAGTAAAATCCGAAATATATTAGAACAACAACTTATTTATGCCAAACCTGCTGTTTTTAGGGAATTTGAGGGATTAGAAAGCACTATGCCTCTTGGAGTTAATAGATTACTTTTAACCACACCTTTAAATTCTCAACCAGCATCTACTCTTTTTCCTTTTTCTTCTTTAGATCTTTCAGATAATAAAGGGATTCTTTATGGCATTAATATTCATAATAATAGTTTAATAATTTTTGACCGTTTTTCTCTTCCAAATGCAAATATGGTGGTTTTTGCTCAAACTGGAGCTGGAAAAAGCTATGCTATTAAATTAGAAATTCTCCGTTCCCTTTTATTAGGCACTAATATTTTAATCATTGATCCGGAAAATGAATATCAATATTTAGCTGAATCAATTGGCGGCAGCTATTTTAATATTGCCGTGGCTTCTGAAGATAATATTAATCCTTTTGAATTGCCTCTGGTAAAAGAAGATGAGGAAACAAATGAAGAAGTTTTTAGAAACCATGTTTTGAGTCTTATTGGACTTATCAAATTAATGCTTGGCGGATTAACTCCACAGGAAGAATTGATTTTAGATCAAGCCATTATTCAAACTTATGCCAGTCGGGATATTTTTCCTGAAAACATGACTGAACAAAAAGCACCACCTTTAATGGAAGATCTGGAAAATGTTCTTGAGAATATTGAAGGGGGAGAAGATTTAGCAGCTAAACTTTATAAATTCACTAAAGGGACTTATGCTGGTTTTCTTAATAAACAATCAAACATTGATATTAATAACCGACTGGTTGTTTTTGGCATTAGAGAACTAGCAGATGAATTAAGACCTATTGCCATGTATGTTGTTTTAAACTATATCTGGACAATGATAAAGAAAGACCTTAGAAAAAGAATTGCTATTATTGATGAAGGTTGGTGGCTTTTAAATCATGAAGAAAGCGCTTCTTTCTTGTTCAGTTTAATAAAAAGAGCCAGAAAATATTATTTAGGAGTCACCTTTATCACCCAAGACATTGAGGACGCCTTAGCTTCTCCTTATGGCAAACCTATTATTACTAATTCCTCTCTATCATTATTGCTTCGTCAATCTCCAGCAAATATAGAAATAATTGGCAAGGCTTTAAATCTTACTGAACAAGAAAAAACAATTCTTTTACAATCTCCTGTAGGCACTGGTTTGTTTTTTGCCCAAGAAAAACATGCGGCCATTCAAATTGTAGCTTCTTATGCAGAAGACCAAATTATCACCTCAAATCCTGCTCAGCTTTTAGCTATTAAAGAAGCGAAAAAACAATTAAAATCTGAGTCTTAATTAAATATTAATGACAGAACAAGCACCAAATAAAGAAGGATCTTTAATAGAACAACAACCAACAGAACCTGTAGAACAAGAAACCTCTCCTTCCATAGAAGAAAAAACTTCCTCTGAAGAGAAAAAACCAGAAACAAAGCCAAAAGAAAAGAAGATGGATATTATTATCTTTCTTTTGCTTCTTATCCCTGCTATAATGAAGGATATTATAGAGATAGTTTTAGGCCTAATTCCAGGAATTAATTTTTTTGTCTGGTTGATAGCTCTTCCTTTTTCCGCTTATATATTATTTATTAGTATTATCACTGGTATAAGAACAAAATTAATCTTAGGTGGTCAATTAATAGATTTATTACCTTTGGCTAGCATTCTTCCGATTACCACTGGAACTGTTATCTTTGCTTATTTATCACAAGGGGCTGTTGAAAAGGTTGCTAAAAAATCTTCTAAAATATAAAGAATCATTTTAAAAAAATAAATAAAAACATGAAACAAACAAATTTTTATAATAAGATATCTGTATTCTTTTTGATTGTTTTTGTTGTAAATTTTCTTTTTTGGAATTTATTAATAACTAAAGAAGCTTTGGCTGCTTCTCAAGCTCGTTATTCTTGTGATTCAGCAACTAAGGAATGTTATCGGGATGATGAAAATGGAGAATATACTTGTAAAATTCTCTGTAATAATAAATGTTCTGGAGAATCTCCGTCTTCTGTTGACCCTTCGCCCTTAAATCCAGGGTGTGGTTGTGGTGGAGGCGAGGCACAACCTGTTTATATTGTAGGTTCAGTAGAACAATCTGCTGCTCAAACCGAAGCTGCTAGAAATATCAAAACTTTACAAGATTTAGCAGATATTTCTGGGATTACAACAGATTTATTGGACGAAGTAGAAGATGTTATTATAACAGGAAAAAACATCCCAGAAAAATTACAGGGATATTTTAATAAAGTCAAAGATAAAGGCAACTTTTCTGTTACTGATAAAAACATATTAGGGAATGCTATTAGTCAAGGATTGCCAATTCCTGAAAACTTGCGCTCAGATTTCCTTGAAGCAGCAATTCAATTTGGTGATATAAGTGATTTGGTTCAGGACAAATTTTTAGACTTACTAGGCGTTGGTTTAGATGTTGATTGGATTTGTGGAATGCTATCAAATGCAGCTACTGCTCTTCCTTGGGGATTAGGAGTTCCTGTTTCCATGGCCATTGGTGCAGCTTGCCCTATAATCCTAAAAGAGTTATTAGCTTCTTTAGGCGCTTATTCAACAAAACAAACTACAGAAGAATTAGTACAAACAATACCTGTGCCTACATTTCGATTTTTTCAATGGGAAGTTGGTTTGCCTGGATTTTTTAAACCAGGACAAATATTAAAGTTTAAATAAAACAATAAATGTTTCTGTCTTTAAATCAATATTGTAATTTTAAGAATATCACTCTGTTCTTGATTGTATTCATCTGTTGTTTAAATTTTAGTCAAGGATTAGTTGTTGAGGCTGCAAATAATTTTTCCTCTGAAGTAGTTGAATTAGATGCTAAGAATTCAGTAACGGAATTAATTAAATATCTAGTTCAATGGGCTTTTAGATTAGCTGGATTATTCGCTTTTATTATGATTATTTATGCTGGATTTCAATATCTTACTGCTGGGGGAAATGTTGAACAACAAAAAGAAGCTCAAGAAAGAATTTTTAATACTTTTATTGGAATTGTTTTATTGTTTTCTTTCTGGCTTATTCTAAATCAAATTAATCCTAATATCCTCCAAACACCAGAACCAAAACCATCAACAGCTAAGCCATCAGTGGAAACAGAACAATTACCAGTAACTGTAGGTAATTTTGTTTTAATTGGAGCAGGCTCTGGTAAATATTCTAATATCCCATTGAGTTGGGAATTTCCCAATGGTGCTTATATTGAAGAAAGCGTTGCTGAAAGTTTATTGAACTTAGCTAATAGTAATGCCCCAAAAGGATGGCAAGTCACAGAAGCTTGTGTCTCAATCATTGGAAACGAGTGCGTCACTACAGTCCACCATGTGTCAAATTGCCATAAAATCGGTACTTGCGTTGATGTAGGATTTGGTGGAGACCCAGGTATTTCAACAAGAGCAGCTTTCATTAAAGCTGCTAATACCTCTGGTTTTGATGTTATCGATGAATATTCAGCTGCAGGATCCCAATATGGAAGTGGTTTCCATCTTGAAATTAATATGCCTAATTGCAAAACCGGTGGTGCCTTCTTTTGCTCTTAATTAAAAATTATTTCTCTTGGGGTTTAATTACAATATGTCTTTCTTTGTTTTCGCCAACACTTTCAGTGACAACATCACTTCTTAAAGCAATTTCTAAATGAATAATCCTTCTGTCTCGGGCTCTCATTGGAGGTAATTCCATTATCTGATTAGTTAAGGCTACTTGGTGGGCTATTTTCCTAGCAAATTCTCTTAATTTCTCTTCTTGAATTGCCCGATAATTATTAATATCTAAGATAATACGCCATTGTATCTCTATGGCGTTTTTTCTTAAAGGCATATTTAAAAGATATTCTAAAGCCTGTAGATTTTCTCCATCCCTACCAATTAACAAACCACTATCATCAATTCGAGAATCAGTTTTTAAAAAAACTTGTATTAAATTATCTTGAGGATTTTCTTGAATATTAATTTCAAAATCTGAAAAACCGATAATAGATAAGATATTTTCTAAAAATTGTTTGATTTCTATTGTTTTCATTTAAATAAAAACTTTATTGGGTTTTGTTATTATTTATAACAATTTCTTGTTTTTTTCTGAATTTAATAAAAAACTCTTGCGAGATATTAACTAAGCTAAAACCAATCCAATAAAGAATAACAACTGCGGAGAATTTTTTATAAAAAAGCAAGATAATAAAAGGTAAAAGAAGCATCATTGTTTTGTTTTGTCCAACTGAAGATTGGGAAAAAGCTAAAGTTGAATTTAAAGAAGCAGATACAATAGCTAAAATCAAACTAGGCATTTTTAAATCAATTAATCCTAGAAACAAATAGTTTATTTCCGTATTTAACTTAATAAATGGATAAAGAAATGAGGACCAATCACTATTAATAGCCTGGTTAAAAAATGCAAATAAAATTAAAAAAATAAAGAGTTGGGCGATCAAAAAAAGATAAGCCCCTCCTAAACTAACGTTTTCTTCCTGAAATATCTTCATCACTTCTTGATTTGCTTTTACTGGATCTTGTTTGTATTTATTCTGAATTTCTTTAACTTTTGGCTGTAATTGAGATATCTTTTTTTGACTATCCATTGCTTTTTGGTGCCAGGGCCAGATAATCAAACGAATTAAAGCTGCTAAAACTAAAATTGCCCATCCTAATTCACCCTGAAAGATATTTAGGAAAATAGTTAAAATATTGTACAGAGGTTGATAAATTAATAATTGAATCATTTTTTATAATATTCTTAATAAAAATTCTTTGAGTTGAGTTTGTAATTCTTGAAAACTTAAATCAAGACAACCTTTTTTAATGTAAACAAGAACATCAAAACCTTTGGGAAGAGAATTTATTAATTCTCTTAAAATATTTTTTACTCTTCTTTTTATTAAATTTCTTTTTACTGCCAAACGATAATTTTTTGAACTAACAATAACTGCAAAACGGGATTTTTTAAGATTGTTCTTAAGAAACAAAACTCTAAAATATGAATGTTCTTTTCTTTGGCCTCGTTGCAGAATTTCTTTGAAAATAATAGAAGAATTAATTCTATTACTCTTAGGCAACATTGATTATTTTATTATAAAAAAACTTGAGCTATTAAAGGCAGCTCAAATTTAAGGACTGAGTTTTTTTCTTTTCTTTCTACGTCGTTGAGTGATAATTTTTTTCCCACCAGGAGAAGACATTCTTTTTAAAAATCCATGCGTTCGGGCTCTTTTTTTCTTTTTGGGTTGATAGGTGACAGACATTTTAAATTAATTAAATTATATTTATTTAGAAAACTTCTTTAGCATCTAATAGCATAACAAAATCTTTGTATAATATCAAATTCACTAATTATCAACACCTTATCCACTAAACTGGTTGTAAAATTTGGAAGAAGAATTAATTTGTTTTATACTTATATTAACTTTTGTTAATTATTATTGTTATTTAAATTTATTTTATGGATTTTCAAGAGCTCTGGGAATCAGCTTTAGGAGAAATAAAATTAAATATTTCTAAAGCTAATTATTTAACTTGGCTTAAAGACGCTTTTATTGTGGATTTTAAGGAAAGTACTATTTTCTTAGGCGTCCCTTCTAATTTTACAAAAGAATGGTTAAAGAATAAATACAATAAACAAATCTTAGGCGCTCTTTGTAATTTAGAACCCACAATAAAACAAATTGAATACATTGTGACTACAGACAAGACCGCTCTAAAGAAAATTAGTCAGGTTAAAAAAAAGCAATCTATTCAATCAAAAAAAACATCTGTTCTTGATGAACCTTTGGAATTTAATATTGATCCAGATACTAATTTAAATCCTAAATATACTTTTGAAAATTTTATTGTGGGTACTAATAATGAATTGGCTAATGCTGCTGCTTTAGCCATTACAGAAAACTTAGGTAGTAAATACAATCCTTTGTTTATTTATGGCGGTGTCGGATTAGGGAAAACCCATTTATTACAGGCAATTGGTAATCGATTAAAATCAGAAAATAAAAAACTAAAAATTAAATATGCTTCTTCTGAAAAATTCACTGATGAGCTTATTAATGCTATTCGTAATCAGAAAATGACTGATTTTAAAAAAAGTTTCCGTAATTTAGACTTACTTTTAATAGATGATATTCAGTTTATTGCTGGAAAAGATAAAACTCAAGAAGAACTCTTTCATACTTTTAATAATCTGCATGGAAAAAACAAACAAATTGTTTTTACTTCTGATCGGCCACCAAAATCCATTCCTTCAATTGAAGAACGTTTAAGATCTCGTTTTGAAGGAGGGATGATTGCTGATATTGGTTATCCTGATTTTGAAACTCGTTTGGCTATTTTAAAAGCCAAAAGTCAGGAAGTCAGTCATTTAATTGGAGAAGATGTTTTAAAATATATTGCTGAAACTATTTCTCGTAATATTAGAGAATTAGAAGGAGCTCTTAATAGAGTTATTGTTCATGCTCGATTAAAAAATGGAATGATTACCATAGATGAAGTAAAAAAAATCTTATCTTCAATTTTAAATAAGGCTAATCAATATATTCCACCTAAGGAAGTTATAAAAAAAATTGCCTCTTTTTATGACTTAAGTGAAAGTGAAATTTTAGGACATTCAAAAAAGAAAGAATTAGTAAAACCAAGACAAATTGTAATGTATCTTTTAAGAGAAGAATTTAAATATTCTTACACTAATATTGCTGAGAAAATAGGGAATCGAGATCATACTACAATTATCCATGCTTATAAAAAAATTGATAAAGAAATAGAAGAAAATCCAGTATTTGCTCAAGAAGTAAATATCTTAAAAGAGATAATTTATAACAAATAATTCCTTGTTGATATTTGGTGAATAAATTGTGTTTTAAAAGTGAGTCTTCTGTTGTATAAACTAAGTAAATCATTTTCATCTATTTTAACCCACTTTTTATTCTCAAAATATCCAATAGTTTTCAACATTTTATCCCTATATTAATTCATTAGAAAAGACTTAATAAAAACATTAAAAACATTTATCCCCAAAAAAAACAAGTTCTTAATAATAACAATAATTTATATTATATATTAATTTATTATTAAAAAATTAAAATAATTAAAAATATGAAATTTACTACTTTAGTGGAAACAATTAAAAAAGCAATTAATTCTGCTGAGAAAATAACCGGGAAAAATTTAACCCTTCCTGTTTTAAGTAATATCCTTTTAAAAACAAATACAAATAAACTTCATATCTTTGCCACTGATTTGGAAATTGGAATTGAGTTAGTGATTACTGGAAAAACTGAAAAAGAAGGTAAGTTTGTTATTCCAGCTAAAACTTTTTCTAATTTCTTGAATAATCTTTCAGAAGAAAAGATAAGTTTGGAAGAAAAAAACAATAATCTGATTGTTAAAAGCGGAAAATACAATACAACTTTTCAGGGATTTAATCCTGAAGAATTTCCTATTATCCCAGAAACAAAAGCAGATAAGTATATAGAAATAGGAAAAAGTGATTTTGAACAAGCTCTAATTCAGATTTTACCAAGTGTGAGTTATTCTTCTCCTAAGGCTGAATTAAATGGAGTTTTGTTTAAATTAGAAATCTCAGAAAGTAAAAATACATTAAAATTAGTGGGCACAGATAGTTTTCGTTTAGCAGAAAAAATATTTCCTTCTTCTCAAGTAAAAACAAATATTAAAAATGATATTGAAGTAATTATTCCTTTAAGAACCGCTCAAGAAGTTTTAAGATTAGTTCAAGAGAATATGGAAAATGATGAATCTTTAATTAGAATAACTCCTGAATCAAATCAAATTCAATTTTCTTTTTCTAATATTCGGGTTATTTCACGCTTAATCAATGCTGATTATCCAAAATATTCCTCAATTATTCCTAAGGATTTTGAGAATAAAATTATCTTTGAAAAAAAAGAATTAGCTGAAGCAGTGAAGATAGTGGGTTTATTCAGTGGTCGGGTTAATGATGTTAAATTCAGTTTTAATCCTGATAAAAAAGAGATTATTCTTGAAGCTCAAGATCTGTCTTTAGGTAAAAGCCAAACGGTATTAACCCCAAAAGAAATATCAGGCAATGCTTTAGAAATCAGTTTTAATTACAGGTTCTTACTAGATGGATTAAATGCTATCAAGAACGAAGAAGTTTTTATTGGTTTGAATAAAGAATCAAATCCTGGATTGATTAGAGATAAAGATAGTGATAATTTTGTATATATCTTAATGCCGATAAAGATTTAAATCTGTGGCTTTTATTCCAATTAAAAATATTCTAAATTCTTGGTTACAAGCTGATAAATTTAAATCAGTTATTTCTGGACGTCAGGTGGTTAGTTTAGCTAATCAATATTTTAGAGATAATAAAAAATGGCCTTCTAATGCAATTCGGGCCATTTCTTTTGATAAGGGACGTTTGACTATTCAATGTTTTCAAAATGTTATTTCATCAGAATTACGTTTAGATGAATTGAATTTCAGAAAATACTTGGAGGAAAAAGTTCCTGGGATTAAAATTAATAAAATTTTCTATAAAATTAAATAGAATTATTTAAAGATAATGATAGAGTTTTCACCTTTTTGATTGAAGCTGTCCAAGGCTTCAATTTTAATTTCATTTTGACTAGTTAATTCATGCCAGTTAATCCTATAGGTATATTTATTATCTTCTGTTTTATTTAAAGAGCCTAAGAGTTTTTGATTTAAATAAATTTTAGTATCAATAATTCTATCTGTACTATTAATTTCTATTTCAATATTAAAATCTGAACTGACAAAAACACCATTGTCTGGAGAGATAAATTCTATTTGAGGGAGATCAGGAAATTCAATAATCTCTTCATTTTTTTGAATGGGTTTAAGGGGAATATATTCTGGTCCTAAGTTTTGATTATATTCTGTATCAAAATTAGGAATATTTCTCTGGGCCCATAAAAGAACTGGAGTTTCCCAGACCCAAAATTGAGAATCACTAAGAGGATTAAGAGGAGGAGAATCCAAAAGATTGTTTTTATTGACATAATAAAGGATATTATGAACTTCTTTATTAATGATAATTTCTTCAGTATTGATGTTTTTGTATTCTTGAGAACTGATATATTGACCATTAAGCATAGGGATGGAAGATCTAATAATATCTTCAGAAGTATAGGGTAAAGGTTTGTTAAATGTTCCTGGGGGATAAAATTGAATGGCTTTTTCCATAAATTCATGCCAACAAGGAGCGGCTAGCATAGCGCCAGGGGCTCCAGTTTGACTAACAATTGACCGGTCATTATTACCTACCCAAACCCCAGCAGTCAATGAAGTGGTATAACCAACAGTCCAGGCGTCACGATATTCAGAATCAGTACCAGTTTTAGCCGCTACTTGGAAATTATTAAAATGCAATGGGTTATCCCAACTAAAGGTAGGGGCTCGAGCACTATTATCTGAAAGCACATCAGTGATTAAGCGAGCAGTTTGAACATTGATAACTTGTTTTTGTTCTAATGTAAATTCTTCCATAATTACTCCTTGACTATCTTTTATTTGAAGAATAGAGCTTTGGGGATGGAAAATTCCATCTTGATTGAAAACTGAATAAGCATGGACTAATTCAGTTAATTTAATACCACCACCACCTAAAACCAAACTTAATCCATAATGTTGGGGAGAATCAGTAAGAGTGGTAATGCCAAATTTTTTTGCACTATCAATAGTGTTTTGAACACCAGCTAAATACAATACTTTAACTGCAGGAATATTCAAAGATTCAGCTAAAGCAGTGCGTAAACTTACTGGTCCTCTAGTCTTACTGTCATAATTAGTAACTAGATATGGTGATTGAGGATTAGTAGAGAAATTAGCAGTGCGGCCATCAATGGCCACATCAAAAACAATATTTTCTGGTAAAAATCCTTTTTCAAAAAGAGTGGCATAGACAATAGGTTTAAAAGAAGAACCAGGTTGACGGGTGCTCAGGGTTGTATTGACGTTTCCTTCAGCCTCTATATCCCAATAATCTCTTGAGCCTACCATGGCTAAAATCTGACCAGTATTTGGGTCTTCAGCAAGAAAGCCCATATTTTTAGCGCCTACTTGTTTTTCATTAAAATCACCATATTTTTCTACCAGATCCTCAGCTAAATTCTGAAGATTCATATCCAAGGTAGTAATAATGGTATAGCCTCCTTTTTCCAATTCTTCTTCACTGAATTTTTCATAAAGCAAACCGCGAACATACATTACAAAATGGGGGGCTAAGAATTCTCCTTTATCTGAAGGGCTGAAAACAACTTTTTCTTGGCGGGCATTTTCTACTTCTTCTTTGGAATAATACTCCAGAAGTTCAATTCTGGATAAAATCCATTCTTTTCTTGACTCTAAATCCTCAAGATGATTGCCAAAAGGAGATAAGTAATTAGGAGATTGAATAAGGGCAATTAAATAAGTGGCTTCTGCTAAGGTAAGATTTTCTGCTTCTTTGTTAAAGTAAAATTTACTGGCAGATTCAATACCATAAACATTATGGCCAAAATTTATTTGATTAAGATAGAGTTCTATAATCTCATCTTTAGAATAATTTTTTTCAATTTTTATTGTTAAAAGCGCTTCACGAATCTTTCTGACCATTGTTTTATCAAGGGTTAGGAAAGCGTTTCGGGCTAATTGTTGAGTGATTGTTGAGCCTCCACGAAGTTGAGAAGGATTTAGTAAATTTTGAATCATTGCTCGGGCAAAACCTTTGATTGAAAAACCATGATGTTTGTAAAAATTATGGTCTTCAGCTGCTAAAACAGCTTTAAGAACATAGGGAGAAATTTTTTCTAAACTCACTACAGTTCTTTTTTCACCGCCATGGATTTCATAAAGCAAAATCTTTCCTGTGCGGTCATAGATTTTAGTTGATTGGGGCACAACCCGATCATCAAAAGCAGAAGGGTCAGGTAATCCCTGAGCAAGGAAAAACACAAACAAACCAGCAAAAACACAGGCAATAATTAATATTAATCCAATAAGGGAAAAAGTTTTTTTAGTCATTTTAATGTTTTGTTTTTGAATCATTGAGTTTATTAATACCGGCTAAGGCCACAGCTAAGGCATCAGCTATATCATCAGGTTTGGGCATTACTTCTAAAGAAAAAAAACATTGAATAGTTTTTTGAACGTCTTTTTTATCTGCCCGGCCATAACCAATTAAGTTTCGTTTAATTTCTAATGGGGTTAATTCAATGTATGGTAGATGATTTTTTTCAAGAGTTAGAATAATAACACCAATAGCTTCACTGACACTCATTACCGTTTTAGCATTTTTAAAAAAGAAAACCTTTTCAATGGCCACTATAGATGGTTGGTGTTCTTTTATGGCTTGATTTAGGTTTTTAGATATTTTTAATAGTCTTTGGCCCTGAGTTGTTTTATTTGTTTCCCAACAACCATAATCAATTGGTTTGACATTGTTTTTAGTTGCTTTTAATACAGCCCAACCAATACGAGTGGTGCCTGGATCAATGCCTAGGATAATCATAAATTAATTTATTGTACATTAGAATAAATTTCTTCCACATCATTATGTTCATCTAGTTCATTAAATAATTGTTCTAATTTGTTTTTTATTTCAGGGTCAGTAATATTAATTGGTTGTTGGCTGATAAAATCAATTTCAGTTTTAAGAAATTCATCATTTACATGTTCTGATAGGAAATTTTTCATCTGGGAGAAATTTTGAAAAGCAGTGTAAACAATTACTTGATTATCTTCTTCCTTAATTTCTTCAGCGCCTTTTTCTATTGCCGCTAAGGAAATTTCATCATTCCAGAATTTTTTTGGCAGAATAATTTTTCCCATTTCCTTAAATGACCATAAAACACTTCCGGTATCAGCCATTTTAGCCTGATTTTTTTGTAAAATATGTTTTATCTTGGCAATAGTGCGGTTTTTATTATTAGTAATAGCTTGAATTAATAAGGCTGAACCTCCGGGAGCATAAGCCTCACACATAATTTCTTCTAATTTTTCTCCTTCTTTTGTTTCTCCAGAGCCTCTTTTAATGGCTTTTTCTATATTCTCTTTAGGCATGCCTATTTCCTTAGCTTTATCAACAGCCATTCTTAATTTTGGATTTGACTCAATATCGCCGCTATCTTTAGCGGCAACAGTTATTAAAGCAGATAACTTAGAAAAAGCTTTACTCCTTTTTGGATCTTTGGCAGCTTTTTGATATTTTACTTTTGCCCATTTAGAATGTCCAGCCATAATAAATAAAAATGAAATATTATTGAATTAAAATCAGTATATCTCTTTTTGGTGATTTGCGCAATTTATCTAATTTTTAGGGGTTGAAAAAAGCATCATTTTAGCGTAAACTTATAGATATAAGAAAAGAAATGGATTTAGAAAAATTAGCGCAACAAGCTAAAACAAGTATTTCTTTAATAGAAGAATCGTCAGGATTAGAACAATGGCGGATTCAATATTTAGGGAGGAAAAGCGCCCTTTCTTTATTTTTTAATTCTTTAGCTCAATTATCTCCTGAAGAAAAAAAACATTTAGGAGGAAAAGCTAATAAGATTCATAAGGAATTAGTATTATTGTATAAAAATAAAAAGGAAGAAATAGAGAAGAATATTTTTAAAAAAAAGGATAGTTTTCTAGATATTACCCAGCCAGGGGAAAAACAAATCTTAGGACATTTGCATCCCCTGACTTTAACAGCTAGGGAAATTATTTCTTCATTTGAAAAAATGGGTTTTTCAATTATTGAAGGACCAGAGATAGAAACTGAGTATTATAATTTTGATGCTTTGAATATTCCTGAAGATCATCCAGCAAGAGAAATGTGGGATACGCTTTGGATAAAACCAAAAACCATAAAAGAAAAATCAAGATTGTTATTAAGAACGCATACTAGTCCGATGCAGATGCGTTATATGGAAAAACATCAACCGCCATTTCGTATTATTGTGCCTGGAAAATGCTTTCGTTATGAGGCCACTGATGCTTCTCATGAAATTCAGTTTTTTCAGATAGAAGGATTAATGGTTGGAGAAAATATTACTCTGGCTAATTTTAAGGCGGTTATTAATGAATTAATGAAAAATATTTTCCAACAAGAAGTTGAAGTGCGTTTTAGACCTAGTTATTTTCCTTTTGTAGCTCCAGGCGTAGAAGTGGATATAAGGTTAAAAAATGGTGATTGGTTGGAAATTATGGGAGCAGGTATGGTGCACCCTGAATTATTTAAAAAAGCAGGTTATAAAAATAATCAATGGCAAGGATTTGCCTTTGGTTTAGGAATAGAAAGAATTGCTATGATTAAATACAAAATTAACGATATTAGGTTGTTTTTTAATTCAGATATTAGATTTCTTGAACAATTTTAAAATATTCATACAATGAAAGTTTCGTTTAATTGGTTAAAAGATTTATTAAAATTAAAACAAACGCCAAAACAATTGGCAGAGATTTTAACAATGTATTTTGCTGAAACCACAGTTAAGAGTTTGGGCAAAAGACCAATTTTAGAAGTTGAATTATTATCTAATCAAATTGGTTGGGCTTCTGGTCATCTCAGCTTGGCAAGGGAAATAAGTGCTTATTTGAATCAACGTTTTAATTTTCCAGAGCCTGTTTTAAAAGAAGATAAAAAAAATTCAATTAATAATTTATTATCTTTAGATATTCAGACAATAAGTTGCAGATATTATTCAGCAAGGGTTTTGCAAGGAGTTAAGGTTAAGGAATCTCCTCAATGGTTAAAACAGAGGTTGCAAGATTGTGGCATTAGACCAATCAATAATTTAGTTGATGCCGCTAACTATATTATGTTAGAAACCGGACAGCCTTTGCATGTATTTGATTTTGATACAATTGATTCTCAGAATTCTAAAAAAAAGATTATTATCAGACAGGCAAAAAACAAAGAAACACTCAATGCCCTTGATGATCAAAAATATCTTTTAAATAAAGAAATGATGGTTATTGCTGATAGTAAAACACCCATTGCTTTAGCTGGTATTAAAGGAGGCCAGGAAACAGCTGTTAGTAAAAAAACCCAGAATATCATTTTAGAAAGTGCTAATTTTAGAGGGAGTAATATTCGTTTAACTTCTAAATCTCTAGGTTTGGCCACAGATGCTTCTTGGAGATTTGAACATGATGTGCCTCTAGAATTAACTTCTTATGCTCTAGATCGTTTAGCAGAATTAATTCAACAAATAGCCGGAGGTAATATTATAAAAGGAAAGGTAGAAAAAATAAAAGATATTAATAGTTGGCAAAGTGTTAAAAAGCCCATTTCTATTAAATGGGAAAATTGGGAAAAGTTTTTAGGCTGGTCAATAAAAAAAGAAAGAATATTAAAAAATCTTGATTTATTAGGTTTTTCATTTACAAAGCATAAAAACCATCTTTTAGTTATTCAACCTAGGTTTCGTAATGATATCTTAATTAAAGAAGATGTTATGGGAGAGGTAGCGAGGTTAGAGGGTATTGACTTAATTGAATCTATTTTACCTAAAGAAGAATTAAAATCTCCTATTAGAAATGAATTTTGGTTGTTTCGTGAAAAAATCAAAGACCAATTTAAAGAATACAAATTAAATGAAATTTACAATTATTCTTTCATTTCCAATAAAGATAAAAATATCTTACCCCAACAATGGCAGCAAAAGATAATTGAAATAGAAAATCCAACCAGTTCTTTAACTCAATACTTACGATCAACTCTTTTAATTAATCTTCTAAAAAATATTAGAGATAACTTTCGCTTTGTTGATAAGATTAGGTTTTTTGAATTAGGAAATATTTATTCTTTTAAAAAAGAAGAATATGTTTTTGGTGGAATTTTGGCTCAGAAGACCAAGTTAGATAATAATCAATTATTCTATCAAGCTAAAGGAATGATTGAAGATTTATTTGTTAGCCTTGGTATTAATCAGCATGATTGTATTTTTAAAGATTTAAAGAAAACAGAATATGCAGATTTATTAGAGCAAGGAGCAGGAATTTTTGTTAATCAAAAGTTTATTGGTGTTTTAGGCAAACCTCAAGAGTTTTTTAAAAAATATTATGATTGTCAAGGAGAAACAATGTTTTGGGAAATTGAATTAAAATCTTTGTTTGATTTAGCTAAAAAAGAAAAAGAATTTCAGGCTTTACCTAAATTCCCAGCTGTTATCAGAGATATTTCTTTTGTAATTTCAAAAGATATTCTCATTGGTGAGATTTTAAATATTTTACAAAAAACTTCTCCTTCTTTCTTAAAGGAAATAGATTTATTTGATGTTTATATGGGTAAAAACCTGCCTTTAGAAAGTAAAAGCTTATCTTTTCATCTTATGTTTAGATCATCAAAATACACCTTAACTAATATTGAGGTTGATAAAGAAATGGAAAAGATTTACAAAACCTTAAAAGATTTAGGCGCGAAAATTAGATAAATACTTTAATTATGGTAAAAAAAATAAAACAAAAACCAACAGAAAAAAAAGAAATCTTAAATGATAACAATTCATATACGGCTAAGGATATTTATGTTTTAGAAGGATTAGATCCAGTTCGGAAAAGACCAGGAATGTATATTGGCTCCACTGGAGTTGATGGTCTTCATCATTTAATTTGGGAAGTAGTGGATAATAGCATTGATGAAGCAATGGCTGGGTTTGCCAAGAATATTTTAATTGAAATCCTAGCAGAAAATGAAGTGGCTATAACTGATGATGGTAGAGGAATTCCAGTTGATACTCATGAAAAAACTAAAAAATCAGCCTTGGAAATTGTTTTAACCACTCTTCATGCTGGAGGTAAGTTTGGAGGCAAATCATATAAAGTGGCTGGGGGTTTGCATGGAGTTGGCGTTTCAGTGGTCAATGCTCTTTCAGAACATTTACAAGCAGAGATTTGTCGTGAAGGAGCTTTGTATCAACAAGAATACAGTCGGGGGAAAGCAATAACTAAATTAAAAAAAGTAGGTAAATCCAATCAAGAAGGAACAAAGATTATCTTTAAGCCAGACCCAGAGATTTTTAAAGATATTAAGTTTGATACAAAGAAAATCTTAGATCATTTGCGCCAGCAAGCTTACTTAACCCCAGGGACAACAATTAGGTTTAAGGATTATCGTGAAGGAACTAAACTCTCTTCTTATACTTTTCATTTTGAAAGTGGAATCATTGCCTTAATAAGATACTTGGCCAGAGACTATAAAAGACTAACTAGAAATGTATTTTATGTTAGTCAAGAGAAAGAAAATATTTTAGTAGAAGTAGCCTTAGCTTATATAGATGATAATGAAAGCACTGAAGCGTCTTTTGCTAATAATATTTATACGCCTGAAGGAGGGATGCATTTAACTGGTTTTCGCTCAGCCTTAACAAGAAGTTTAAATGATTATGCAAAAGAACAAGAGATTTTTAAAAATGGCAATGGTAGTTTTGCAGGAGAAGATACGCGTGAAGGTTTAATAGCAGTAATTAGCGTTAAATTACAAGAACCTCAATTTGAAGGTCAAACTAAAGCCAAATTAGGCAATCCAGAGGTAAGAACTGCAGTAGAGCAGATAGTTAGTGAAAGTTTTAAAGAATTCTTAGAAATTAACAAAGAAGACGCAAAGAGAATTATTGAAAAATCATTATTAAGCGCTAAAGCGCGGGAAGCGGCAAAAAAAGCAAGGGAGAATATTTTAAGAAAAGGAATTTTAGAAGGAACAACTTTACCTGGAAAATTAGCTGATTGTATTTCCCGTCGAGCTGAAGAATCAGAATTGTTTATTGTTGAAGGAGATAGTGCTGGGGGCAGCGCTAAGACTGGAAGAGATCGCAATACGCAAGCGATTCTTCCTTTAAGAGGGAAGATTTTGAATATAGAAAAAAGTCGTTTTGATAGGATGATGTCTTCAGAAGAAATAAAGTCTTTAATTGTGGCTTTGGGTACAGCCATAAGTGAAGATTTTAATTTGAATAAACTTCGTTATCATAAGGTTGTTATTATGACTGACGCAGATTCTGATGGCGCTCATATCAGGACTCTTTTATTAACGCTTTTCTTTAGATATTTTCGTCCGATTATAGATCATGGTTATCTCTATATTGCTCAACCACCTCTTTATCGTATTCAAAAAGGCAAGGAAGTTCATTATGCTTATAATGAAGCAGAAAAACAGGAAGTTTTAGATAAAATTCAAGGCAAGACAAAGGAAAAAGAAACTTCAAAATCAAAGGTAAGAAAATTGAAATTAGTTTCTGAAAGCAAAGAAGAATCAATTTTAGCTGTAGAAGAGCCAATGCCTGAATCAAAAACTGATGAGCTTGCTGAATTAAAAGGAATATCAATCCAACGCTACAAAGGTTTGGGAGAAATGAATCCAGATCAATTATGGGAAACAACCATGGATCCAGCACAAAGGGTTTTGAAATTAGTCACCATTGAAAATGCTGAAAATGCTGATAGATTGTTTGATATCTTAATGGGTAAAGAAGTTTTACCACGTAAGAAATTTATTCAAGCCTATGCTCAGAAAGTTCAAAACTTGGATGTTTAGAAAATAAATCTAAAAATGCCAAATGAATATATTTGACATTTAGTAATAAATTCAGTAATAATGTTATATCAAAAATCATGTTAATATTAAGATTTCAAAAACAAGGAAAAAAGAAAGATTTTGTTTTTCGGATTATAGCGGTTGATTCTAGGGTGGCAGTAAATAGTGGAAAAGCAAAAGAGATTTTAGGTTGGTATAATCCTAAGACAAAACAAACAGAATTAAAAAAAGAAAGAATTCTTTATTGGCTTAATCAAGGAGCCCAGGTTTCAGATACCTGTTATAATTTTTTAATCCAAAACAAAGTTATTCAAGGCAAGAAACGGCCAATTAAAATTAGTAAAAAGAAAGTTAAGAAAGAAGAACCTATTGAAAAAACAGAGCAGGCAAAACAAGAGCAAGTAACAGAAGACATAAAAGAAGAAATTAAATCAGAAACAGAATCTCAAGAAAAGGTTTTTGAAAAAGAAGAAACTGATTTAGAAACAAAAGAAGAAACAAAAGAAAAATTACCCGAGAAAGAAATAGAAATTAAAACAGAAAAACAAAGAGAAGAAAAAACAGAAGAGAAAGAAGAAGAGAAAGAAGAAGAGAAAGACTCGTGAAATTAAAATACCTTATAATTTTTTAAATTTTTTCTATTAGATTGTCCTTTATTAATTTATTCTTCGATTGAAACTATAGCTAAAATTATTGCTTTCATATTTTTTAAATTTTTAATTTAACGTATCTACAAAAAATACTCGTTGGCAAAAGGCACTAATCCCTATGCCATTAGTAGCATTAGTTTGTATTCTGTAAGTTGGTACGTTGTTTATATAAATAGTGTATCCTACACCTGAATCTTTTTTAGCCTCGATTAGATGAGCGATTTTTACTTCTTTTTCTATGGGTTTATAAACAACTGTGCCTTTTGAATTAGCGATAATTACATAAAGATCTTCGTCTTGAGCATCTAAGATAAAATTTAAAAACTTAGATTTATCTTCTATTGGCAAGTTATTAAAAGCCTTTAAGCATAACTTATTAAGTTTTAATTGGTATTGCTGGCCATTATTTGTTGCCCATTTTAGTAATTTCTTATTTTCTAGAATCTTTTTCTTTAATTCACTTTGTGATATTTGAGGTTTATCTATATATTTTTTTAGTTTCTGCCACATTTCTTTATACTCAGGTTCAAAATTTATACCTAAATATTTTTTTAAACTTCTCATTCCTAGATTTTTTATTGTTCCAGTTCCGCTTTGAGCAATGGATTTTATTGAGAATCTTGTAAATTTATGAGTTATGTGTTCAGTGTCCACGTCCGATGTTGTTTTTATGGTGAGTTTTCTGCCTACCCATAATACCTCAATAATTTTTCCTTTTTTTGATATTTCAAAATCCAAAATATCTTTTAGAATTTTAATTAATTTTAATAAATTATCGTTTTGTAATTTTAATCGTTCTTCCCCGTTCGGTAATTCAAGAACCTGATTAGATAATAAAGCTAAATTTTTACTATAAACAAATCTAATATTGTAAAGATGGCAAATATACTGAACAATTAATAATTCAAAATAATCTGCTTGGGCTCTATTTGATTTAACTTTTCTGTTTTTCATATTTTTTTATATACTTTATGATTATTTTATTAATACTATTTTGATATTTTTTAAAGTCAAAGGCATAATTTTTCTTTAAATTATCAATAATAAATTTCGAAGTTTGGGAAATTTGCTTTAAATCCTTTTTAGAAAATTTTAGCATTGGTAATTTCCTAATATCTCTTATTTGAATAGAATTAGTATGGTTTATTATTTTGATTAATTCATTATATGGTTTACTGTTTAATAACCCTATAAAGAAGTAAACAGGATATTTTCTTGGATTTTTTGGGAAAAAGCACATTGCTTTATTACTTTCCCACATTGCTCCTTTATAGGCTAAACGAGCTGAAAGGCTAGAGCATACTCCTGATATAATGAACCCCTGTTTTTCTTTATATTGTTCCAACCCATTTAGCATTTTATATTTTTTTATTACTTCTTTGTTCCATTTAATAGCATATTTGGGTTTTTTATAATACTTGTTATTTCCACCGGTTTTGTGATATATTTTCCAACCATTTCCTTGTTTTATATTTTGGAACAATACAATATTCTTATTTTTTTTATTCAATTGAATATTTTCGTCTTTGTAATCTATTAGTGCTAAATATTGCTTATTATTAGTTGTATGCATACCAAGTCCTCCTTCTAAGAAATCTACTAATTTTTCATTAGCTGAAGTTAGAACATTTAAGAGGTTAATATTATTTTTAAAGTAGAAAACATAATCTGGGTATTTTAAAATATCTAATTGAGAAACCATCCAGATTTTTCCTTTATAGTCACCTAATTCGTTTTTTCTACAATCATTAAATTTAATTTTATGATTTTTAGGAAATTTATTTTTAACCAAATGAATAATACTGGTTTGGATCATAGTGCCACTATCTTTAAATAAGGATGGGGGACAAAGGGTAATTTCCTTAATAGTGAAATTATTTAGAATCCAATATCTTAATTTTTTATGAATTCCAAGAGTTCTATAGGTATCACTTATTATGAAAACAAGTTCACCATTTTGAGATAAAAGATTGCCACATAAGTAAATAAACATAGCATATGTATCGTTAACTCCTATTTCCTTATAGATTTTTTTAAGTTTATTTTTATTGTTTTTAATATATAAGCTTTGTTTATTTAAATAGGGTGGATTTCCAATAACATGGGTAAAGATAGGTTGAAATGATGATTTTAGATTTGTTTCTAAAAGTGTGTCTTTTACTGTAAATTTTACGCCTAAGTTTTTAATGTTTTTCTCTACTTGTAGATTTATGTCCCATACTTCAATTTGCTTAGGTTTTAAGAGTTTTTTATTTAATATAGATTTAATAAAAATTCCATCGCCACCACATGGCTCAAGAAGTTTAGCTTTTTCATTTAATTTATTAAATAAGCTAATCATATAACTTGCTGTGTGGGCAGGAGTATAAAATGCACCCAAATCTTTTTTTAATTGTTTATTCATAAATACCTGCTATTTTATTTCTAATTTGTTTAAAAATTTATTAAATTCTTTTTTACCTATTCTAAATTCCTTACTCATTTTATAAGCCTTTAATTTTCTTGCTTTAATATAGCGGTAAATAGTCATTATATTTACCCTTAACTTATCGGCTAATTCTTGGGCCGTATAATATTCTTGTTGTTGCATACAGTTGTATTATACTTTACAATTCTTTACATAGCAAAGTAGATAATTCTATACAGATATGTTTTAAAACATTGCCTAGGCCTTAATCCAGATGTAACATTTCTTTTAACTAATAAAGTTTTATTTAATATTTAACATTGACTTTATCTTAATTTAGTGATATAGTATACACATTGAGTTGTGAGTTTTTTTGTTCTTTGAAATTTAATAAATAAGAAAGGAGAGGTAATCATGTTAATTAAGAAAAGACTAATAAAAAGCAATGGAATAAGGTTTTCAGCCCAAATCAACGGGAAGGAAGTGGGTAGAGCCTATCTCTATGTTCTCTTTAATGATTTACACCCTAAGCCTTTTGGGTTGTTAGAAGATGTGTTTGTTGAAGAAGAGTTTAGAGGTAAAGGAATAGGAACATCTTTAACCAAGGCTGTAATAGAAGAAGCTAAGCCTTTGTGTTATAAACTAATTGCTACTAGCAGGTATTATAGGCCTGCAGTGCATCAGTTGTATCAAGGGCTAGGGTTTATGCATTGGGGGAAAGAATTTAGAATAGATTTTTAAAAACAAAAGGAGGTGGCAGTGGTGAGAACAAGAAGACAAAAGTTTTTAATAGTTTTGTTTGCAGTATTGCTATTTATAGTTTTGCAAGCAGAAGCCAAAGGGATAGAAGAATACAAGATAAGCTTTACATTTTGCGCCAATGACAATAATTGCGTAGTAAGGCTTAAGGATCCTTTTGGAGAATTGTCTTATAATGAAACACTAGAGGTAGCTCCTTTATTAATAGATGGAACAGACTGGGATATTTTTCTTCCTTTAAAAGACTTGGTAAGAATGATGGGGGGATTTATTCGTTGGTATCCTAGGAATAAACAGGTTGAGGTAATTTTTCAAGGAGACCAAGTGTTTTGGGTTTTTTCTTTAATTGATAATCCTAAAATTCTTGTTTTTCATGGGAAAATAATGATTTCTACAAAATTTGTTGTTGAAAACTTAATTCCAAGCGAGGTGTTCAGGAACAAGGCTTTAAAGACTATAATTTTAACCTGGCCTCTTTCTCTAGATTAAAAGAAAGGAGAGAAAGAAATGGAAAAGAAAACAAAAGATAAATGTGTAATTTGTGGAATTGAAACCAGATATAAAAACAATGTACATATTCAGCTAAGAGAAAATTATATCGAAGGTGGAGGACAATTATGTCAGGATTGTTGGGAGGATTTATATAAAAAGAAAAAATATAAAAAAGAAAGGAGGTAAAAGAATGGACACAAAAGTTAAATGTTCTGCCTGTGGCGGTAAAACAGCTTATAATTCATTGAATAGAAAAAGGTTCGTTGAAGGATGGGGGCAACTATGTGTAAGTTGTTGGAGGGACTTGGGAGAGAGTTACCCTTTCCCAATGTTTCTTGAAAGAAAGAACTTCTCCAAAAAAAAGAAAATTTTCTGGGGGAGGAAAAATAAAAGGAGGTAAAGATAAAACAACAAGGAGGATAAAAATATCCTCCTTTTTATTTAATTTGTTTTTATTATATCGGTGTAGTAATATAATGAAAAGATGGATATTTTAGATGATTTACAATACAGAGGATTAATCTATCAGGTTAGTAATTTAGAAGGATTAAAGAAAGAGCTTAAAAAAAGGCGACTTGTTTTGTATTGTGGATTTGATCCAACAGCAGATAGTCTTCAGGTTGGGAATTTGGTGCCTTTATTGACTTTAAAAAGGTTTCAAGAAGCAGGGCATCAAATAATTGTTTTGATAGGCGGTGGAACTGGTTTGATTGGTGATCCAAGTGGGAAAAAAGATGAAAGAATTTTAAATCCTGAAAAAACAGTTAAAAAATGGGGTTCTTTGTTTAAAAAACAAATAGAAGGATTAATAGATTTTAAGAGAAAAGATAATCCGGCTTTAATAGATGACAATTACAATTGGTTAGCTAAGATAAAAACCATAGATTTCTTAAGAGATATTGGTAAACATTTTACTATCCCTTATATGTTAGCTAAAGATGCAGTAAAGATGCGATTAGAAAGCGGAATTTCTTTTACAGAATTCAATTACATGGTTTTACAGGCTTATGATTTTTTGTGTTTGTTTAAAAAATACAATTGTCAGATGCAGATAGGAGGCAGTGATCAATGGGGTAATATTACTGCAGGAATAGATTTGATACGGAAAAAAGAAGAAAAAGAGGTTTTTGGATTAACCGTGCCCTTGGTTTCTAAAGCCAGTGGAGAAAAATTTGGGAAAACAGAAACAGGCACTATTTGGTTAGATGGTCAAAAAACTTCTCCTTATCAGTTTTATCAATTTTGGGTAAATACTGATGATAGAGATGTGATACAGTTTTTGAAATATTTTACCTTTTTGTCTAAAGAAGAAATTAATAATTTAGAAAAAAGTTTTCAAAAAAATCCAGAAAAAAGAGAACCGCAAAAAGCTTTGGCCAAAGAAGTTACCGCTTTGGTTCATGGAAAAGAAATGTCTTTAATGGCAGAAATGATTTCTCAAAAATTATTTTACAATGATTTTAAGAGTTTTTCTCAAAAAGAATTAGAAATGATTTTTAAGAATATTCCCTTAACTGTAATTGAAAAAATCAAGAACATTGATTTAATTGAACTTTTAGTTAAAGCCAAGGTTTGTTCTTCAAAAAGACAGGCGAGGGAAGATATTAAAAATGGAATAATATTTATTAATGACAAGGCTTTTAAAGATAGTGAGATGCTAATTAGGCAAGGAGATTGTTTTTATGGTAAATATTTAATAGTTAAGAAAGGTAAGAAAAATTATTACTTTGTCTTGTGGAAGTAAGAAAAATTTGTTAAGCTCTTTTCATTGACTTCAGCTTTAATAAGTTGAATAAAATAAACAACAAATAAATAATAAAAATATGAAGAAAATAAATATTTCTTTTCTCTTGATTATTCTAATGGTGGTTGCTTTTTTAATTGGCTATGGCAGTAAAAATGGAATTTCAGCCAAATTATTTAATAATAAAAAGGCAGAAACCTTGGCGCAAAAAGCTGTTGATTATATCAACTTTAATTTTTTTGGCTTAACAGAAGAAGAAGGCGGAGCAGTTTTAGTTTCTGTTGTTGAAGAAAGCGGAGTTTATAAATTCAAAATGAAGATTGATGATATAGAATATGATTCTTTTGTGACTAAAGATGGGAAAATTCTTTTTCCTGAAGGAATCACAATGCAAGAAGAAGAACAAAAAGTAGCTCAAACTTGTGAAGATTTAAATAAAAAAGAACAACCAGTTTTAGAAGCCTTTGTTGTTAGCTATTGCCCCTTTGGCACTCAAATGTTGAGAATTTTAAATGAAATAGTGAAAAATATTCCTGAATTAAGCAATTATATTAAGGTTGCCTATATGGGAGAAATTCAAAATGGGCAAATAGTAGCCATGCATGGAGATGAAGAAGCTGAAGAAAATTTAAGGCAGATTTGTATTAGAGATGAACAAAAAGACAAATATTGGCAATATGTTGATTGTTTTCTTAAAGAAGGCGAAACAGGAGAATGCTTGGCATTAGCTTCTGTAGATACCAATGTTTTAGAACAATGTATGCAAGACGAACTTAAAGGAATAAAATATGCTCAAGGAGATTTTAACAATCAAGATAAATATGAAGTGACTGGTTCACCAACATTGATTCTTAATGAAGAGAATGTTAGTGAATTTGATTTTGGTGGCCGAACAGCAGAAGCGGTAAAAACAGTAATCTGTTGTGGTTTTAATAAGGCGCCAGAATTTTGTTCTCAAGTATTAACAGAAGAACAAGCAGCAGCAGGGTTTTCTCCTTCTTATGAAGATCCAGATTTAATAGGGGGTAATGCTAATTGTGAATAAAAAACATGACAATTAAAATTTATTCAACTCCAAATTGTCCCTGGTGTGTTGCGGCTAAAGATTTTTTTAAATCAATAGATATGCCTTTTGAAGATATAGATGTTAGTCTTGATGAAAAAGCTGCTCAGTTAATGATAGAGAAAAGCGGTCAAACAGGGGTTCCAGTGATAGAAATAGGAGATAAGATTATTATTGGTTTTAATAAGCCATTAATAGAAGAAATACTGGCACTTAATGAATCATAAAATTAAGAAAACAGCGCTGGGTAAAGCGCTGTTTTTTGAAGGTTAACTTGTTTATGTTATAATTAGGTAGATGATAAGAAAATCTTATTACCCTCTAATTTTAATTTTTGTGATCATGGGATTGCTTATGTGGAGTCTTCCTTTAACTCTTATAGCGCCTAAGAAAAATTCAGAAAATCTTTTAGATGAAGAATCTTTTAAAAAAAATTTATTAGAAACAATGGAAGAAAAAAAGAAAATTTTAATGGTAGTTTCTTTTGATGATTTTCGGGACGAAGAATATTTTATTCCCAAAGAGATATTTGAACAAGCGGGTTTTGAAGTGGAAACAACCAGTTTGCAAAAAGGAATAGCCAAGGGTATTTTAGGCGGTGAGGCTGTTATTGATTTGATAGTTGAAGATGTTCAAGTAATAAAATATGAAGCAGTGGTTTTTTGCGGAGGTTCTGGAATGGCTGAAAAATTAGATAATGAAGTGTTTCAAAACTTAGCAAAAGATTTTAATAAAGAAAATAAATTAATAACAGCAATTTGCGTGGCTCCAGCTCTTTTAGCTAAGGCAGGGATTCTTAAAGATAAAGAGGCAACAGTTTGGTCATCAGCTTTAAACAAAGATTACATTGAAATTTTAAAAGAAAAGGGGACGACTTATAAAGATGAATCAGTGGTAATTAGCGGACAAGTTGTTACGGCTAATGGACCTGAAGCAGCTAAAAAGTTTGGAGAAACAATTATTAGATTATTAAAAAATTAATTTTCATTTTAAAAATATGCGTATTGCAATTAATGGTTTTGGTAGGATTGGAAGATCTTTTTTTCGTTTAGCTTTTGAAGACCCAATGATAGAAATTGTTGCCATTAATGATTTGGCAGAAATAGAAAACCTAACTTATCTTTTAAAACATGATACTGTTTATGGAAGATATGATAAAGAAGTGATACCTGTTTTTGAAGGAACAAAAGGGAAATTAAAAGTAGAAGATAAAAACATTGCATTTTTTCAGGAAAAAGATCCTAAGAATCTTCCTTGGAAAGAGTTAAGAATAGATGTGGTAATAGAGGCAACTGGTGTCTTTACTGATTATTCTAAAGCCCAAGCTCATATTAAGGCTGGAGCTAAAAAAGTTATTATTACCGCTCCAGCTGGACAAGGAGAAGAACAAGAAGGCAGAACAGTGCTTTTAGGCATTAATGATGAAGATTTTAAAAAATTTGCTGTAATTTCTAATGGTTCTTGCACTACTAATGCGGTTGCGCCAGCTATTCAGATATTAGAAGAAACCATTGGTGTTAAAAAAGCTGTTTTGAATACTATTCATGCTTATACTTCTTCTCAGCGCTCTGTTGATGGTCCTGATTTAAAAGATTGGCGTCGGGGAAGAGCAGCAAGCCAGAATATAATACCTTCCACTACAGGGGCAGCTAAATGCGTAACCAAGGTTATAAAAAATCTTAAAGATAAGTTTGATGGCATTGCCTTAAGAGTGCCTGTGGTTTGTGGCTCAATTGCTGATATTACTTTTGTTTCTAAAAAACCAACCTCAGTGGAAGAAATCAATGAAATTTTTAAACAAGCAATAAAAGAAAAAAAATGGCAGGGAATTGTTGAGATAACAGAATCCTCAATAGTTTCTTCTGATATAATTGGGACTTTGGCGCCGGCGATTATAGATTTGAGTTTTACCAAAGTGATTGATAAAGATTTAGTGAAAATTCTTGTTTGGTATGATAATGAATGGGCCTATTCTTCAACTTTATTGCAGCAGATTAAAAAATCATAACATGCTATATCTAGGAGCAGATCATCGAGGCTTTCATCTCAAAGAAGAAATTAAAAACTTTTTAAACAAAGAGAAAATAGAGTTTGTTGATTTGGGTAATTCAAAATATGATTTAGAAGATGATTATCCTGATTTTGCTATTAAAGTTGCTTTAAAAGTTTCTGAGAGTAAAAAGAATCAAGGAATTTTAATTTGTGGTTCTGGGATTGGAATGAGTATTGTGGCTAATAAGTTTAAAGGCATTAGAGCAGGTCTTTGTCTTACTGATTCAATGGCAAAAGAAGCTAAAAAAGCCATAGATATTAATATTTTATGTTTGGCTGCTGATTCTACAGAGCCTACTAAGGCTAAATTAATTGTTGCTCAGTGGTTAAAGGCTGATTTTAAACAAGAGCCTCGTTATTTAAGAAGAATTAAAAAAATCAATCAATTACCTAAATAAAATAAATTTATTGTTTTATTATTGTGGCTAATCTTATTCCAGTTATTAATACAAAAACAATTCAAAAATTAAAAGAAAGAATTCGCTTACTTCAAGATTTTGATGGTTTGTTTCAGATTGATATTGCTGATGGTAAATTTACAGCTTGGAAAACATGGAATAGTCCAGAGGTTTTAAAAAAAATCAAGAAAATAGAAAAGAAATTTGAATTACATCTGATGATTCATAATCCAGAATTAATGCTTCCCTATTGGTTAGAAGTAGTTCCTAAAAGAGTGATAATTCATCTTGAAACAATAAAAAACTTTGATTTGCTTTTAAGTCTTTGCAAAGAAAAAGAAATTGAATTAGGGATAGCTATTAATCCAGAAACTCCTTTTGAGGATCTTAATCAGTATTTGAGTAAGATTAATTTTGTAACCATTCTAGGGGTTTCACCTGGACCTTCAGGGCAAAAGTTTCAGTGGTTTGTATTAGATAGAATAAAAAAAATTAAATCTAATTTTCCTCAGATTAGGTGCGAGATAGATGGAGGCATTAATGAAGAGAATATAAGAGAGGTGAAAAAATCTGGAGTGGATTTTGTAGCCATTGGGTCAGCTATTTTTGAAAACAAAGATCCTTTAGAAAGAATTATGTGTTTTCAAAATATCTTAACAACTCCAGAAAGGAATTAATTTGCTTTTTAGATGATTTTTCGCTACAATAAGCAGGAATAATATGGAAAAACTAATTTTAAAAGCTGAAAAAAGGAATATTTTTGGCAAGAAAAGTAAAAATTTAAGAAAAAAAGGATTAATTCCAGCCATTCTTTATGGTAAAAAAACAGAAAATTATCCCTTAGAGATTAAGGCGCAAGATTTTCATACAATTTATAAAAAATCAGGAGATACAAATATTATAGATTTGGAATTTGAAGAACAAGGGAAAAAACAAGTAAGAAATGTTTTAGTACAAGATGTGAGCTATCATTTTCTAAATGGTCAGCCAATGCATATTGACTTTTATGAAGTGGAAATGGATAAGCTAATAAAGGCCCATATCCCAGTGAATTTCTTTGGTGAATCTCCGGCAATTGCCAAAGGCGGAATTTTAATCAAATCAATGAATGAAATAGAAGTGGAAGCATTGCCAAAAGATTTACCCCATGAAATTCCAGTTGATATTTCCAAGTTAATTAATTTTAACCAGACTATCTATATCAGGGATATTAAATTTCCTTCAGGGATTAAAGTGTTAGTTGATGAGGATACTCCAGTAGCAAGTATTAGTGAACCTATCTCAGAAGAAGAACTGGAAAAAGAATTAGGAGAAGCGAAGACCGTAGAAGAAGTTGAAGTAGAAGGGGAAACTGAAAAAGCTGATAAAGAAGAAGAAAAAGAAGAAGCAAGTAAAGAAGAAGAGCAACCAGAGGAAAAAAAAGATTAATTTTATTCTAATGCACATTAAATCAATTACTAGAAAAAAAGTTAGAGATATTTCTTCTTTAGATAAAACAAATCAAGTTTTAGAAAAAAAGAAGAATACTTTTTGTTTTTCTTTTTGGAATAAAAAAATAATCCAACAAAAAACCCTTTCTTTTGTGGTTTTGTTTTTTCTTTTATTCTCGGTTATTCAGAATAATGTAATGGCGCCTATTTTCTTTCAATCACGGGAAGCAATTGCTTCTAATGATGAAGAAAGGGCAAGATTGGAAAGAGAACTAGAGGCAGTGGAAAAAGAAATTGCAGAATATGAAGGATTAGTGGCTACCACGCAACAGGAAAAAGCTGCCTTACAAAATAAAATCAATGAATTAAAAGGCAAAGCAGACAAAATTAATTTACAAATCAAATCCACTAATCTTAATCTGGAATATCTCAATGTAAGGATTGATGAAACAACAACTTCAATTGTCCAGACAAATGATAAAATCAATACCACTAAGAATAATTTATCTAATTTACTTCAAACTTATTCTCAATTAAACCAAACCTCTCTAGTGGAAATATTACTTGGCTCAGAAACAATTAGTGAGTTTTTTGATTATTCAAATGCCTTGCATAGTATTCAAGAAAAAATCTTAGAGAATATTAAAGAATTAGGAGAATTAAAAGTTACTTTAAACAATCAGAGCCAAGAATTAACAAGCAATAAGGAAGAAACACAATTATTATTAGCAATGCAAATGTTGCAGCAACAAGATTTAGAAAAAACAAGAAAAGAGCAGAGTAATTTATTAGAAACAACTAAGGGTAATGAGCAAAAATATCAGCAAATGCTAGCTGAATCTAGGCAAAAAGCCACAGAAATCAAAGGTAGAATTTATCAATTGTTAGGAGTTAAAACTCAAGTTACTTTTGGTGAAGCTTTAGACATAGCTAATTGGGTTAGCAGTCGTCTTGGAGTGAGACCAGCCTTGCTCTTAGCGGTGTTAACTCAAGAATCTAACTTAGGACAAAATGTTGGCACTTGTAATCGGGCTGGAGACCCAGCATATAAAAGCTGGCGTCAAGTGATGAAACCTGATAGAGATCAAGCTCCATTTTTGAAAATTTGCCAAGAATTAGGATTAGATCCTGATACAACTCCTGTATCTTGCCCAATGTATCAAGGAGGACAACAAATGGGTTGGGGCGGAGCAATGGGACCAGCGCAGTTTATACCTTCAACCTGGATGCTATACAAAGACCAGGTTTCTAGTATCACTGGTAATTATCCAGCAAATCCTTGGGATATTAAAGACGCTTTTGTTGCTGCAGGTTTGTATCTGGCCAAATGGGGAGCCACACAACAAACAAGGGATGCAGAATGGAGAGCAGCAATGATTTATTTCTCTGGGAGCACAAATACAAAATATCGTTTTTATGGTGATAGTGTCTTAGCTATTGCTGACAAATACGCACAGGATATCTCTTATCTTAAAAGTGTGGCTAAACAGTAATATTAATTTTAAAGTTTATGAATCAATGCTATTTTTGTCTTCAGAATAAAAAGGAAATAGATTACAAAGATGTTGAATCCTTGAAACGTTTTATTTCAAGTCAGATGAAGATTCTTCCTAGAAGAAAAACTTATCTTTGTGCTAAACATCAACGTTTATTGAAAAAAGCAGTTAAAAGAGCCCGGGTGGCTGGATTGCTTCCTTTTATGAATTATTAAGTTAATTAATGAAAAATATTGATAAACAATTTCATTCTCCCAGTGGGAAAGCTTTTACCTATAAAGAACTTTTAAAAGAAGTGCTTTTTTATATCAAAGAAGAACCCCAAGAGAAATACAAGATTATTATTGGTACTGATTCTGCTAATCATGGCACCACAGATTTTGTAAGCGCAATTGTAGTTTATCGGGAAGGGCATGGAGGAAGATTTTTTTGGCGACGACTCAATCAGAAAAAGATAGATAGTCTTAGAGCAAGAATTTACCAAGAAGTGATGATGTCTTTAAAATTGGCTGGAGAGGTTTTATTAAATTTATCGCAAAACAAAGATATTGTTTTTGATTTTGAAGTTCATGTTGATATTGGCAGTAAAGGAGCCACTAGGGATATGCTTCAAGAAATTATTGGTATGGTAAGAGGTTATGGTTTTCAGGTTAAAACCAAACCAGAATCATATGGGGCAACTAAAGTGGCAGATAGATATACTTAAAATTAAAAAAAGAAGGTTTTAAAACGGGGGTTTATTAAAGCCCCTTTTTATGTTAAAATACCTAATGTGATTTAATAAAATGGCTAAAAAAAGAGGAAAGGGTTTAAAGATTAATTTTTTGAATTCTGGAAAAAATTTCTTTAGAAGAATTATTCCAGAAGAAACTTTAGATACTGAAGTAAAAAACAGTCTTTTAGCTGTGCTTTTTTTAGCTATTTCTTTAGTATTATTATTAAGCGCTTTTGATTTAGCTGGTCCTTTTGGAAAAAATGTTTTTAAGGTTTTAGATTATCTCTTAGGTTGGGGTTATTTTATTCTGCCAGGTTTATTAATTGTTATAGCTATTAATTATTTGCGTTCTCTGACAAAAAAAATCAATTTAAATTTCTTTACCTTTTTAGGTTGTTTTCTTATTCTTTTATCTCTCTTGTCCATTTCAGAAATTTTCTTAAAAGAAAAAGGAGGTTTGATTGGTTTATTTGGCGGCTCTCTGGAACATTATCTAGGACCCTGGGCTACCTTAATTATTTATTTAGCAGTTTTGGTTTCTGGGTTTTTGTTGATATTAAACATTCCACTTAAGTTTTTTCAAAAAAAAGAAAAAGAACCAGAAGCAACTTTATCGCCTACACTTTCTAAAGCTGAAGAAGCGGCGATTTTTGAAGCTGAAGTTTTAAATAAAGAAGCTCAAAAACAAGAAAAACTTAAGGAAGAAATTAAAGAGCCTATAAAAACAAAAGAAGAAAAAGCTGTTATTAGTCCATTAAAATTAAAAGGTAAATACAAGTTTCCTTCCTTATCTCTTTTAGACACTGAATATACTCAGCCACGAGTTGGCGATATTAAAATAAACGCTAATATAATAAAAAGAACTCTTCAAGGTTTTGGCATAGAAGTTGAAATGGGAGAGGTTAATGTAGGGCCAACAGTAACCCAATATACTCTAAAACCAATTGAGGGAGTAAAGCTTTCAAATATTACTACACTTCAAAATGATTTGGCCCTGGCTTTAGCGGCTCATCCTTTAAGAATAGAAGCTCCAATTCCTGGCAGGTCTTTAGTGGGTATTGAGGTGCCTAATAAATCAATATCTTTAGTCAGATTAGGCAGTTTATTTAAAGAAACTGATTTTCAAAAAACTGCTGCTCCTTTATTATTTATCTTAGGTAGAAATGTAAAAGGAGAACCTTTATTAGCTGATTTAAGTAAAATGCCTCATTTATTGATTGCCGGAGCCACTGGAGCTGGAAAATCTGTTTGTATTCATAGTATTCTTTCTTCTTTTCTTTTTAAAAATTCTCCAGAAACCTTGAGATTGGTTTTAATAGATCCTAAAAGGGTAGAATTGTCTTCTTACAATGATATTAGTCATTTGATTACGCCGGTGATTACTGATAATAAAAAAGTTTTACCAGTTCTTCGCTGGGTGGTAAATGAAATGGAGAAAAGATATGCCTTATTAGCTGATTATCAAGTACGGGATATAGAAAGATTTAATTCTAAAGCAATTGCTCAAAAAGAATCAATTTTACCATATATAGTGATATTTATAGATGAATTGGCAGATTTAATGGTCAGTTATGGTCGTGATTTAGAGGCTTTGATTATTAGGATTGCTCAGATGGCTCGGGCAACTGGAATCCATTTGGTTTTATCCACCCAAAGACCTTCAGTTGAGGTAATCACTGGTTTGATAAAAGCAAATATTACCACACGCATTGCTTTTCAAGTGGCCTCTCAAGTAGACTCTAGGACCATTCTAGATATGGGTGGTGCAGAAAAATTATTAGGCAGTGGAGATATGCTTTATTTAGCTCCTGATTCTCCTAAGCCAATTCGAGTGCAAAGTCCATATGTTTCAGAACAAGAAGTGAGTAAATTAATTGGATTTATCAAAGAATCAAGTAAAGAAATGGAAACAGAAGAAAATGGATTAGCAGGTGATTTGGAAGAATTTGTAAAAGCACCGCCGTCTTTTGAAGAAATAGATTTAGATCAATGGAGCAATATAGAAGAAGATGAATTGTATCCAGAGGCATATGAAATAGTTGTTAAGGCAGGAAAAGCTTCAGCTTCATTATTGCAAAGAAGATTAAGAATTGGCTATGCTAGGGCTGCGCGTCTTTTAGATGTTTTAGAGGAAAACGGGATTATTGGTCCTGTTGATGGGGCAAAACCGCGGGAAGTTTTTGTAAAGCAAAGTCAAAAAGATGATTATGGCAGAGAATAAAAAAATACATATTGAAGATAAGAATATTGATGGGAAGTTTGAAGAAACAACATCTTGCGGAGAATTTTTAAAACGAATACGCCTAGATAAAGGGTATAGTATAGAAAAAACCGCTGAAGAAACAAAGATATTGGCTTCTATTATCAAGGATATAGAAAATAATGCTTATGAAAATTTACCGCCCCCAGTTTATTTAAGAGGCATTATTAAAAAATACGCTAATTTTTTAAAATTAGATGAAGAAAAAACATTAGCTCTTTATCAGAAAAGTAATGGCAGGAATTTGTCTTCTGGTAAAAATGATTTACCACCTAAAAACAGATTCTTTATCAATGAATCAAAGTTTTCCTTGTTTTTTAAAAATGTTTTACCGCAATTTTTAAGATGGATATTTTGGTTTTTAATTTTATCCTACTTTATTTACGAAGCAAGTTTTTTCATTCTGCCAGCAAAGATAATTCTCTATTCGCCATTGGAAGATTTTACTACGATTCAGCCAGAGCTTAAGATATCAGGCAAGGTTATTCGCGCTAAGGGATTTTTTGTTAAAGACAAGGAGATATTTTTAGAAAAAAATGGTGAATTTAATGATAAGATTATGCTTTTGCCTGGACTTAATAATATTGAATTTAAGGCAATAAATATTTTAAATCACATTAGCTCAATTGAACGACAAATTATTTATACCCCGATTGATTTGTCTGATGAATAAAAAGATGTAAGTTGCAGAACTTTTTAATAATTGTTAATATAATTTTTATTAATATGGCAAAAAAATCATTAAAGACAATAAAAAACAAACCAGAGAATAAAGGAACAAAAGAAGATCAGGTTTTAGAACAAACCTTGAAAGATTTACAAGATAGATTTGGAGAAGGAGCAATAATGAAATTAGGAGGGGTTAAAAAAGTTAATGTTGATGTTATTCCTACTGGTTCTCCTTCTTTAGATTTAGCTCTTGGAGTTGGTGGAATCCCTCGTGGCAGAATTACAGAAATTTATGGCGCTGAGTCTTCAGGCAAAACAACATTAGTTCTTCATATTGTTGCTGAAGTGCAAAAAAAAGGAGGTAAGGCTGCTTTTATAGATTCAGAACATGCTCTAGATCCAGATTATGCTCAAAAGATTGGAGTTAAAGTTAAGGATTTATTAATTTCCCAACCAGACAATGGAGAACAGGCCTTAGATATTGTTGAGTCTTTGGTTCGTTCAGGAGTTATTAATTTGATTATTGTTGATTCTGTGGCCGCTTTAACACCACAGGCTGAGATAGAAGGAGAAATGGGAGATCAGACCATAGGTTTGCAAGCGCGTTTAATGAGCCGGGCTTTAAGAAAATTAACAGCCATTGCTGCAAAAACCAACACGGCAATCATTTTTACTAATCAGACAAGGATGCAAATAGGAATGGTTATGTTTGGCAATCCAACCACAACACCAGGAGGCAAGGCATTAAAGTTTTACAGCTCAGTCAGGATTGAATTAAGGAGAACCGCTCAGATTAAAAAAGGCGATGAGATTATTGGTTCGCGAATTAAAGCAAAAGTGGTTAAGAATAAAGTGGCGCCTCCATTTAGAGAAACAGAATTTGATATTCTTTATAACGAAGGAATATCTTTTAGCGGTGATTTATTAAATTTGGGATTAAAAAAAGAAATAGTAACAAAATCTGGATTGACCTTTAGTTTTGGGGATATAAAGTTAGGGGCTGGATTTGAAACAGCCAGAAATTTCTTAAAAGAAAATCCAAAGATAGCAAAAGATCTTTGGCAACAAATAATAAAAACATAGCATTATGGTGAAAAAAGAAAAAAATATTTGTAATTATGAATTAACTCTTTGGCTTTCTCCAGAGTTTAATGAAAAGGAAGCTGAATTAAAGTTTAATAGTTTGTTAAAAGAATTAGAGGGAATGGGCGCAATCATAAATGTTTCCCAATTGCCTCAATTAAAACCCTTGGGCTATCCCATAAGGAAAAACAAGGCTATTCATCTGAATGCCTATTTTGCCTTTATTCAATTTGGATTAGGTGGAGATTTGATGAATGCTTTACAGAAAAAATTAAATCTTAATACTGATTTGATTCGTTTTATTATTGTGCGTAAGGAAATAAAACAAACAATTAAAATTTCTCCTTCTACTTTTAAAAAATCACTATTAAAATCACAAATAAAAGAGGATAAAAAATTAGAAAAAACTTTAAAAGATAAAAAACCAGAAACAGAAATTAGCGTAGAGGAATTAGATAAAAAGCTAAATGAGATTTTGAACAAATAAACGGTGGTTTTGGTCGAAAATTAACAATAAAAAACCATGTATTTAAATAAAGTTTTCATTATTGGAAATTTAACTCGGGATGTTGATCTTCGAACCACTCCTTCAGGGCGCTCAGTGGCTAATTTTGGAGTGGCAACTAATCGGGTTTGGAATGATGCTAATGGGCAAAGACAACAGGAAACAGAATTTCATAATGTGGTTGTTTGGGGGAAAATGGCTGAGCTTTGTAATCAATATCTTGCAAAAGGGCGGTCAGTGTTAGTAGAGGGGAGAATAAGAACAAGAAGTTGGGTTGATTCAAATGAGCAAAAAAGGACCAGGACAGAGATTGTGGCTGAGAATGTTAGATTTGGTCCAAGGAGAGTGCAAGAAGAAGATCAATTTAAAATGCCTCCAGAGCAACCAGAGGCAGGAATTGAAGATTTGCCAGTTTTAGAAGAAGATTCAGGAGAAATTATGTCTGATGATATTCCTTTTTAAACGCTTGTATAATATCTTTTAATCCTTCTCCGCTTAAAACTTCATCTATATGATGCCATGATTTTTTTAAGCGGTGGTCAGTAATACGATCTTGAGGAAAGTTATAGGTACGTATTTTTTCACTTCTTTCGGCGCTGCCTATTTGGTCGCGCCTTTCTTTTTTTGCCTTACCAATCAATTCTTCTTCCTGAAGGTCATATAATTTATTTTTTAAAATCTCAAGGGCTTTTTCCCTGTTTTGGTTTTGATGCCTTTCACTTTGACAGGCAACAAAGATGCCAGTAGGTTTATGAAAAAGACGAACAGCAGTCTCTACTTTATTGACATTCTGACCGCCAGGACCAGAAGATCTAAAAAAGGTTTCTTCAATTTCTTCTGGTTTAATTGTTATCTCAATATTTTTCATTTGGGGTAAGATAGCCACAGTAGCTGTGGAAGTATGGATTCGTCCTGATTTTTCTGTAATGGGGACTCTTTGCACTCGATGAACCCCAGCTTCTTGTTTTAATTCATTAAAAGATTCTTTGCTGTCTATTTCTAAAATACCCTCTTTTAAGCCCCCAAGAGAGGTTTTGCTAATATCAATTACTTTTATTGGCCAACCTTGGATATTAGCATAGCGACTATACATTGTGAATAAATCTAAGGCAAATAAACCTGCTTCTTCACCTCCAGTGCCAGCTCTAATTTCAAGAATAATACTTTTAATATTATTTAAATCATTGCTTGAGGTCTGTTCGGTTTGTAATTTTTGAGATAAAGATTCTTTTAAATCTGTGTTTTTCTGCAATTCTTCCTTAGCTAAGGTCAAGAGTTCATTATCAGTTTCTTCTGCTAAGATCTCTTCTGCTTCTTTTATCTTTTTTTCTGCTCGCGCTATCTCTTTTTGAGTATTAAGTTCTTTTTCAATTTTTTTTAATTCACGAGAAGCTTGTTCAAATTTTGTTTTATCAGAAAGAAACTCAGGGTCACTGAGTTTCTTTAAAAGTTCTTCTTTTTTCTTTTGTAATTCATTCAAATTCATTTGGTTTCTTTTTTGGTTTTGGATTTTCGGCGTGATTCTTTGTCTTTTTTGACTTTTTTCTTAGGGGATTTTTTAACAGCTAAGGTTTCTGTCTTTTCAAGACGTTTTTTAAATTTTTGCACTTGTCCTGTAGTGTCAACTAATTTTTTTTGTCCAGTATAAAAAGGATGACACTGAGAACAGATTTCCACTTCTATTTTTTCTGTTGTTGCCCCCACAGTAAACTCAGCGCCGCAAGTGCAAGTTGCTTTTGCTTTGTTATAATATGGGGGATGAATGTTCTTTTTCATAGCAAACCTATAATAGCAGAAAAAACTTTTAAAATCAATTAGGACTTGACTTATAATTAAAAAGATGCTAATATACTAGTGTCCTCTTGTAAAGAGGGTAACCCCACTGGAACGCTGTGATTTTTAACAATCACAGCGTTTTTTTATTGAAATTATTTGCTTTTCTTGATTCCAGGCGCTTTTTATGGTAAATTAAAACACACTATGACAGAAAATAAACAATCACAAATAATTGACCCAGAAGAGGTATTAGATGCTGAAAAGAATCAAAAAGACAATGATTTGGAAGAAATGAAAAAAGCAGGCTTGCATTATGGGCATAAGAGAACTTACAATCATCCTCGAGCTGATTATTTTACCTTAAAATCGTCAGCAGAAATTGCTTTAATTGATTTAGATGAAACAAAAAAAGGACTTCAGGCAGCGGTAGATTTTATTAAAGAAATAATTAAAAACAAAGGGGTGATTCTTTTTGTTGGCACTACAGGAGGCGCGCAAAAAGCAGTAAAAGAATTGAGTAAAAAACATGATTTTCCTTATGTGATAAACCGATGGTTAGGAGGAACTTTGACAAATTTTCAAACACTTAGTGATAGGATTAAACATCTACAAGAATTAGAAGACAAGCAAAAATCAGGTGAATGGAGTAATTATACTAAACAAGAAAAAAAGAAGTTAGAGGAAGAGATTTATGATTTAGAACAGAAGTTTATTGGTTTGAAGAATATGTCTCGACTACCAGATGCTTTGTTTGTTGTTGACCCTAAGATTCATAAAACAGCAATTAGAGAAGCTCAAAAAAAAGAAATTCCTATTATTTCCATTCTGGATACTGATGATGATCCCACTAAGGTTAATTATCCGATTCCAGCTAATGATAGTGCTAAATCTTCAATAGAATATATTTTATCTAAAATTGATGCAATAATAGAAAAACCTTAAATTTAATAACTATACAAATACAATGAAAGCTAAAATACAAGATGTTCAAAAATTAAGAGAGCAAACTCAAGCACCAGTAATAGAATGTAAAAAAGCCTTAGAAGAAGCTGAGGGGAATTTAGAAAAAGCTGGTCAAATTTTAAAAAAAAGAGGAGAATTAAGAGCAGAAAAAAAAGAAGAAAGTAGCACTAAGAGTGGAGTGGTTGAATCTTATATCCACTCAAATCATCAGGTTGGAGCTTTAATAGAATTGCGTTGTGAAACAGATTTTGTAGCTAAGAATACAGAATTTAAACAATTGGCTTATAATCTGGCTATGCAAGTTACTGCTTTAAATCCAAAATATGTTTCCTTTGATCAAATGCCTCAGGAAATTATTGAAGCACAGAAAAAAGAATATGCTGAAGAATTAAAAGATTCAAAAAAACCACCTGAGATAGTAGAAAAGATAATAAAAGGCAAATTAGAAAAGGATTTTTTGGAACTTTGTTTAGAGCAGCAAATATACATTAAAGATGAAACAAAAACTATTGAACAATTGATTAAAGAAGCAACAGCTAAATTTGGTGAGAAAATAGAAATTAGTCGTTTTATTCGTTTTCAAATCTAAGATATGTTTAATATTATTCCCTCCCTTCTTATTATCTTGGGAATTGCCGGATTGGTTTACATATTTCAACACAGGCAAAATAAAGAATCTATTATTAAGGGAGAGGAGGAATTTGCAAAAATAAAAAAAGAAAAGAAAAAACTGCTAGAAAAATTACAGACAAAGTTAAGTTATCAAAAAGTTGGTAGTGGTATTTATTCTTTAACAGAGAAAGTATTGGTTCGTTCTCGGATAATAGTATTAAGGATTGATAAAACTATTTCAGCAAATTTAACAAAGATAAGAATTAGGAAAAAAACTCCTGATTTTAAAGGAAGCGAAGATATTATAAAATCTTTTACTGAGAAAACATCTTTGGAAAATAGCGCAGAAATAGATAATAAGCTTGATAGTTTGCAAGAAGAAAAAAAATTATTAAAAAAAATCAATAGAAATCCAGAAAGCTTAGCTGCTTTTAAAAATTTGGCTCGTATTTATCTCTGGCGAAAAGATTTTTCTTCTGCTCGTTGGGCTTTGCTTCAAGCTTATCATCTAGATAAAGAAGATAATGTTGTTCAGGATTTATTAATTGAATTGTATGAAAAAAGAGGCGGGGCGAGATAATTATTTTTAATGCCGAGGTAGCTCAACGGCAGAGCAACGGTTTTGTAAACCGTAGGTTGGAGGTTCAAATCCTCTCCTCGGCTCTTAATCTGGGCAGGTGGCAGAGTGGACAATTGCACGAGACTGTAAATCTCGCGGCCTTAGGCCTCCATAGGTTCGAATCCTATCCTGCCCACCAGAACCTAAGCCGAAGTAGTTCAGTGGCAGAACGCTTTCTTGGTAAGAAAGAGGTCGTGGGTTCAATTCCCACCTTCGGCTCAGAACAATAATAAATAGCAAAAATCAGTCATGAAAAAAGAACATATTGTTAAATTACAATGCACAGAATGCAAACAAATAAATTATTATACTCGACGTAATAAGAAATTAGTTGAGCGTAAGTTAGAATTTAAAAAATATTGCCCTTGGTGTCGTAAACATACAATTCATAAAGAAGGCAAAAAATAACAATATTTGATAAAATACATTCTAGAAGGGGCGTAGCTCAATTGGCAGAGTAGCGGTCTCCAAAACCGTTGGTTACAGGTTCGAGTCCTGTCGCCCCTGCTCATAAATCGCTTTAAGGGCGATTTTTTGATACAATAAAATACATGGAAAATATTATTGAAGTTAAACAATTAAAGAAAGATTTTGATGGTTTTGATGCAGTGAATAATATTACCTTTAATGTGAAAAAAGGTGAGGTTTTTGGTTTGTTAGGACCTAATGGAGCTGGCAAAACCACAACCATAAGAATGTTAATAGGAATATTAAAACCAACTCAAGGTGAGGTTTTTATAAAAGAATACAATGTTAGGAAAGAACCAATTAAAGTAAAGCAAATAATGGGAATTGTTCCTGAATTTGCTGATGCTTATACAGATTTATCTGCTTTGAGAAATCTTTTATTAACTGGAGAATTATATGGAATAGAAAGAAAGAAAAGTATTCAAAAAGCTATATCTTTATTAAAAAAGTTTGAATTATATGAAAAAAGACATCAAAAAGTAAAAACTTTTTCAAAAGGAATGAGGCAGAGATTGATTTTAGCCATGGCCTTAATGAATGATGCAGAAATTTTGTTTTTAGATGAACCCACCTCTGGATTAGATGTAGAAAGTACAAGATTAATCAGGCAACTTATTAGAAAATTTAACAAAGATGGGGTTACTATTTTTCTTACTACTCATAATATAGAAGAAGCAGATTTACTTTGTGACCGAGTGGCCATAATGAATCAAGGGAAAATTATAGCTATTGATCGCCCTGAATTATTAAAAAACATTATGAAAAAGATTTCTTCTATAGAAGTGGCTTTTAAAAAAGATTTAAAGGAGGAAGATTTGTATTTTAAGGGAGTTGAAAAGGTTAATAAGATGGGGGATAAATTTCGTATATTTGGTGAAAAAACATTAGAGATTATTCTCTCTTTAATAAAATATTCTAGAAAATCTGAAAATGAAATCATTTCTTTAAGAATGATAGAGCCAAGTTTAGAAGATATTTTTGTAAAATTAACAAATAAAAATGAAAATCCTTGAACAATTAAAAAGATCTTTTGCGATTACTAAAAAAGATTTATCCATTTATTATTTAAAAGGATCAGTTATTATTCAGGGATTATTAATTCCAGGCTTTGTTTTTATTTCTTTTATTTTTAGAAGAGAAATGCCTATTGATTCAATAATTCCTGGTTTACTAGGTATGGCTTTGTTTTTTACAGTTTCTGCTATTACACCAGTAATTACTCCCTGGGAAACAAGGATGAGAACTTTTGAAAGATTAGTTTCTTCGCCAATTTATCTTTGGACAATTATTTTAGGGGATATTGTAGCTTCGGTTTTATTTGGTCTTTTTGTGGTTTCCTTTATTATGCTAGCCGGTATTTTATTATTAGGTGTGGAGATTATTAGTTTTCCTTTAATTTTAGGAACTATAGTTGCTGCCTTTTGTTTTTCTAGTTTAGGGACTTTAATTTCAGCTCCACCAGCTGATAAACCCTCTGATATTATGCTCATTGCTTCTTTGATTAAATTTCCTTTAATTTTTATTAGTGGAGTTTTTGTTCCAATTACTGAAATGGGAAAACTTAAAATTTTATCTTTTTTTTCTCCTTTAACTTATTATACAGATTTGGCTAGATATTCTATGCAGGGGATTAGTTTACTTTCTCCCTTTGTTAATATTTTAATTCTTTTTATTTTTACGATTTTATTGTTCTTGTTTTCTTTAATATGGCATCACAAGAGTTTAGATAAGAGATTTTAAGAATAATTTATCTACAACAAATTAGGAGTTTTAGTTAGTATTTTTGTCAGTTGACCAATTTATATTCTAGTGGTATTATATAAGATATCTTTTTGGGAATATTTTTTCTTAAAAAGAAAGAACTTTACAAAAAAAATGAAAGAATCGATAAAAACAGAGCTTCAAAATCAAATTCAAGTATTGGAGCAAGAACAAATAAGAGTCGAAAATTTTATAGGAGAACAAGAAGGAAAGTTTAATTTATTTAGCTGGTTGATAAAATGGTTTAATAACGGCTAGTTAATTTAGTTAGAAAAAAATAAATTTTAAAAGAGTAATCCATTAGAAGAAAACCCCGATAAAATAAAACATTATTTCGATAAGTAAGTTTGAGCGTTATCTATTAGGCTCTGCCAAATATTGACTTTTAACATAAAATATGGTATATTTATAATACTCTAAAATAGAGTATTTTTAGTTCTTTAACAAAAATTAAAATATAAAAATTATAAGAAAGGAGAGAAGATAATGGAAAATAAGATTAAGTTTTTTAATGATTTAAAAGATTTGCCAAAAAAAGAAGAAATTCTTGAAATGAAGGTTGCAAAATGGATAAAATGGAGATATGATTTTGTGCCTGCTACAAGAGAAGGAAATAACTTCAGTGTATTAAACTTTGGACATGTGGAACAAGGGTTTCAAGAGATGGAACCAAATATTGTTGCAATTTTGGACCCAAAATACTGCTGGTTCGTTAGATTTTTCATCGTCGAAGATTATGATGTTATAAGTTTAATCAATCTAAGCGATAAAGAAAATTGGACTATGGAAATATATGGTCGGGCGTATGTTGACTGTTTAACAAGATTGGCAAAAAAGATGGCAAGAGATTTTAATGTTTCAATATCTTGTCATCTAGTCAAAGAAAAACCAGGATTTCTAAGTATTCCATACGTATGGTAAAAACAAAAGTTAAAATTTCTTTATCAATATGCCCCAACAAAATTATTAATAGTTGGGGCTTTTTTATATTAAACAGGTTTAAGCATTATCTATTAGGCTCTACTCATAAAATCGCTCTTAAAGGCGATTTTATGATTCAAATGAAGTTTATATAAAAAATAATGTTTAGGTTAAATAAAAGCTTTTAAAAATAACTTATCCACTATTGACAATGCTCTTGCTTGCTATAAAATTTATATCAGAGGATTAATGGGTTGGTCTTCCATTTCCTTAGTAACTATAAAAAGAGTTTGAATTGTTTTTAACAGTTTAAAATCTTTAAAAAATATGGCCAAAAAAAAGAAAGGCGGCAAAAAAAAGAAATAGTCGCTTAATGGAAATTGTTTAATCTGGCGTCAGTATTTATTACTGGCGCTTTTTATTTATCAATTGACTAATTTAGATTATAGTGTTATTATATGAATACCTTTTAGGATAAAAATAATCTTAAAAAGAAAGAACTTTGACAAAAAAATATGAAAGAAAGGAGGTGATTTAGGTGAAAAAAGACAAGGAAAAAGAATTGCTTGATAAGACAGAAGTGTATGAAAGGAATATAAAAAAGATTAAAAGCCATAGTTCTCTAGAAAGTGCTTACATAATTTTCCCTTATAATCAAAAAGAGCTTTTAGTGCCAGATAAGGATTTTTGGCTTGATATTACAAACAAGATGAGCTTAAGGGATTTAATTATTTGCTCTCCAAATGCTTTGATAAATAGTCAACCAGAGATTGTCGAAAATCAATGTTTGATTACTGCAAATGAATTTACTTTTAAATATTGGGAAGAAGTAAAGACTTACTTAATGATTGCAGGAATTACTAACTTGATAATTATTAGTTCTGATATACATCTTCCCAGGATTTTACGAGATTTTTCCTTTGTGTTTAAGAATAAAAGAGAAAATTTGCATGTGGGAATTAAAACAATCAGGATTGCAAATTCTTTTTGGAAAATGGTTTATAAGATTAGAGAGAGAATTGTTGCCTTACTTCCATTAAATTTTTATAAATATTTAGGAGAAGAAAGGATGTAGAGATGTTAAAGAATCATTTGGAAAGAAATATATTGAGAAATCGGCCGTATTTTGGAGGGCTAGAAAGTGATCAGGTTAGAAATATTCCTGATCTAAATCACTGCGACGAGGGAGAATGTATTCTAACTTTTAATATCCATTCAGGGGTAGGTGGATTATTTAAAGTTATTAGTTGTCCGTTTAAGGGTCAAGATGGTTATTGGCGTATTTTCTTAGAGGAACAAGGTCCTTATTGCAGAGTGCATGACATTCAAGTTAGATTAGATGAATATAGTGTAGTTTGTTATCCCAACCTTGAGTGGGAAAAAGAGTGGTGTTTTTTAAAAACAAGCATTACTGCTTTCAAAGAATTAAAGAAATTAAGAATACACAGGGAAGATTATCTTCCAGTGTATTATTAATTTACTAAAAATAAAGCCCTTGCTGTTATTCAGGAGGGCTTTTAAATTTTAAAATGTTTTTATGTTATACTGATTGTATATATGTCTTCTCAGCAAGAATTGATTCAAGAAACAATTGATCTTGGTTATTTAAAATCTCCTCAGATTATAGAGGCTTTTTTAGCTATAGACCGAAAAGATTTTGTTATTCCTGAAAACCAAAATGAAGCTTATTTAAACACTCCTTTATCAATAGGTTTTAGTCAAACAATTTCTCAGCCTTTAACAGTTGCTTTTATGTTGGAATTGTTACAACCCAAGATTGGGGATGTGGTTTTGGATATTGGTTCTGGCTCTGGGTGGACTAGTGCCTTGCTTTCATATTTAGTAAGTGATGGCGGAAAGAATAAACAAGGAAAGGTAATTGCTATTGAAAGAATTTTAGAATTAAAAGAATTTGGTGAGAAAAATACAGCAAAATACAATTTTGTGGAGAAAAATATTATAAAATTTTTTTGTGCTGATGGTTCTAGGGATATATTAAAAATCAGTCAACAGCTTGATTTAAAAGAAGGATTTGATAAAATTCTTTGCTCAGCAACATTAGAACAAATGCCTCAAGAATGGATAGATTTATTAAAGACAGGAGGAAAAATTGTTGCTCCTTTTCCTGGAGAAATTCAGCTCTGGGTTAAACAAGATAAAAATACTTTTAAAAAAGAATTTTTTAAGGGATTTAGTTTTGTGCCTTTGATTTCTGATGATAAAGAATCCAGTTGTTTTTAAATGTTAAATTTGCTAAAATTTTATGGTGTTGAATATTAATAAAGATAAATACAGTATTCCTTTTGATTCTCGCAATATTACTTTATCAGTTTATGCAGGTGCTGGTGGTCGTGATGCTGAAGATTGGGCATTGATGTTACTGCGGATGTATCAAAGATATGCGGAAAAGAAAGGATGGAAATTCATTTTATTAGATAAGAAAGAAAATGAATTTGGCGGCATTAAACATGCAATAGTAGAGATCATAGGAAAGAATATTTATCAGATTTTTAAAAATGAAAATGGAGTGCATCGTTTAGTAAGAATTTCTCCTTTTTCTGCAGCAAAATTACGTCATACATCATTTGCCTTAATTGAAGTTTTACCAATGATAGAAGCTAAGGAATTACCTTTGGATGAAAATGATTTAGAAATTGAGACTTTTCGTTCTTCAGGTCCAGGTGGGCAAAATGTTAATAAGGTGGAAACGGCTGTTAGGATTACTCATAAACCAACAGGAATAGTTGCTAGTTGTCAGGCAGAAAGATTGCAATCAAGGAATAAAGAAAAGGCAATGGCAATTTTAAGAACTAAATTGCATCAATTAGCTGAACAAGAAAAAGTAAAAACTTTAGCTGAATTAAAAGGCAAAAAAATCAAAATTGAATGGGGGAGTCAGATTCGTTCTTATGTTCTTCATCCATATAAAATTATCAGAGATGAAAAAACTGGTAAAAAATGGTCTAATATAGTAGAAGATGTATTAGCAGGTAATTTAGATTTAATCTATAATATTTAATTTATGTCCTTGGTTTATTTCAAAAATGTTTCTAAAGCTTATAACGGATCTTTAATTTTAGACAATGTTAGTTTTAAGATAGAGCCAGGTGAGTTTGTGTCTTTGGTTGGCAGGTCAGGAGTAGGGAAAACAACTCTTTTAAAAATGTTAATTAAAGAAGAGGCGCCTACTAAAGGGAGAATCTTTTTTAATGAAAAGGATATTAATAAAATTAAGCCAACTGAGGTAACATTATTGCGTCGTAAGATAGGAATGGTTTTTCAGGATTTTAAGCTTCTAACTCAAAAAACAGCATATGAAAATGTGGCTTTTGCTATGGAAGTGGCTGGTTATCCTGAAAATATGATTAAAAAAGATGCGCCTGAATTATTAAAATTAGTAAATCTAGAAAGCAGAGCTAATAATTTTCCTTTTCAGCTTTCTGCTGGAGAAAAACAAAGAGTGGTTATTGCTCGGGTTCTTGCTCAAAGACCAGAATTGATTTTGGCTGATGAGCCAACTGGAGATTTAGACCCAATTAATACCTGGGAGATAATAAAGCTTATCACTAAGATAAATGAATTAGGCACAGCAATCATTTTAGCTACACACAATAAAGAAGTCATCAATACTTTAAATAAAAGAGTGATTAGCATAGATAGTGGTAAAATCATTCGGGATGAAGAAGAAGGGAGATATCTAATTTAATAATTTTTTAATTATGTTTGTAATCTTAAAAAGAATTTTTCGCACTGCCTGGCAAGGTTTAATTAGAAACAATTGGCTTTCTATTGCTTGTATTTCAATGTTGACAATAAGCTTGATGATCTTAGGATCAATTTTAATCTTTAATAATGTTAGCCATAATTTAATTGATGTTTTAGAAGAGAAAATGGATGTGAGTATTTATTTTAATCGAGAAGTGCCTGAAGAAGATATTTTAAAAATTAGAAATGAACTTATTGGTAATGATAAGATTGCTAAAATTGAATATGTTTCTCAAGAGGAAGCTTTAAAAAGATTTGAAGAAAAAAGCAGTCAGAATCAAACCATTATGAAAGCTTTAGAAGAATTGGGAGAAAATCCTTTAGTGGCTTTTTTAAGTATTAAAGCTAAAGATACATCTTATTATTCAGAAATTATTGAAGAAGTTAATAATTCTTCTTTTAAAGATAAATTAATGACTGTGGGTTTAGCGGAAAATCAGAGAGTAATTGAAAGAATTAATGCTTTGTCTAAAGGAATAAAATTTGGTTCTTTCTTTATTATTATCATTGCTACTATTTTGAGTGTTTTAATTAGTTTTAATACAATTAGAATGGCAATTTATTCTTTAAGAGGAGAGATAGAGATAATGAAATTAGTTGGGGCTTCTAATTGGTTTATCAGAGGGCCATTTCTTTTAGAAGGAGCAATTTATGGATTAACTGCTAGTGTTTTAGCTATAGTTATTTTCATGCCTTTGGTAATATGGATAAGTCCAAAATTAGAAACTTTTGTTTCAGAAATTAGCATTAGTTCATATTTTTGGTCACATTTTTGGTTTATTTTTGGTATTCAGACTTTATTTGGTATTGGTTTAGGAATGATTGCAGGTTTTTGGGCAATGAATAAATACTTAAAAGCATAAAGATTGCGGGGTGGTGTAAAGGTAGCACGTCTCCCTTTGGAGGAGAAGATCGGGGTTCGAGTCCCTGCCCCGCAGCCAATTAGAGCCAGCTCAAAGATAGGAAAATACCTTTGAAAGGGTATTTTTTGTTATTCAAGGTAATTTACTATATACTATAAATATATTGGTAAATTACCATAAAGTTGAGCTAAAGTTTAGGATGTATATTTAAATTAAGTAATATAATAAATAAATGAGTTATGGAAGACGAAAATGGGAACAGTCTCAGATGGTAAATTGGAAAAAGAATGAGGATGAAATATCTTCTTTCTTTGGGCGATTTAATTTAGATGTCAGAGATTTATATAAACACGTTATGAGCATAGATTATGATAAGATGCAGGCAGTTTGTTATTTATTAAGTAAAATAGATAAAGCCATAAAAATATGCGATTTCTTGGATGGGTTAGAAAGGGGTAACCATGAAGATGTCGATGTTATAAAAATTTATATTTTAGTATCTCATGCTGAGATTTCATCACGAAGTTTAGGCAAGGAAAAAACAGGAATAAAGCTTGTTAAGGAATTTTTTAGTCCCGTAGCATCAAGCTTAAAGCACAGGATAAAACCTAGCCTTATAAGTAAAAAGAATCTCAATTTGAATTTTGCCGATATCTTATACAAACTAAGATGTGAATACACACACGAAGGAAATTATACGGGTAGAATCTTTAAAAGAAAAGAAGATGGAAAGTGTTTTCTTTCCATTCGTTTTAAGATCGATGATGAGTATTTTTATGGAAAGTGCGATCTTGCGTATAAGGAGTTTATTGAAATTTATATGGAAGCTTTAATCGAAAACATAAAAAAATTCTCCAATTATGGAAAACAAAGCAAATAATATAAGGAATGAATTTTTAAGAAAATTTACTGATTTAGAAAAACATGGTTTTTACGATTTTGTTGAATTCGGTGGAAAAATTATTGGATTTACCATAAAGAAAAAACTAAAAAGGGAAAAAGAGAATGCAAGTATGATAGCTGCGGGTATTTACAACGAAGAATCACCAGAAAGAACCCCTTTATACATCAATATTACTTATGGCAAAGAAAAAAATGAAAGAATTGCAGTGCGTCTATGGGAGACATGTCTAAAATTACCTAATTTACCCTCACAAAAGAGGTTTTAGGCCGATTGGGACAGCCAATTAGGGCTAGCTTAGAGATAGGAAAATACCTTATTAATTCTTATTTCTTCCGTTCTATAAAAAGTAACTAGGGTATTGGAGAGAGTAATTAATTAATGAATGAATTAATTAAATTTATGGAAATTAATAATCAACAATCCATTGGTAGGGTTAGAAAAATAAATCCACGACAGATATGGAAGCATGAATCCAAAGATTTTACTCCTTGGCTTGCAGAAAATATTGATTATTTAAATGATATCTTGGATATGGATATTGCGGTTCAAACTGTTGAGGGAAGTGTTGGGCCATATTCTGTCGATATTTATGGTGAAGATAGTTCTGGTAACAAAGTTATCATAGAAAATCAATTAGAAAAATCTGATCATGCGCACCTTGGTCAAATATTAACATATTTAGTTAATCTTGATGCAAATACTGCAATATGGATAACAACAAACCCATCAGAAGAACATCAACAAGTTGTTGAGTGGCTAAACGAAATTACGCCCGATGATATGTATTTTTATTTGATTCAAATAGAAGGTATTACAATAGAAGGTCAGGAATCTGTTGCCCCATTATTTACTATAATAGAAGGGCCAACTGAAGATCGAAAGAAAATTGGAGCAGAAAAGAAAGAGCATGCACAAAGGCATGCTGTTCGCCAGCAGTTTTGGTCACAGGTCATTAATGTTATGAATGAAAAAAATAATTTATGTCAAAATGTTAGTCCTAGTACGGATTCATGGATTGGTATTGGATTAGGCATATCGGGTGTGAGCTTAAATCTCGTAGTGTCACAAAGTTATGCGCGTTCAGAAATATATATAAATAGAGGGGATAAACAAGAAAATAAGAAAGTCTTTGATTACTTTTTCAACTTGAAGGACAAAATTGAAAAAGATGTCGAAGATGCTCTTATTTGGAGGCGAATGGATAATAATGTTACTTCTCGTATACAATACCAATTAGATGGTGTAAATATTACTAATGAAAACGATTGGCCAAAGATGAAAGATTTTTTGGTTAATGCTGCTATTAAAATGCATAAAGCGTTTAAAGATCCAGTGCAAAAACTGCGATCAATGTGATTTATATTTAAAGACAGCAAACATAATATCGGTAATTTAAATTTTAATTAAAAGATTTTTGTTTCTTTTTTAATTAATTGGATGATTGTTTTATAAAGAAAAACACTTTTCTAAAAAATAAGCGTTTTTTTGTTATTCAGAAGAATTTGCTATATACTATAAATACATTGATAGATTAATATAAAATTGAGTTAAAATTTAGTATTATAAAGCCCGACCATTGATACCGTCCAAAAAATTTGCCACGACGCTTGGTGTTTCTATTGAAGACTTAATTACATAAATATGAGCGAAGAAATATTAAAACTGAAAAAAGAAATTGAAAGATTACGAAAAGCCGTAAAAAAACAACGCTATGGTTTAGTTTGGATGGATGTTCCAGAGGCATTTGAAGATGATGTTGAAAATAAATTACCGATTTTAAAAGAGGTGTCAAGATTAGCTATCAAAAATAGTGACGGAAAGCCAACTCATATTTTAATTGAAGGCGATAATTATCACGCATTAAGTTGCCTTAATTATACGCACAAAGGGAAAATTGATGTTATTTATATTGATCCGCCATATAATACGGGTTCAGATGGCTTTAAATATAAAGACAAAAGAATTTTAGATAAATATCCCGACGGTACGGAAGTGCCGAAAGACCATCCATTTAGGCATAGCTATTGGCTTTCTTTTATGTCAAAAAGATTGGAATTGGCAAAAGATATTTTAAAAGAAAGTGGCGCTATTTTTATAAGTATTGATGACAATGAATTTGCGCAATTAAAATTATTATGCGATGAGATTTTTAATCCGTTAAATTTTGTAAATATTATTGTTTGGAAAAAGACGAATAGTCCAAAAGCACAAGCGAATCAATTAGGAAATCAGCATGAATTTGTTTTAGTTTATGCAAAAAATATTGAAAAATTATCTCTTAATAAATTTGTTGGGGGAGTAGACGAGAAATACAAGAAATCATTTACTTATGACGATAATGATGGTAGAGGACCTTATCAAACTGTTGCAATAATTGCGGGAGGAACCCAAAGAAGTGAAAGAAGAAAATCTTTTGATTTTCATGGAGTTGTAGAGCAATGGCTTTATAAAAAAGAAACGCTTGAAAAGTGGTGGCAAGAAAACAGAATTTATAAAACCAAAAACGGACAATATAGGTTAAAAAAATATTTAAGTGAAACAGAGGGACGAATGTTGTCTGATATATGGATCGATGAAGAAATTAAGGCTTTACAGGGAGGATCCGAAGAATATATAGGATTTACAACACAAAAACCACTTTCATTGATTAAAAGGATATTTAAATTATCATCTGATAAAAATTCAATAATTTTAGATTTTTTCGCTGGCTCGGGAACGACCGGAGAAGCTGTAATAAATTTAAACAAGGACGATGAAGGATCGCGACAATTTATTTTAGTGACCAATAACGACGAAGTAGTCAATGGAACCAAGCATAAGATAATGAGTGATGTTTGTTATCCGCGAATTAAGAAAATCTCCAAAAATTTAAAAAACGGGGTTAAATTTTACAGAACTTCATTTATTGGCAAAAACAATATCCTAAACGCCACTGATCAAGATAAAATTGAACTGGCTCATAATGCCGGAGAGCTGTTGGCTATTGCTGAAAATACACTTGAATTGGCAAAACAAAACAAATTTTATCAATTATTTGAAAATAGTGAAAAACAAAAATATACTGCCGTGTATTTCCGTGAAGAATTAGACAAATTTGATGAATTTTCAGAAATAGTAAGAAAATTCAAAAAACCAACAACGATTTATATTTTTAGTTGGGGTGATGAAGAATTTTGTGACGATTTCACTGATCTAAAACAAGTGAAAGTTAAAACTATTCCTGTACCAATTTTAGAGATATACAAACAAATTTATAATCTTAGCACCGAGTAATTATGTTTAATCCTTTATCATTTCAACAAGACACAGTAGAAAAATTGCTTACCACGCTTACAGATTTATGGAAAAAAGATGGTGGTCAATTACCCCTCGTTTTCAAATCGCCAACCGGAAGCGGTAAAACTTTTATGCTGGCACATTTTGTCAGAGGATTAAATAAATTGCCAAATTGGGACGTGGACAAGGCTTTTGTATGGATTACTTTTAGTGATGATTTAGCAGTGCAAAGCAAGAAAAAGTTTGAAGAATATTTTGAAAACACCTTGGAAAATAATTTGTTGACCGTTAATGATATAAACCGAGGCAAAATGTTTAAGAATGATATTTTATTTTTGAATTGGCAAAAAGTTGTTTCGCGTGCCGCAGAAAATAGAGTTTTACGAAGACCAAATGATGAGTTGATGAGAAAAGAAAGCGGTAAATATTTTGAAGATTTTATTGATGGAACGAAAAAGGACAGCAGGTCAATTATTTTAATAATTGATGAAGCACACACAAATGTAACCCCTGATTTAGCGCAACAAATTATTGATTATATTGATCCGAAAATCGTTATTCATGTCAGTGCGACCCCAAAGCCGGAAATCGTTGCAAAAGCCGCCGATTTAAGTAGTTATGTGGTTGTTGATAGGAGGCGAGTTGTTGCCGAAGGATTGATCAAAGAAAAAATTGTAACCCAAACAGAAGAAGATTTGAAAAAGATAAAAGGGAAAGATTTAGACGAGGCATTACTTGATTTGGGAATGGAAAAAAGAGAGCAGTTAAAATCCGAGTTTGAAGCATTGGGTAAAAAGATAAATCCTTTGCTTCTGATTCAATTACCAAATGATGATAACGAGCGTATCCAAAGAGGTGAGAAAACAAAAGAACAAATAACAAGCGACTATTTAAAAAAGAGAGGTATAAAAGAAAATAAAATTGCTCGTTGGTTTGATAATTTTCCAAAACCGGATGGTATTGAAGATAATGAAGATGATTACGATGTTTTAATTTTCAAATTGGCAGCTGGTACCGGCTGGGATTGTCCGCGTGCGCATATATTGGTGATGTTTAGAAATGTCCGCGTTGAACAAAGATATATTCAAACGGTAGGGCGTATCTTAAGAATGCCGGAACCAGACAATAAAGAAGATTACAAAAACAATCCAAATTTAAGAGTTGGTTATTTATACACAAACTACAACAGAAAAGATATTACTGAAAATTGGGTTGATAAAACACAAAACAAGCCTTTTGTTCATATTTCTAAACGAAAGAAAGGAATAAACAATATTAAAATTCAATCCGCTTATGTTTCGCGTGTTGATTATGGGGATTTAAGTAATTCCGCAAAATTTCAAATGAGTTTTATTAAATCAATGAATAATTATTTTGGACTTAATAATAAAGATGACATTTTAGGAAAAACTGAAAAGAAAATTTTGAAGAAAGGCATTGATTTAGACGCTTCACTAAAAAATCAAATAGTTGTTGATGCGCAATTTGAGGATTATGACAGAATAAATTTTGAATTTCGGAGAAAAGGTTACGATGTTTCAATGGAAATGTCCCAAAACGATGTTGAAAAAACTTTTAATTATCTTTGCTGGCAACTATTAAAAGAACAAACAGAAGATACGGCGCGAATTACAAATCTGGCTCGTTCGTGGAGTCCTTTAAAATCAGCAATCCGCGTATGGTTGAAAAATGTTTTAGGCGAGAATAATGATTATTACTATCGTGTTTTTATAAAAGATATCCAAAAAGGAGCAAGTAGCGTTTTTCGTCCTGCAATTACACAATCTCTGAAAGATTATAGGCCGATTTTAGAAAAAATATTAAACGAAAGAGCAAAAAGAAACGAAGAAAGAGAAGCTCCGATTTTTACTATTCAAGAAAGTTATAGTTATACAGAAGATTATGCAAAAATGCCCATGGACCTTTATGTCTTAGAAGATTTTTATATAAGAAAAGATAATTACGACGGAAAGCCGAATGAAACAAAATTTATAAACTACCTTGATAATAAGAAAAAATATCTTGAATGGTGGTTTAAACAAGGAATTGGTCAAGAATATTTTGCCGTTAAATATTTTAATACTGCAGATAAAAAAGATGCTCTATTTTATCCGGACTGGATTTTGAAATTTAAAGATGGACGGGTTGGTATTTTTGATACAAAAAGTGGTAGAACCGCAACGGATACCGAAGGTCGCGCTCCAGCGTTAGTGCAAAGATTAAAAGAACTTGGTAAAAAATACATTGGTGGAATTGTTATTAAAGAAAATGCGATTTGGTATTATAGCGACGCTGAAAATTATAAATATACCCCAGGCAATTTAGATAAAAATTGGAAAAAATTTGAAGATTTGTTGTAAAAAATGAAATTCTCAAAAGAAATACTTAATATGTTAGGTTGGTCACAAAAAAGTGATAATTTTGTCATTGGTAAGGATAACTTTTCAGATCTACAAATAAGTTCAAATCCAGCAGTTGAGCAGTTTTATTATTTTTTCCACCAAAAAGAAAGACGATTAATAAAACAATTCGTTCTTAATGAGAAAAAACAAGTTGATTACATATGCAGAGTAACTTTGATAAAAAAAGGTGATAAGTTTACACCAAGGTTAGCTTTTTCTGTTCGCGATAAAACGAAAAAGTTGGTTGAAAGTCAAGAAACTACACCGACCAATATTAAAGCGAATGTTAGCTTAGAAGACTGCTATGATAATTTTTGGAAGTTAATATCCTTTCTTCAATCTTTGCGTAATATAGAACTCCCAAAAGAAAAATTTTCTCTTGTGTCTCAAGACGAAAGTGAAATCGTCTCAGCGTTACGTGGGCGGGGTTCTGAGAGTGTAATAAATATAATAAAACAACTTTCCACAGCATCCGATATATTATTGACACAGAAGGATGTAAATTCACTTTTAAAAAGAAGGGGAACGTTGGCAGAATTTAAGCAATCATTAACGAGTCATTCGTCAGATGAAAGTTGGTGGCAAGATTTTTTTGAAGGGAATAAGTGGATTTTTGGCTATGGGTTAAATTATGAAATTTTAAGGCAGCAACAGTCCCAGCCGGTATATGGTGGAGTTAAAATTGATGGACGAGGTGGGCAACGTGGCGATAATTTAATGTCCACAACTGGAAATCTAAATTTTACAGTACTTGTTGAAATTAAAACTCCAGCGACACCACTCCTGCAAGGGACACAAGAAATAAGAAATGGGGCTTGGAGTTTATCAAAGAATCTCACAGATGCTCTTTCGCAAATCCAAGCAAATATCCAAACTTGGGAAAAACAAGGTGCAGAACAGCCAGAGAATAGGGATAAATTAGAGGAATTATCGGTTTTTACAGTTAAGCCGAAGGGTATTATTGTAATTGGTTCATTAACCCAACTTATGGATAGAAATAGACGAGAAACGTTTCAGAGATTTAGAAGATCAATACACGGTATTGATATTATCACTTATGATGAGCTTTTCGGAAGAGCAAGATTTATAGTTGAGAATGAGTAAAAATTTGCGGCGTGTAAACTTCGTTTGCACAAAATTCGGCAGCGGCGGGAAAAACGAGGACGGGCAAAAATTCCTTTCCCCCAATCCCTTTCCTTTGCTAAAAATTTAGGAGAAAATCTCAAAAAAATTAGAATACCACGATGACAAACTTTAATTGTCATAGTGTAAGTGCAATAATGACATATAGATAAGGCACGTCTAAAAACAGTAATTTATATTTAAAAGGAGGTTTTAGATCAACTAAGAGAGTAAATTAAATTAAAATTAAATTAATGAAAAAGAAACTTCTATATACAGTTCTTTTAATCGGGGTTGCTATTGCAGGAGTAACTATCTTTTTTACTATCCAAAGTAATCAAGGGAAGATTATTGAGATAGACGATAAGAGCAATCCATTAAGTATTACCTATATCATTAATGGCAGTGAGGTGAGATTAAAAGATGGTTATGCAGAAGAGGCAATTCCAAATTCTGCCTCAAAGATATTGACAGTATATTTTGGAAATGATTTAGTTGCTGATCTTAATGGTGATGGATTAGAGGATATTGTCTTTTTTATAACCCAGCAGACTGGTGGAACAGGAACTTTTTACTATGTGGTTGCTGCAGTGAATAGCGAAGACGGCTATATCGGCTCCAATGCTTATTTTATTGGAGACAGGATAGCTCCTCAGACAATAGAGGAGATAGGTGGTGGAGTTATTGAAGTTAATTATGCTGAAAGAGCCGAGGATGAACCAATGACAGCACAACCATCTATTAGTAAGAGCATCTTTCTTAAGTTGAACGAGAACAACGAGTGGTTTCCTGTGGAGTCATACCGCAGTCATCCTGCTGGCAGAGAGGAAGAGTAGCCTTAACTGATATTAGGGATAGGCAGAAATTCCTGATTGGGAGTCTCTTTTCCTAAAAGATCCTTAAAGAAAAAAGATTAATATAAGGGTTTTTTAGGCTTTAGCTCAGATCGATCAATTAATTAGAAATGGTTTTAAGGCAATTGAAACACTCTTTTAATAAGGGTGTTTTAAAATATTATGATATACTTGCTTGAATAAATATGGCTTTAGAAAATTTAAAAAAAGATTTAAAGAAATTAGCAAATATGCAAAAAGCTAAGGATTGTGAAAGATATTTTAAAACTGGTAAAGGAGAGTATGCAGAAGGAGATATTTTTTTAGGTATTTCTATTCCAGATCAGCGTAAGATTGTTTCAAAATATTATTCTCTTTCTTTATCTGATATAGAAAAATTATTAGCGAGTAAGATTCATGAGCATAGAATGTGTGCTCTTTTTCTTCTAGTTAATTATTATCAAAAACAAGATAAAGAAAAAGCAGTAAAATCTTATTTCAAAAATATTAAATATATTGATAATTGGGATTTAGTTGATTTGTCTGCTTATAAGATTTTAGGGGATTTCTTTTTTGAAAAAGATAAGAAAGAATTAGAAGCTCTTCTTTATTCAGATAGTATTTGGGAAAAAAGAATTGCTATGGTTTCAACTTATGGATTTATTCAAAAGGGAGATATAAAAACAACCTTTAAGTATGCAAGAATATTATTAGGAGAAGAGCATGATCTTATTCATAAGGCTGTTGGTTGGATGTTAAGAGAGGCTGGAAAAAAAGATAAAAAAGCTTTAATAGATTTTATTGAAAAGAATTATAAAAAGATGCCACGCACAACTTTAAGATACTCAATAGAGAGATTTGATTTAAATGAAAGGAAAAGATTTTTAGAAAAAAGATAATTGCAATTAAAGGGAAAAATTGTTAAAATAAGGTAAATATTAACTAATAAAAAATATGAAAGGATATATAACTAATATTGAAGAAACTACAAAAGAGAATAATAATTTTAGGAAAGTTCTTTATACAGGAAAAAACAGTCAGTTAGTGGTTATGAGTATTGCACCTGGTGATGAGATAGGTGAAGAAATTCATGACCTAGACCAATTTATAAGAATAGAACAAGGAGAAGGTAGAGCAATTCTAGATGGAGTAGAGCATGAAGTAAAAGATGATTTTGCCATTGTTGTTCCTGCTGGGGCCAATCATAATATTATAAATACCTCTGGAGAAGAGCCTTTAAAGCTTTACACTGTTTATTCACCCCCAGAACATAAGGATAAGATAATACATGAAACCAGAGAAGATGCTTTAAATGATAAAGATGATCATTTTGATGGAGTGACTACTGAGTAAAGTTGTTGAGTTTAAAATAAAGGCAAGTTTTATTTACTTAATCCTTTAAGGGGAATGAAAAAAAATTTAATTTTAATTATCTCTTTAATCCTTGTTTCTTTTTTTGGATATCAGGCTTATCTACAATTTACGCAAACTGTTCAGCCATCAATTACTCTTATTTCTCCAATAGGTGGAGAAATTTTAGAAGAAGGGATGACCTATTTTATTAAATGGGAAACGCAAAATGTGCCAGAAACAAATAAAATTGCTATTAATATTAGGCGAGTACCACCGCCTCCATTATTAGAAGAAGGTCAGGAATTTGATCCAGTTGTTTTTGTTAATTTAGAAAATACAGGAAGTGTTGAATGGGAAGTTTCTGAAATGTATCCTGAGGGAGATTATCTTTTGAGTATTATTAGTTATGAGGCATTGCCCATAACTGAAGATGCTGTGTTTGATGAAAATATTGAGACTTTTCATATTATCAAACCTTTATATTATCAAATCTTTAATCGATGAATCTATATCTGAAATCTCTGATTAATAAATTTGTGTTTTAGGTAAAACCATTCATTTTGACAGATTTCATAAAAAAGAATACAATTAAAAAGGTTGAAAAATAATAAAATAATAAAAAAATGAAACAAAATTATATCTTTATATTACTATTAATTATTCTTATCGGGGCAGGAATTTGGTATTTTAGCAATAAAGAAGGAGAAACAGAGCTGCCGTATTTAATAAATAAAATAGAATATATATGCAAAGATGATAAAACCATTGAAGCATCTTATTTTGAAGGAGAATTAATTCCTGTAGAGCCAGGTGAAATGCCAATTCCCACTGGGCAAGTGAAAATTCTTTTAAGCGATGGCCGGGAATTAGAATTACCGCAAACCATTTCTGCTTCTGGAGTGCGTTATGCTAATGATGATGAATCAATTATCTTTTGGAGTAAAGGGAATGGAGCTTTTCTTTTAGAAAATGATGAAGAAACTTATTCTGGATGTATTGTGTTACCAGCTGATCCTGGTGGATTACCTAATGTTTATTTAGACAATATCACAGGTTTTGCAGTTCGTTACCCAGCTGATTACAGAGTAGATGCAGCATATCAATACACAGCACTTGGTCCTGAAAAAGAAATCAATGGAGTTAAGTTTATAGTTTCACCAGATTTTACTGAAGGTACGAATTTATCCAGTGCTGATACAGGAGTTTCAATAGAAACTATTTCAGAAATTGAAAATTGTAATGCTGGTCTTTTTCTAGGAGAAAATGCTGAAATTGAAGAAAAAGAAGAAAATGGAAACATTTATTCTTTTGCTTCAAGCGCTGAAGCAGCAGTAGGCAATCGTTATGAAGAACAAGTTTGGGCAATACCAACAATTCATTCTTGCATTGGCGTGCGTTATTTTATTCATTATATGGCAATAGAGAATTATCCTGAAGAAGAAGTGAGAGAATTTGATAAGGATGCGCTTATAGAACAATTTGATAAAATTCGCTATTCTTTAATTACTCAGTAAAAGATTGATAAAGAAAATTAAAAATCCCCAATCCCTAATGGGGATTTTTAATTATTGACATATTCTGTTATTAGTGTTTTACTAAAGAAGAAATAATATCTCAGGAAAGGAGGTTTTTGAGATGGGTTCTTTGAAAACAAGAGATTACTTATCATTTCTTTTTTACAAAACAGTTGTTTGGATTGCTTATCATATTTGTTTTTTCTTTTTTAGAATTAAGATTTTTGGAAGAGAAAAAGTTCTTGAATGGAAAAAGAAAAACAATACATCTTTTATTGCAGTGGCCAGGCATCGAAGTTTATGGGATGCAGTTTTTATGCCTATTGCCTTTGGTGGTTTTAAAGAAACAATGATGAATTATATTACTAAAGAAGAATTGAGTTGTTTTTTTAGATTTGTTCCTTTTTTTCAAACATATTTTACGTTTGTTAATCGGAAAAAACCACAAAAGAGTGTTATAGAAAAAGTAATTAATTTACTAGAGAAAGGGATAAATATTGGGATTTTTCCTGAAGGGACAACTATTCCTGAATTTAAATCAATGAAAAGAGGAGTTTTGCTTATTATTAAAAAAGCAGAACAAAGAATTAACAAGCCAATTCCTATTTTCCCTTTGAATATTAAAATAATTCAAGGGCAATATGGAAAACCTAAAGGAAAATGGATTGATTATGTCTTAAGAAAAGTTAAAATTGAATTAAGGATTGGGGAACCAATTTTTATTGAACAACTAGGAGAATCCATAAAACAAAATTTATCAAGAAAAAACAAAGAAGAGAAAATGATAAGACTAATGCTAGAACAAGTAGATCAAATTTAAAATCCCCTTAGGTTTTAAACAAGGGGATTTTTAAATAAAAAAGGGGAATAAAATATTCCCCTAAACTTTTTTATAAATACGCATTACAAAGGAGATTTTTTATATATTTGCCCAATTTTTTTCTCTACTTGAGGGCAAATATCATTTAAGAAATAATTTAGTTCATTCGTTCTTTCATTTAATTTTTTACACCAATAAAGCAGATTATTAATATGTTTTTCTTTTTCTTCAAAGGGCATATTTTCTGGTATGCCGTTTTGCAAAAAAACACATTCAGGCAGTTTATTTTTATCTTTTACACCTATTTTACACTTCTTGCCATTTCCTTTATTGGTTAAATATTTGCAATTTACTTTAATCTTCATTTTCTATTCTCTCCTTTTTTTCTGTTTCTTTCTTTGTTAATAATCTCAACATTCTCATAAGTATTTTTTTCTTCATTTTTGTATTGTTACTATTGAACAATACTTGTTGCAGAATCATTCTAGTCATGATTTCTTTTCCCTTCTATTTTATTTTTTTTCTCCTTTCTTTTTATTATTGTAAAGGTGCTTTTGGCGCTCAAGGTGATTGGGCAAAAAACTTGTGGCTGTTGACGTTAGAGCATCAAGGAGGAACCACAAAATTCACCTTGAGCATTATCATTATACATAGAAAATAGGATTTGTCAAGTTGGTTGATTCTGTTGATTTGTAGGATATATTGTATTAGGGGTTGACATTATCATGAGCTGCTTTATAATGATATTTAATTTTTTAAATTCAAGGATATTTTAAAACCTTTATCAAAAATATGAGATATAAGTGTTTAAATTGCGGTTATATCTATGATGAAGAAAAAGAGTTTCTTGGTTTTAATGATTTAAACGCAGAATGGATTTGTCCAGAATGCGGTACGCCAAAATTGGATTTTGAATTAATGGAACAAGAAACAGATCCTGAGGTAAGTGATTTTGATAGTTTTTTTGAAAAAGATGATAAGGATTTAATGGATGAAGAAGGAGACAAGGATTTTCTAGAAGAAGAAAGTGAAGAAGATTTTGGAGAAGAATTTGAAGAAGATTATTAAATATGGAAAGAGAACAAGCGGTTATTTTATTAAAAGATAAGGTTAAAACGCTTAACTTAATTAAGCATTGTTTTGCTTGTGAGGCTGCAATGAGAGAATTGGCTCGTTACTTTCAAGAAGATGAGAAAAAATGGGGTTTGGCTGGATTACTGCATGATATTGATTATGAAGAAACCAAAGATAACCCCAAAGAGCATTCTTTATTAGGCGCTCAGTATTTAGAAGAAGAGAATATTGATGAGGAAATTATAGCAGCAGTAAAAACCCATAATCAAATTCATGGTTTGGCGCCAGAAACTAGAATGGCTAAAGCTTTGTTTTGCGTTGACCCATTAACTGGTTTAATTGTAGCTACGACTTTAGTTTTACCTTCTAAAAAGATAAAAGAAGTGAGTACAGATAATGTTTTAAATCGTTTTAAAGAAAAAGGATTTGCTCGTGGAGCTAATCGTGAAACAATTCAACAATGTGAAACTCTTTTAGGGTTAACTTTAGAGGAGTTTACAAAGATAGCTCTTAAAGGCATGCAATCAGTAGCTGAAGATATAGGTTTATAATCCTTATTGACAAATGGATGATTTTTGTTAAAATAAAAGAGTGCCCGCAGGGGCATTTTTAAAAAAGAAAAAATGAGTAAAATAACAGATTATATCAAACAGTCAATTGTTGAGCTTAAAAAAGTCAATTGGCCTACTCGTCAAGAAACTATAAGATATACCTTAGGGGTATTGGTTTTAGCTTTTATTGTGGCGATTATCTTAGGTTTTATTGATTTTGGGTTATTAAGGGCATTTAATCTTATTATTCAAAGATAGCTCAAATGATTGTAAATATCGTTAATTATAAGCAAGTATGGCTAAACAATTAATAAATTTAGGAAGGAATTGGTATGTGATTCATACTTATTCTGGATATGAAGATGCAGTAGCGCGCAGTTTAAAACAGAGAATTGAATCTTTAGAAATGGGAGATAAGGTTTTTAATGTTTTGGTGCCCAAAGAAAAAAAGATTAAAATAAAGCATGGCAAAAGAACAGTAGTGGAAGAAAAGATATATCCAGGTTATGTGTTTGTTGATATGGTGGTGACTGATGATTCTTGGTATGTGGTTAGGAATACACCAATGGTAACTGGTTTTATTGGTGCGGGAACCACGCCAAGACCAGTTTTAGATGAAGAGATGAGAGAGATTTTAGAAAAAAACAAAGAAGAAGAGCCAAAGTATAAGATAGAATTTACTGTTGGTGATTTGGTTAAGATTATTGATGGTCCTTTTAGAGATAAAGAAGGCAAGGTAGATGAAATTGATGAAAAAAGAGGTCGGGTTAAAGTTTTGGTTTCTTTATTTGGTCGGGACACGCCAGTGGATTTGGATTTTCTTCAAGTTAAAAAAGGTTAAATAACATATTTATGGCAAAAGCAATTAAAACAACATTAACTTTACAAATTCCTGCTGGACAGGCAAATCCAGCGCCCCCAGTAGGACCAGCTTTGGGTCAACATGGATTGAATATTCAAGAATTTTGTTCTCAATTCAATGAAAGAACAAAAGAACAGGTTGGAGATTTAATTCCTGTGGAAATCACTATCTATCAAGATAGAAGTTTTGATTTCAAATTAAAACAACCGCCTGTTTCTGATTTATTGCGTAAAGCTGCAGGTATAGAAAAAGGCTCAGGCGATCCTTTAAGAAAAAAAACAGGCAAAGTTAATAGAAAACAATTAGAAGAAATTGCTAGGAGAAAAATGCCTGATTTAAACACTAATGATATTGAAGCAGCAATACAAATGATTTCAGGAACAGCAAGGAGCATGGGAATAGAAGTAGAGGGGTAATAACAAATATTATGGAATTTCAACCAGTCATTGGGTTAGAAATACACGCAGAACTGAAAACTAACACAAAAATGTTCTGTGATTGTTTAAATAATTTAGATGAAGAGATTCCAAACACAAATATCTGCCCTATTTGCTTAGCTCATCCAGGCACTTTGCCAACAATTAATAAAAAAGCAGTTCAATCTGTATTATTAGCTGGTTTGGCCTTAGGGTCAGAGATTTTAGAATATTCTAAGTTTGATCGAAAAAACTATTTCTATCCTGATTTGCCAAAAGGATATCAAATATCTCAATATGATGAACCTCTATGTAAAGGAGGTCTTTTGCAATTGTTTTTAAGTAATGATTTAAATGAAAATCAAAAAAAGATTCAGATTAAAAGGATTCACCTAGAAGAAGATACTGCTCGTTTAATCCATTCTCAAGATAAAAAATCAACCTTAATAGATTTTAATCGTGCGGGTGTGCCTTTAATGGAATTGGTTACTGAGCCAGTAATGCATACAGGCAAGGAAGCAAGGTTATTTGCTCAAGGGCTACAACTTGTTTTACGGACTCTGGATATTTCAGAAGCAGATATGGAAAAGGGATTGATGCGTTGTGAGGTTAATATTTCTTTGTCTGAAAATCCTAAAGAAAAATTAGGCACCAAGGTTGAAATTAAAAATCTTAATTCATTTCGGGCAATAGAAAAAGCTATTGATTTTGAAATTCAAAGACAAAAAGATGTTTTAGAACAAGGGGAAAAAGTTATTCAAGAAACAAGAGGTTGGGATGCAGAAAAAGAAATTACCTATAGTCAAAGATTAAAAGAAGAAGCTACAGAATATCGTTATTTTCCAGAGCCAGATTTGCCTCTTTTGCATATCTATTCTAAAGATGAGACAGATGGGGCTTTTGATTTGAATGAATTAAAAAAACAAATGCCAGAAATGCCTTGGGTAAAGCAAGAAAGAATAAAAGAAAAATATGGATTTGTTATTGAAGAAGCAAATGTTTTTATTCAAGATGAAGAGTTGTTGAATTTTTTTGAACAAACAGTGATGGCATTTAATGATAAACAGATAAAAGATAAGGCGATTAATTTAGCTAAAAATTATTTAGTCAGTGATTTAAAAGGATTGATAGATGCAGAATCAATATCTTGGAAAGAAATTAAGATTACTCCTGAAAGTTTTGCTCAATTAATATTGCTTTTATTAGAAGAGAAAATATCTTCTCGGGTAGCAAAGGATCTCTTAATAGAGATAGTGAAAAATGGTGGGAAGCCTAACCAATTGATAAAAGAAAAAGGATTAGAACAAGTGAGTGGAGAATCTGAATTAAAAGAAATAGTTAAAGAAATAATACAAGATAATCCAGCAGCAATAGCAGATTATCAAAAAGGAAAAATAAATGCTATTAAATTTTTAGTTGGTCAGGCAATGGCAAAAACCAAAGGCACAGCCAATCCAGTTGTTTTGGAAAAATTATTTGAAGAGGAATTGATGAACTAATTCTTGGGATTCTTTTTTATCAGTTATTTGGTGTGTTTTGAAATATTTTTTAAACCAAGTGTTTTGACGTTTAACATAATTAAGAGTATGAAGTTCAATTAATTTTTGAACTTCTTTTTTATTAATTTTCTTTTCAAAATATTCTTTCCATTCTTGATAGCCAATGCTTTGGAGAGATGAAATCCAGCCATATTTTTTAACTAAAGTTGTAGTTTCTTTTTCTAAATCATTATCTATCATTTTTTTAATCCTTCTAATAATGTTTTGATGTAATTTTTCTTTTGATAATTTGATTTCAATAAATAATGTTTGGAAAAGAGGTTTGCTTTGTTGTCTTTGTTGCCAAAAAGGTTTTTGAGTAAAATGACAAACTTCAATGGCCCTAATTAATCTTCTTCTATTATGTAAATCTATAACCTTAGCTCCTTGAGGATCTAGTTTTTTATACATTTGATACAAATCTGTTGTGGTTTTTTCTTCTAATTGTTTGCGAAATTCATTCTGAGGGGGAATTGTTGGAAATTGCCAATTTTCTGTAACCGCTGAGATATAAAGGCCAGTGCCACCGCAAAGAATGGGTAATTTACCTCTTTTTTGAATGTCTTTAATGGTTTTAATAGCTAATTTTTGATATTGAGAAGCAGAAAAGGATTCTTGAGGATTAAGAATATCAATTAAATGATGTCTAATATTTTGAGAATAGATTTTGTTATTTCTTTTTTCAATTTTAACTTTACCAGTGCCAATATTCATTTCTTGGTAAATTTGACGTGAATCAGCAGAAACAATTTCTCCATTAAAAAGTTTAGCTAGATAAATTGCCAAATCAGATTTACCAGAAGCAGTGGGTCCGAGAATAACTAGTAATTTGTTTTTAATCTTATATTTAGAAGATTTCATTATTGGTTTTTAGGATTTAAGTTTAAAGCTTTGTCGATGTATTTTACAAAAACCATATTTTTTTAAAAGCTGGCAGTGTTCTTGGGTGCCATATCCTTTATGTTTGGCAAAGTTATATTGAGGATATTTTAAAGAAAGATTTTTCATTGTTTGATCACGATTGACCTTGGCAATAATTGAAGCTAAGGCAATGGAAAAAATTTTACCATCACCTTTGATAATAGTTTTTTGAACAATGTTTTTGTTTTTAAAAAATATGTCATTGAGAATCAAAGGTTGGTTTCCATCAATGAGAATTAATATTCTTTTATTTTTGATTTTAGGAGTTAAGATTTTTTTAAGACAATTTAACATGGCTTTTTGAATTGCTTGATTGATATTTATCTTATCTATTGTTTGAGATTGGATAAAAGAATAGGAGAATTTTATATCTGGAGATTTTTTAATTAATTTAAAAACAAATTCTCTTTCTTTGGGAGTTAATTTTTTAGAATCATTGGCTCTTTTTAAAATTTCTTGGAAAATTTTGTTTTTTTGTTGATTTGATTTTTCCTTGGGTGTTTTTAAGGAATAGATTTTTGGGTTTACTATAACTGCAGCAGCACTGACTGGTCCGGCTAAAGAACCACGACCAGCTTCATCTAATCCAATGATTATTTGATAGTTTTTTTGTGAATAATATTTTTCTTTTTTTAAATTCATTTGATTGCTTGAGATAAATTAAAAGATAGGTTTGTATTTTTTTGAGTCCATGCTACAATATCATTATATCATTAAATTTTTTTATGTATTTTACCCATCTTCATGTCCATAGCCACTATTCTTTATTAGACGGACTAGCTAGGCCAGAGCAGCTTTTGAATCAGGCTAAAAAAGATGGTCTTAAGGCTTTGGCGCTGACTGATCATGGAGTAATGTATGGGGCCATTGAGTTTTATTCGTTAGCAAAGAAGATGGGGATTAAACCAATTATTGGTTGTGAGGTGTATTTGGCCCCTCATTCATTAAAAGAGAAAAGCCCAAGTAAGGAAATTAGGTTTTATCACTTAGTTTTATTGGCAAAAAATCTTATTGGTTATCAAAACCTTCTAAAATTAGTCACCATTGGTGAATTAGAAGGTTTTTATTATAAGCCACGGATTGATAAGAAAGTTTTAAGAGAACATAGTGAAGGATTGATTGCTCTTTCAGGTTGTTCACGAGGAGATATTCCCATTGCTCTTTTATCTGGTAATTATGAAAAGGCTGTTCAATTAGCAAAAGAATATCAGGAAATTTTTGGTAAAGAAAATTTTTATCTTGAATTGCAACATCATCCTGAAATTCCAGAACAAGAAGAAGTTAATAATAATTTATTAAAAATTGTTGATGAGCATAAGATCCCAGCAGTGATTACTTCTGATGTGCATTATATCAAGAAAGAAGATAAAAGAATTCAAGATGTTCTATTAGCTATTCAGACCGGAGCGGTAATAGAAGATGAAGATCGTTTTACCATGGAGCAGGCAGATTTACATTTTAAATCTGGGCAAGAAATTGCAAAAGATTTTTCTCAAAGACCTGATTTATTTAGTAATATTGAAAAAATAGTCAATGAATGTAATTTAGAATTAGATTTAGATAATATCATCTTGCCTCATTTTGAAAGAGAAAACAAAGAAGATTCTTTTGAGTATTTAGAAAAAATAGTTTGGGATAATTACAAAAAAGAATATTCTGATAAAAACCCAATAGCAAAAAAAAGATTAACTTATGAATTAGAGGTAATAAAGAAAACAGGTTTTGCTGATTATTTTTTAATTATTCATGATTTGATTCAGTTTACTAAAGGACAAGGTATTTTGACTAATACTCGAGGGTCAGCAGCGGGTAGTTTTGTTGCCTATATCTTAGATATTACTTCTGTTGATCCTTTAGAGCATGGTTTGTTTTTTGAAAGATTTCTTAATCCTGAGAGAATTCAACCACCAGATATAGATATTGATATTGCTGATGATAAAAGAGCAGAATTATTAGGATATATTACTCAAAAATATGGCCAAGAGCATGTAGCCCAAATCATTACTTTTGGGATTATGAAATCACGCATGGCTGTTCGTGATGTTACCAGAGCTTTAGGCCATCCATATGCCTTAGGCGATCAGATAGCTAAATTGATTCCTTTTGATTATTCAATTGATAGAGCTATAAAGACAATTCCAGAATTAAAACAATTAGTAAGCACTAATGTTGATGCTCAAGAAGTAATGGAATTAGCCAAACAATTAGAAGGCGTGGCTCGGCATGGTTCGACTCATGCGGCTGGAGTGGTTATTTCTCGTGAACCATTAGTTACCTATTCTCCCTTGCAACATTCAAGCCGTAATGATCAGGAGGTGATTACGCAATATGATATGTATTCTTTAGAAAAAATCGGTTTGCTTAAAATTGATGTTTTAGGATTAGCTAATCTGACAATTATTAAAAATACCATTAGGATTATTAAAAAAGTTTATGGAAAAGAAATTGATTTGGATGATTTGAAATATGATGATGCAAAAGTTTATCAATTATTATCTAGTGGCAATACTACTGGATTGTTTCAAGTTGAATCTGGGGGCATGAGGAGATATTTACAAGAATTAAAACCAACAAAGTTTGAGGATTTAGTTGCCATGTTAGCTTTGTATCGTCCAGGACCAATGGAATTGATTCCACAATTTATTAATAGAAAACATGGTAAAGAAAAAATTAATTATCTTCATCCTAAGTTAGAGCCAATTTTGAAAAATACTTATGGAGTTTGTATTTATCAAGAACAATTAATGCAGATTGCTCATGATTTGGCTGGCTTATCTTTGGCTCAGGCAGATGTTTTAAGAAAAGCTGTGGGTAAGAAGATAAAATCATTATTGGAAGCGCAACAAGAATTATTAGTAGAAGGAATGATTAAGAACAAGATAGATAAGAAGACAGCAGAAAAAATATGGAATTGGGTAATTCCTTTTGCGCGCTATGGTTTTAATAAAAGTCATGCAGCCTCTTATGCGAGGATTACCTATCAGACTGCTTGGCTAAAAGCTCATTATCCAAATGCTTTTATGGCGGCTTTGTTAACTTCTGATTTTGGCAATTTGGATAGAATAGCCACAGAGATAGCTGAATGTAAAAGGATGAAGATTAAAGTTAATCCACCTTCAGTTAATACTTCTTTTGCTGAATTTGGGATTGACAAGCAAACAGGAGATATTTTCTTTAGCTTAGCGGCAATTAAAAATGTTGGTGAAGGAGTGGCTTTGGCTATTCAAGAAGAAAGACAAAAAAATGGTGTCTATCAAGATTTAGCAGATTTTCTTAAAAGAATTCCCAGACAAGCATTGAATAAAAAAGCTTTGGAAAGTTTGATTAAAGGAGGGGCTTTAGATTGTTTTGGTGAAAGAGAATTAATGGCAGATAATTTAGAAGAAATCTTAAAATGGATTACCCAATACAATAATTCAAAAGACAGCAATCAGATGTGTCTTTTTCAAGAAGAAACTGGAGATGATTTATTAAAAAATCTTAGAAATAAATCTCCAAATTCTTCATTAGATAAGGAAAGAAGAATGAATTGGGAAAGAGAATTTTTAGGACTTTATTTAACCAGTCATCCTTTAGATAATTACAAGAATATTTTAGGTAAAATAGCTTTAACAGCCACTCAATTAAATCCTTATCATTTGGGTAAAAGAATTAAAGTTTGCGGATTTATTTCTAAAATCCAACAGGTAAGAACCAAGGTGGGCAAGCCTATGGTTTTTACTCGTTTAGCAGATTATGACAATTCAATTGAAGTGGTTCTTTATCCGGCAATATTAAATCATTACACAGATGTTTTAAGAGAAGATAGAGTTTTAATGGTTGAGGGCAGAATGGATAAACGCAATGGCACTTATCAAATTATTGGTGAAAGATTAGAAGAGATTAAGCACTTGGAAGCTTAAAAATTATTTGTTTTTGAACAATAATTATAGTAAAATACCTTCAATCCGTTTAATAACGGCATTAGTTTAATAACGAAAACAATGAAACAAAAAGACAGCTTGGAAAAAATTCGTCATTCTTTAGCACATGTTTTAGCTTTAGCTGTAAAAAACCTTTATCCAAAGGTTAAATTTGGCATTGGGCCAATAATTGAAAATGGTTTTTATTATGATATTGATATTGGTAAGACTTTATCTTTGGAAGATTTACCAAAAATAGAAAAAGAAATGAGAGAAATTATTAAAAAAGAATTGCCTTTTAAAAAAAGCAATGTTTCATTAAAACAAGCCAGTAAGATATTCAAAGATTTAAATCAAACCTATAAGATAGAATTGATTAAGGATTTAGAAAAATATGGCACCACAGTAGAAGATGAAAAAGATAAAGTTAAATCTAAGAAAATAAAATCAGTTTCTCTTTATCAATTAGGTGATTTTATTGATTTGTGTCGTGGGCCTCATGTAAAAAATACTAAAGAGCTTCCTCTAAGTTTTAAATTAGTTAAGGTGTCTGGCGCTTATTGGCGAGGCAAAGAAACCAATCCAATGTTACAAAGGATTATGGGTTTTGCTTTTGCTAAAGAAAAAGAATTACAAGATTACCTATGTCAAATAGAAGAAGCAGAAAAAAGAGATCATCGTAAGCTTGGTAAAGATTTGGATTTGTTTAGTTTTCATAATGAAGGTATTGGTTTTCCTTTTTTCCATCCCAAGGGAATGGTTTTAAGAAATTTACTTGAAGATTATTGGAAAAAAGAACATCAGAAAAATGGATATCAAGAGATTAAAACTCCTATTTTATTAAGCAAATCATTATGGATGCAATCAGGCCATTGGGACCATTACAAGGAAAACATGTATTTTACTAAAATAGATGATAAAGATTATGCAATTAAGCCCATGAATTGCCCAGGAGGAATTTTAGTTTATAAAAACTCACTTCATAGTTATCGGGAATTACCTTTAAGAATAGCTGAGCTAGGCTTAGTTCATCGTCATGAGCTTTCTGGAGTCTTACAAGGGCTTTTTAGAGTAAGAAGCTTTACTCAAGATGATGCTCATATCTATATGACTCCAGAACAAATTACAGATGAAATTATTAGAGTGATAGATTTAAGTGATCGTATTTATAAGAAATTTGGCTTTCCATATCATGTTGAATTAAGCACTAAACCAGAAAAGGCCATGGGTTCTGATAAAATGTGGCAAAAAGCAACCTTAGGATTAAAGCAAGCTTTAAAACAAAAAAACATTGATTTTATTGTTAATAAAGGACAAGGGGCTTTTTATGGACCAAAGATTGATTTTCATTTAAAAGATTGTTTAGGGCGCACTTGGCAATGTGGAACAATTCAATTGGATTTTATAATGCCAGAGAAATTTGATCTTTTTTATATAGATAAGAAAGGCAAAAAACAAAGACCAGTAATGTTGCACCGAACTATCTTAGGCAGCATAGAAAGATTTATGGGAATTTTAATAGAGAATTATGGAGGGGAATTTCCTTTATGGTTAGCTCCGGTTCAAGTAGTGGTTATTCCTATTAAAGAAAAAAATACTAAGTTTGCTCAAAAAGTTTTCAAGATGATGCAAGCTAAGGATTTAAGAGTTGAGGTTTGGTCTGGAGAAGAAACTTTGTCCAAAAATATTAAAAAAGCAGAAGAACAGAAAATCCCCTATGTCTTAATTGTGGGTGATAAAGAAGAAAAAAATCAGAAAATAGCAGTGAGGAAAAGAAAAAAAGGAGATTTAGGAGAGATGACAATTGCTAAGTTTTATGATATTATTACAAAAGAACTTGAATAAATTTTAATATCTTTATGAAAAAAACAATTTTAATTTTGATCCTTTTTGTTTTAATTCTAGGCCTTGGTGTTTTGATTTATGGCTATATGTTTCAAATGAGAGAATCTGATTTACCTGTTTATCCTGAGATTGAGCAAATAGAAGAAAATCTTCCTTTGATTTCACCAGATAAACTGCCTCAATCTCCGCCTGGAGGTATGGTCTTGCCAGAAGATAATTCTTAAATATTTATGTCTTATCAACCTAGTAAAATAGAGCCCAAATGGCAAAAATTTTGGGCCAAAAATAATTATAAAAATTGGCATACATCAGATAGGCCAAAGAAAAAACATATTTATATTCTAGATATGTTTCCTTATCCTTCAGGAGAAGGATTGCATGTTGGTCATGTAGAGGGCTATACGGCTTCTGATATTTTGTCTCGATATTATCGGATGAAAGGTTTAGAGGTTTTGCATCCAATGGGTTGGGATGCTTTTGGTTTGCCAGCGGAAAATTATGCTATTCAGACAAAAAGAAATCCTAAAGAAGTGGTTAAGAAAAACATTAAGCGTTTTCGTAAACAACTTCAAGAAATGGGATTTAGTTATGATTGGCAAAGAGAGGTAGATACAACAGATCCTAATTATTATAAGTGGACTCAATGGATTTTTCTCCAACTTTATAAAAAAGGCTTGGCTTATGAAGCTGAGGTGCCAGTTAATTGGTGCCCTTCATGTAAAACAGTTTTAGCAGATGAAGAAGTGGTTGAAGGCAAGTGTGATCGTTGTGGTAAAGAAGTTACTAGGAAAAACTTAAAACAATGGGTTTTAAGAATTACAGCCATGGCGGATAGATTATTAGAAGATTTGGATTTATTAGATTGGCCAGCTAGAGTCAAAACAATGCAAAAAAATTGGATTGGTCGTTCAGAAGGTTATGATGTGGAATTTAAGATTGTGGGTCAAGATGAATATTTAAAAACTTTTACCACAAGAATAGATACTATCTTTGGGGTAACCTATTTAATTTTAGCACCAGAGCATCCTTTGCTTGAAAAAATCACTGAAGATAGTCAAAGAAATGAAGTTCAATATTATATCAAGCAAGCATTGCAAAAATCAGATTTTGAAAGACAATCTGTGAATAAAGAAAAAACAGGTGTTTTTACAGGCGCTTATGTCATTAATCCAGCTAATAGAGAAAGAGTGCCTGTTTGGGTTTCTGATTATGCTTTAATTAGTTATGGTACAGGTGCAGTGATGGGTGTGCCAGCTCATGATGAAAGGGATTTGGCATTTGCTCAGCAGTTTTATCTGCCAGTTAAAGAAGTGGTGGCAGCTAATGGCACTTTGATTAATTCCGGTCCTTTTGATGGTCTGCCTTATAAAAAAGCTCAAGAAAAGATAGCTCTTTATGTGGGCGGAACAAAAACAGTGCGTTATAAATTAAGAGATTGGGTTTTTTCTAGACAAAGATATTGGGGAGAACCAATTCCAATTATTAAATGTGAAAAATGTGGGTTGGTGCCTTTAAAAGAAAGCCAATTGCCTTTAAAACTTCCAGAAATTAAAAAATATGAGCCTTCGGGTAAGAATGAATCTCCTTTAGCTGATATTGTTTCTTGGGTTAATGTAAAATGTCCTAGATGTAAAGGGCCAGCTAAAAGAGAAACTAATACCATGCCTCAATGGGCTGGTTCTTCTTGGTATTATCTTCGTTTTGTTGATCCTAAGAACAAGAAAAAATTAATAGATATTAAAAAAGAAAAATCCTGGTTACCAGTTGATATTTATATCGGTGGTGTTGAGCATGCAGTATTACATCTTCTTTATGCTCGTTTTTGGCATAAATTCCTTTATGATATTGGAGTAGTTTCTACGAATGAGCCATTTTCTCGCTTAGTTAATCAAGGGATTATCTTAGGGGAAGATGGAGAGAAAATGTCTAAATCCAGAGGTAATGTAATTAGTCCAGATAGTGTTATAAAAAAATATGGGGCTGATAGTTTGAGAATGTATGAAATGTTTATGGGTCCTTTAACCTTTGCCAAACCTTGGAATACCCAAGGAGTTATTGGAATTTATCGTTTTCTTAATAGAGTTTGGTCTTTAATTAATGAAGAAAAAGACAAATCTAAGAAAATTAAAGAAAAAGATGTTTTTAAGATGACGCCTGAGGCAAAAAGAAAATTGAAAAAGAACATTGAAGAATTAGAAAAGATAAGGCATCAAACAATAAAAAAAGTTACTGAGGATATAGAGAATATGCATTTTAATACAGCGATTAGTTCTTTAATGGAATATGTTAATAGTCTTTATCAAATACCAAAAGAAAAGATAAATAAAAAACATAAAGAAACTTTAATTTTACTCTTATCTCCATTTGCCCCTCATTTGGCAGAAGAATTATGGCAAGGAGTATTAAAGCATAGAAAATCAGTGGGTCTTGAAAAATGGCCAATATATAAAACAGAGATAGCTGAAGAAAAATCTTTTACTTTAGTAGTGCAAGTTAATAGTAAAGTTAGAGACAAGATATTAGTATCCAAAGGAATTAAAGAATCAGAAGCAAAGAAAATAGCTAAAGATTCTCCTCAAGTTAAAAAATATCTTAAGAAACAAAAAATCAAAAAAGTTGTTTTTGTAAAAGACAGATTGATTAATTTTGTAATATGAAAAAAATAGTTGTGATTGGAGGAGGCACTGGGGTTTTTGCTGTGCTGACTGGTCTTAAGAAATATCCGGTGCATTTATCAGCCATTGTGACCATAGCTGATGATGGCGGTTCTTCAGGAATTTTACGAGAAGAATTTGGTATCTTGCCTCCAGGAGATTTACGAAGAGCTTTAGTGGCTCTTTCTTCAGAAAGTCCTATCTTAGCGACTTTGTTTAATTACCGTTTTGTTAATGGCACTGGATTAAAAGGACATAGCTTTGGTAATCTTTTTCTTACAGCTTTGGAAAGAATTACTGGTGATTTTAATTTAGCCATTCAAGAAGCAGCTAAAATCTTAGGAATTAAAGGCAAGGTTATTCCGGTTTCTTTAGAATGCACTCGGCTTTTTGCTCGTTTGGAAAATGGTTTTTTAGTTGTGGGTGAATCTAATATTGATGTGCCTAAGCATGATGGTAATCTTTTTATCAAGGAAATCTTTTTAAATCCACAACCAAAAGCTAATAAAGATGCTTTAAAAGAGATAAAGCAAGCTGATTTGATTATTATTGGCCCTGGAGATCTTTATACAAGTATTATTCCTAATTTCCTAGTTAAGAATGTAAAAGAAGCAATTAAAAAATCAAAAGCTAAAAAGCTTTACATCTGTAACACAATGACTAAGTATGGAGAAACTAATCATTTTACAGCTAAGGATTTTTTTGTTACATTAGAAAAGTATCTTGGTAAGAATGTGGTTGATTATTTCCTAATTAATATTGAAAAACCAAAAAGTAATTATCTTAAACAATACAAGAAAGAAAAAGCGGAAATGGTAAAATACAATCGTCAAGAATTATCAAAATGGAAAAAACCAAAGGTAATTTTTGCTAGAGTATTAAGAAAAGGACCTTTTTTGCGTCATGATCCAGATAAACTGGCTCGAACGATAGTTAAATTAATACAAGATTATGGATAGAAATCAATTTTCAGAATTTTATGATGAAAATATACAGAGAGTTTTTCGTTTTATCTATTTAAGAGTAGATACAGCAGAAACTGCCCAAGATTTAACTTCTTTGGTTTTTTTGAAATTCTGGCAAAGACAAACAATTCAAAAAGAAAAACAATCTAAAAAAGTTTTAAATCCAAAAGCTTTTCTTTTTCAAATTGCTAGGAATCAAATAATTGATTTTTACAGAGAAAAAAGTAAAAAACCTTTATCTTTGGATTATGTGGGAGAAATAGCTGATTTTCAAATTGCTAAACAAACTTTTATTCAAAAAATAGAATTGAATTTTGAAATGGAAAGAATTAAAAAAGCTTTGCTAAAAATTAATCCTTTGTATGCAGATATTATTATCTGGCGTTATGTAAATGAAATGCCTAATAAAGAAATTGCCCAAATATTAAAGAAAAAAGAAGGTAATATTAGAGTTATTCTTCATCGAGCTATGGAATCTCTAAAAAAAGAATTAGAATAACAAGTGTAACGATTTTGATGTTTTAGCGTCTTCAGTAGTAGAGAGCACTATGAACGAAAAAAATCTTATTGAACAACTTAAAGAATTTAAAACAATAAAACCCAATAATGATTGGGTTAATTGGCTTAAAGCTAATCTTTTAGAAATTAAATTTAATAATATCTTAGAAAGACCAAAGGTAAGATTGGTTTCATTTTCTTTTATTAAACATAGAAACTTTATTCCTGTTTTATTAGGGTTATTTGCAATTGTTTCATTTTCATTTGCTCAGGTATCTTTACCTGGGAATATTTTATATCCTATCAAAACATTAACTCAAGATACAAGAATTTATTTATCTTCAGATCAAGCAAAACCAATGGTGCGTTTAGAAATTGCTAAATCTAGAATGGAAGATTTATCTAAAATTCAAAACCATGAAAAAGAAATTAAAGAAATGGTAAAGACTATTAATAAAGATTTAGAATTAGTACCTCAAGAAATAAAAAAGATAAATAAGAAACAAGTAGCTTTAGATGTTTCTAAAAATATTCAAGAAAAAAGTAAAGATTTACAAGGGATGGCTGATAGAATTGTTTTAGAAGAAAATGATAAACAAGAATTAACTAAAACAGTGGAGAATACTCAATCTCAGGTTTTAGCTTTAATTATTGAAACAACAGATGAGATTAATCAATGCCCTAGTTTTTTAAGCAATAATTTGATTGAAATAAGTGGTTATTTTGCAGACACTGATATGAAAATATTAATGAATCAATGGTCTATGAGTGAAGTAATCAAAGCTAAGGCTTTATTATCAGAAGCGAGTGAATCTTTTAAAGCTGGGGATTGTTTAACAGCGATGGAAAAGATAGAAAGCATTAATCAACTTTTGTCAATCCTTTCTTTGGATGTTCAGGTCGAAACTTCAACTTCAGAGAATTTGGATGAGGGTTCTTCTATTATTCCCTTAACAGAGGAATCTATAGAAGAAAAAAATTATTAACCTTTAATAAATTAGTGAGTGCATTACAAGAGCGCTCTTCACTAATTTATATGGTTGGTCGGTAATAATCATAAAATTAATCAAATTAAAAATTAACAATGAATAAAAAAATTATTGCAATTGTCCTTGCTGGCTTGATGTTAGTTGGTGTTGCCGCTCCTGCCTTGGGGGCATCAATGGAAGAACTAGAAGAGCAAATTGCAAAACTAGAAGCCCAAATTGCAGCATTATTAGCTCAATTGGCAGAAAAACCAGTTGCACCAACAACTACAGGACTTTGTCTTTATAGCGACCTTTCACAAGGAATGACAAGCGCTGCAGTAAAAACCCTTCAACAGGGTTTGAACCAAGATACTCAGACTCAGGTAGCTATTGCTGGAGCTGGAGCTGGAGCTTCTGGATATGAAACTACTTACTTTGGTGCTTTAACCAAAGCAGCAGTTATTAAATTCCAGGAACTCTATGCTTCTGAAGTTTTGGCTTCATGGGGATTAACTCATGGAACTGGTTATGTTGGTTCTACAACTAGAGCTAAATTCAACGCTTTGTATTGTACTCCAACAACAACTACAATCCCTGGTGAAACTACTACAACAACAGCACATGGTGCAACAGAAGGGACTTTAACTGTGACCCAAAATCCTCTTCCAGGATCAGGAACAGTAACTCTTTATGGTGGCAATACTAATAAAGAAGTATCCACTTATAAAGTAAAAGCTACAAATTCTGACATCCGTATAAAAAGAGTTAATCTTCAATTTGGAATTACTGATGATTTTCCTTGGAGAGATCTTAGCTCTATTTCTATTTGGGATGGTGATACAATGTTGAAAGAGGTTACTGCTATACAGGCTAACTTTAATGAAGTTAATTACGCAACTGCCTATACCATGCAATTAGATGGTTTAGATATATTAGTTGCTAAGGATACAGAAAAAGTTTTATCCATTAAAGCTAGTGCTGTTTCTGTACCACAATATGCTGGTGCTATCTCTGTTCTTATTCCAGCTAATGGAGTAAGAGGAGTTGATAGCCTTGGTTTAAATGTATATGGTCCGGCTACAGCTTTAACTGCACATAACTTTACTACTTCAGCTGCTCAAGCTCCTGTTATTACTACTACAGCAGCAATTGACAGCCCAGTAGCTGGCAACTTTATTGCTAGCGCATCAGCAATTACAAGAGTTGACTTGATGAAAATCAATGTTAAAGTAGAAAATGTTGATATGACTTTTAAAGGAGGAGAAATTAATGTTGTTACTAATGACAATAGTACAATATCAGCAGTAGAATTGTACGATGGAACAACCTTATTAGCTACAGCAGCAACAACAACTACAGGAATAGTTACTTTTAGTTCCTTTACTTTGCCTGTTTCTGCTGATACTACTAAAGTTTTGACAGTTAAAGGTGTTGTAAGAGCTAATCCTACAGTTACTAGTGGTGTTAGCGTTTCTCTTCCTACTAACGCTGGTTTAGTTGGGTATGATGCTAATGGAGTTTCTCGAAAGAATAGCGGAGCCATTACTGGTAATCTTTTAACAGTTTATACAGCAGCTCCTACTTTTGCTCTTTCTTCTGCATCATCAGTTCGCTCAGATTCTTCCACGACAACAATAAATGACGTTGGTGATTTTACTATTGGAATCAGTATTACTGCTAATAGTGGTGATATTTATATTCCTACTATTGAAAGCGCAACTTATAGCCCTACAACAGCGAGCCCAGGTATTAAGGAGGCAGTTATTTTCACTCCTGGAGCTCAGTCTGCTACGGGGTCTACATGGATATGTGACTCTACTGCAGTAGAAGATACCACAAAACATGTATGGAGAATTCCTAGCGGCTCAACAGCTGTTTGTACTTTTCAGTACCATACTGTTAATATAACAACTCCTGCTTGGTATCATGTTTCAATTGGTAAGATTATATGGGGAACTGATAACGAACTGACCACTCCTAGGGAACAAACTACTGGTATTGGTGGTTTGAAAGCTCCTTCTTTGTATTTGTCGACATAACCTTTCCTTGCAGGTTTAATTATCAACTTTCTAAAAGTTTGATAGTTGCAAAAACCGCCCAAAAGGGCGGTTTTTGATTTAATAAGTTTCTTTATTTTTCTTCATTTTTTTGATAATATATATTTAATGATTTATCGAAAACTAAAATTTTCTTTTTGTCTAGGAATATTTTTTTTTATTTTAATAATTGGATTAAATACTTCTCAGGAAGTTTTTGCTCAAGATATTCACTTAGGTCAAGAGCGTTCTTTTAACATTCAATTTGATTATGATTTCTTTGGACGTGCTAACACAGAAACAGAGCTTATAAAAATTACAAATAAGTTGTATTTCTATGCTGATAAGGAATTGTTAAAAGATCTTTCTTCTGGAAATAGACAAGAGATAGATAACAAGCTTTACAGCTTGGCTAATGAATTTGAATACAAGATTTACCCTAATTTAACAAGAACTTTCGGCAATGAAGATAACCCAGGAATAGATAACAATTCGCGGATTATTGTAGTGCTGCATAAAATGAAACCAACGATTGGCGGTTATATCCAAGCAGAGGATCATTATTCAGCTCAACTTTACCCACGCTCTAATATGGGGCAGATAATATATCTAAACTTTGATGATGTTTTATTATTATCTCTTGATAATCTTAGCTATCATCTTGCTCATGAATTTTTACATTTAATCACCTTAAATCAAAATCCAAAAGAAGAAATTTGGCTTAATGAAGCCAGGGCAGAATATACAGAAACTTTATTAGGGTATGGAGGACAATGGGATCAGAGTAGTGTACGAAATAGGCTGCAGCAATTTTTAAGAGGCACTGAACTTTCTTTGTTAAATTGGAATAATAGCAGCTATGATTATGCCAAAGTTAATTTATTGGCGCATTATTTAGTTGATTTTTACGATGTTGATATATTAGTTGATTCTTTAAAATCTCCTTTTAGTGGTATTGATGCTTTAAATTATGCTTTTAAAAAAAACGGATTTTCTGAAGATTTTTCAATTGTTTTTATGAATTGGGTTATTGCAAATGCTGTTAATAATTGTTCTTTAGGAGAAAAATATTGCTATCAGAGTAGTTTCTTGCAGGATTTTACATTGTTTCCCTATACTTATTATTTGCCAATTCAAAACAAGAGCTCTCTGTCAGTCACTGATTCAATTAAAAACTGGGAGGCAAAATGGCAAAAGATCATGGGGGGTTCTGGGATGATTAAATTAAAATTTACAATTCCTGAGCAAACACCAATTGATAAAATTCCATACATAATAGAGAGTGTTGAAGGTAAGAAAACTATAGGTTTTTTTGATTTTTCTGCAACAAATATTCAAGAGGTATATATTGAAGGAATGGGGGCTAAAAATAAAGCTGTCTACTTTATTCCTTTTATTGCTTCTTTTGGCAATGAAGAAAATAAAACTTATTATTATTCTTGGGAAGTGATAAACGTTGAGTTAAATAAACAACAAGAAGAAGAAATAATTCAAGCATTGTTAAAAAAAATTGATGAATTGAAAAGACAAGTAGTCCTTTTGCAAACGCAAATAGCAATGCAAAAAACATATCAAAACAGTCTTAGTTGTTCAATTTTTTCCCAGGATTTATATTATGGGATGAATTCTTCTGAAGTGGAATGTCTTCAGCAATTTTTAGTTAATATAGGAAATGATATCTATCCGGAAAAATTAGTAACTGGTTATTTTGGGCCATTGACTCAAGCTGCAGTTCAAAGATACCAGGCATTTAAGGGAATAATTACTACTGGTTATTTTGGGCCTTTAACAAGAATAGCAGCTAATCAAAATTTATAAGCGATAATGTGTTGTTAATGTGATTGGAGGAGCGGAGGATTGTTATTAAAGGTGCTATATTTTAGTTTCTATTCAAGTTAATTGTAAAATATTATGAAAATTAATTTAAAAACTATAATTTTTTATCTTATAATTGCAAGTTTGTTTAGCCCTTTTTTCGTTAATATTCAAACTTATTTTCCTTTTATTATTGGTAAGGCAACGGTTTTTCGTATAATTATCGGCTTAATGATTATACTCTGGACTTTATGGATGCTAGGAGAACGAAATTCTGATTTAGAAAAAAAGAGGACATTTTTTAATCTTTTAGCAAAAGCAGTAATTGTTTTTGGAGTTATTATTTTTATTTCTGCTTTATTCGGAGCAAATTTTAATTACAGTTTTTTTTCTAATAATGAGAGAATGGAAGGAGTGTTAGGAATTTGGTATTTTATTGCTTTCTTTTCAATTATTGTAACAACCTTTAATTATTTAGAGATAGAAAAGATTCTCAAAATACAGTCAGGCATAGGTGTGTTTTATTCAATTTTAGCAATTTTCGCTTACTCTGGGATAGGGAGAATTACAGCCCAATTAACTGGTGAGCGTTTGGCTGGTTATACTGGTAATCCTTCTTTTTTTGCTGTTTATTTACTCTTTAATTCCTTTTTGGCTTTATATTTTTATTTTAAAGGATTTGAGTTATTGCGATTGAAGCAAAATAATTTTAGCAATAAGATTTCATCATTTGCTGCGTTTTTCCCTTGTAATGATAGTATAATTTGGTTCTTAATTTTTTTAGGACAAAGTCTTTTGCTTTTTGCCACTTTAACAAGAGGAGCAATGGTGGGTTACTTAATAAGCATCATTTTTATTGCTTTATCAATAATTTTTCTTTCCAAAGACAATAACTTATTGTCTTTAAAAAGATTTTCAATATTGTTTTTAATTTTGATTTTAGGGACATCTATTTTTGCTTTTGTTGGTAAAAATACTGATTTTGTAAAAAATAATTCAATTTTAAGTAGGTTTGCTTCTATTTCATTAACAGATCCTACAGCTAAGTCTCGTATTTTTTCTGCTGGTACTGCTTGGCAAAGTTTTCTGCAAAAACCTTTATTTGGTTGGGGTCAAGAAAATTATGAAGCTGCTTATGTGACAAATTTTAATCCTGAGGTTATGAAATATTTACCTGAAGATTTTTATTTTGATAGGGCCCATAATAAACCAATGGAAGTCTTGGCGACAAATGGAATTTTTGGATTTTTATCTTATTTGTCTCTTTTTTGTATTGCTTTTTATTTTTTAAATTACTTAAGGAGAAAAAAAGAATGGTTTTTGCCCTCACTAGCCTTAGGGGGTTGTTTAATAGGGTATTTTGTTCAGAATGTTTTTCTTTTTGATTTTCATGAAAGCTATTTAATGTTTTTTTTGGTCTTAGCTTTTATTGCCTCACTTGTAGAGATAAAATTGCCTCACTCTTCGAAAACTTGTCTTATGGTAAAAGATAAAAAAGGTTATGCTTCGAAAATAGGCAAGACATTAATAATAATTGTTATTATTTGTTTGGTTACCTTTTCTACCATTCAATGGGTTATTAAGCCCTACTTAGTAAGTAACGGAATTTTTAGAGTGGGCCATTTTATGAAGCAAGGCCAAGGAGAAGATTCTTTTCAAGAGTTAAAAAGAATAATCAATAATCCGACTTTTTTTGAAGTTGATATTGTTATTGCAGTAAAGAAAATGTATTCTTTACGTAGTTTTAAAATTGAAGAAGAGGAGAAAAAAAGAATATTAGAATTATTAATTATTGTCGCTGAAAAGAAAGCGAAAGAAATGCCGTGGCGTTTTAGTTTAGTAAACGCCAAGGCTGATCTGGAAACGATACTTTCTCAATGGGATCAAAAATGGCTTTTAAAAGCTGAAGAATCAACGGAAATGATGCTTTCTAAATTCCCTTATTTTCCGAGCTCTCATTTATTTGCCGCAAAGCTTTTTCTTTTAAAAGGAGAGGTTAAAAAAGGCATCCAAGAAATACAAAAAGTTATAGAAATTGATCCAAAAATCGCTACCGCTTATTATATTTTAGGAGTAGCTTATAATGAATTGAATGATATAGGAAAAGCGAATGAAAATTTTATTAAGGCAGCTAAGCTTAATTATCCTTTTGCAGATAAAAATCAAATTTTATATGTGTTGAGTCTTTTGATACCTGAGAAAGAGTATTTAATAGTAGAAAATCTTTATTTAAGAGCAATTCAATTAGATTCTCAAGATGATTCTTTGTATCGAGGTTTGGCAGCTACATATGCTAAATTACAAAACAAAGGCAAAGCTATTGAATATGCTAAAAAAGCTGTAGAATTAAACCCAGCAGCTAAAGAAGCAGCAGAAGAATTTATTCAATTAGTAGAAGAAGAACAATGGGATTTAATAGGTGATTAAATCAATTTAATTTATGAGGCAAGTAGTTTTTAAAAAAGGAAAAGTTTTAGTAGAAGAGGTGCCAGCACCAGGTTGTGGCGCTAATAAGGTTTTAGTTGAAAATCTTTATTCTTTGATTTCTTCAGGCACAGAATTATCAAGTTTGAGTTTTGCTAAACAACCTTTGCCTTTGAAGATTTTGAAATATCCAACAAAATTAGCTAAAGGATTAAGATTAGCTAAAGAGCGTGGTTTTATTGGCGCCTATAAGATAGTTAATGAGATGTTAGAATCAGGAATTACTCCTGGTTATAGTTGTTGCGGTCAAGTAGTAAAAGTGGGTAAAGATATTAATGATATTAAAAAAGATGATTTGGTTGTTTGCGCTGGAGCTAATATTGCCTCTCATGCTGAATTTATAGCTGTGCCTCGGAATTTAATAGCTAAGGTTCCAATAGGTGTTGAACCAGAAGAAGCTTGTTCAGCCACAATAGGCGCAATTGCCTTACAAGGCATTAGACAAGCAGATTTAAGAATTGGAGAAAGTGCTGTTGTTATTGGTTTGGGATTAGTAGGTCAATTAACAACCCAGATGCTTTTAGCTAATGGTATTAAAACTATTGGCATTGAATTATCTAAAGAAAGAATTAAAAAAGCTAAAGAAAATGGTTTAAATGATGCTTTTTCTCCTAAAGATAAAAATCTTTTAAATAAAATACATGCATTAACTGATTTTCAAGGTGTTGATGCTACAATCATTACTGCAGCTGATTCATCAAATAATGAAATTATTAATCAGGCAATGCTTTTGACTAGAAAAAGAGGCAAGGTAGTAGTAGTGGGTGATATTGGATTAAAGATAGAAAGATTGCCTTGGTATGAAAAAGAAATTGATTTAAGAATTGCCACTTCTTATGGCCCAGGCAGAAATGATGAACAATATGAAATTCAAGGCAAAGATTATCCTTATGCTTATGTTCGTTGGACAGAAAACAGGAATCTACAAGCTTATCTAGAATTATTACAAGAAAAGAAAATTAATTTTTCTTCATTGGTTCAAGGAAAATATGCTTTAGAACAAGCTGATTTAGCTTATAAACTATTAAATTCTTCTAAAAAACCTTTAGCAGTTTTATTAACTTATGCCACTGCTTTAAAAGAAAAAGATTCTGAACAATCAATTCAAGTTTGTTCACCTTTAGTACCAGAAGGCAAGATACAAGTAGGATTGATTGGTGTTGGTAGTTTTATGCAATTAGTTCATTTGCCTAACCTGAGAAAACTCAAAGAATTTTATCAGATTAGAGGAATTTGTGTTACCGATCAGGTAAAGGCAAAACATTTTGCTCAACGATATGGAGCGACTATGGCAACAACTGATTATCATGAACTTTTAAACCAACCAGAGATAGATTTAATCATGATTGCAACCAGGCATAATTTACATGCGCCAATGATTATTGACGCTTTAAAAGCTGGCAAGAATGTTTTTGTGGAAAAACCTTTATGCTTGACTGAGCAAGAACTGGATGATATTATACAAACCTTGAAAATACAAAGCTTAGAGCAGCCAATTAGTTTAGCCGTAGGTTTTAATCGTCGTTTTTCTCCTTTTATTCAAAGGATTAAAGAAATTATTAGTGAACGTAGAAGTCCTTTAATAATCAATTACCGGGTTAATGATTCATATTTAGCTCCTAGCCATTGGGTTAACACTACAGAAGGGGGAGGCAGGATTCTTGGCAATGCTTGTCATATGTTTGACTTGTTTTGTTATCTTACTGAATCAGAGTCAGAAAAAATACAATCTTTTGCCATTAACCCACAACAAAGTTTTTATCTCACTACTGATAATTTTATTGCTGGGATTCAATTTAAAGATGGTTCAGTGGCTAATTTGGTTTATACAACTCAAGGAGATGAGAAATTATCTAAAGAATATTTAGAGGTTTATTCAGAAGGTCAGGTTTTTGTCTTAGATGATTTTAAAAGCTTAAGAACTTATGGCTTAAAAGCTGGAATGAAAACTTCTAAACAACAAAAAGGGTTATTAGAAGAACTTCAAAGCCTAGCTGTTTGTTTGCACCAGAGAAGATGGCCAATGCCTTTGGAGGAAATTATTAATGCAACTAAAATTAGCTTAGAAGTTGATAAACAAGTAAGAGAAAAGGAATAATATCTGGGGATAAAAAGACTTGACAAATAAAGAATTATATACTACAATAAGTTGTAGGGTTTTGAAAATTAAAAGGACTTATTAATCTGTGGGCACGCAAGTATTTGCTTGTTTGGGGATTATTTGCAGATGGGTATTTTGGACTTAGGCCTGGAATATACCTCGGGATAATCTTGAACTCCCACTTTGGGATTATTTGCCTGCAGATTAATGAGCCCTTTTTTTAATTTAAATTCCTAAAACTCTTTTAATTTCTTCCCAAGAAGTTTGGCCTAAAAGAACCTTAATTGTTCCATCATCTATTAATTTGGGAAAATCTACTTGAGTTAAGTCTTTTGTTTGGGCAGGAGGAATTAAAGTTTCAAAAATTCCAATTTGTCCTTGATAACCTGTAAAACTACATTGAGCACATCCTTTAGCTTGAAAAATGTACTCTGGTTGTTTGTATTCAGGAAATTGTTTTAAAGCTTTTTTAGCATAAGGAATGATTTCTTTAGGGATTTTTACTTTTTCTTTACAATGAGAACAGAGGCAACGAATTAATCTCTGGGCAATAACAAGATTAATACCAGCAATCATTTCTTCTGATGGAATTTCCAAGCTTTTTAATCTGGAAACAACACCTAAAGCATCATTAGTATGAATAGTTGAGAAAACAAGATGACCAGTTAATGAAGCTTCCCAAACAAGTTGGGCTGTTTCTTTATCTCTGATTTCTCCAATCAAGAAGATATTTGGGTTTTGGCGAAGTAAACTGCGAAGGGCTTTAGCAAAGGTATATCCTTTTTCTTCATTAATTTGTGTTTGGATAATATTAGGCAAACGATATTCAATTGGATCTTCTACGGTGATTATTTTAACATCAGGTTTAGCTAATTTTTTAAGCAAAGAGAATAAAGTGGTTGTTTTTCCAGAAGAAGTTGGGCCAGCAGCTAAAATGAGCCCAACTTTTTTTTCTAGGATTTTTTCAACTTTTTCTTGGGTTGAAGGAAGAAAACCTAATTTTTCTAATTCAAGCATTGAAGTTTCACCACCTAAGATTCTTATAGAGGCACTTTCTCCATAACCACCAGGGATAATAGAAAGACGAAGATCAAATGATTGGTCAGGTAAAATTAAACGAAATCTGCCCTCTTGGACTTTTTGAGTTTCCTCAGTTTTTAATCCACTGAGGTTTTTTATTTCATTAATTATCTTTGGATAATCAGTAATGTTAAAAGAAGCTAAAGGATGAAGAACACCATCAATTCTTTGCCTGACTAGGCCTTGTTTTTCTTCTGGCTCAAAATGAGCATCAGTGGCTCTAGATTTTAGAGCTGAAGCAAGGATAAAACCAATTTGTTTTTCTGCAGATTGGTTTTTTAATAAAGACGCTATGGGTTTATTATCTTGGAGCAATTGCTCTATTTTTTTTAATTCTTGAGAAGTGACAGTGACGCCACGAATTAAAATTTGTGAAAAAAGTTCTTTATAAAGATCTTGAATGTATGAAATATCACCAGCAACTCTAATTACTTCTTCTAAAGAAGTGATGCCTTCAATTGTTTTTAATAATCCATCATGGAATAGAGGCACCATACCTTCATCGATTGCTGTAGTTCTTAATTCATTTTGATCTGCTTCTTGTTTGATTTTTTGAATAATACGTGGACTCATTGTAAAGTGTTCAAAAATACCTATTTGTTCTTTATATCCTAGCCAATGGCATTTTTCACAGCCTTTAGCTTTAAAAAGAACAGGAATATCTTTAGGAATAGCAACTTTGCTTTTAGGAGAAAGAATGCTAAAAGCATTAATTAATTGTTCTTTGATTTCAGGAGAAGGAGTGTATTGTTCTTTACAATCAGGGCAAAGACGCCTAATTAATCTTTGGGCAATAACCAATCTTAGGGAATTGGTAATAGTTGAAGAATCAGCGCCAAGCTCTAATAATCGGGCTATAGTGCCACAGGCTTCATTTGTATGCAAGGTAGAAAAGACAAGATGACCAGTTAAAGAAGCTTGAAGCGCTGTTCTGACAGTTTCTGAGTCTCTCATTTCTCCTACCATTACTACATCTGGGTCTTGGCGGAGAATTGATTTTAAACCATTGGCAAAATCATATCTTTTAGTCACTTGGGTTTGATTAACGCCAGGAATATTGTATTCAATAGGATCTTCTAAGGTAATGATTTTAATCCCTGGAGAAACTTTTTCTTTTAGAAAAGTATAGAGGGTTGTTGTTTTACCAGAACCAGTTGGCCCAGTAAGTAAGACCATTCCATTAGGAGCAGAAATTGTTTGTTTAAAAATCTTAGCACTATTAAGACTAACTCCTAAATCACTTAAACCAAAAGCGCCCCGTCGAGGATTTAAAAGACGGAAAACCAAATATTCTCCTTGAGGGCCAGGAAGACTAGAGGCACGAACATCTATAAAATCTTTATTGTTTTGAATAGTAAAACGTCCGTTTTGAGAAACAGTTTCAATATTTAATTTTAATCCAGCTAATAATTTTAATCTCTGATTAAGAGTGTGGTATTTCTTTTTGTCAATTTCACAAACATCATACAAGACACCATCAACACGGAAACGAATCAAGGCCTGATCTGTTTGGGGTTCAATATGAATATCTGAAGCATCAATGATAACAGCTGATTTAAGAATTAATGAAACTAAAGTAGTTACATCTTCAGCAGGTATTGTTAATAATTTTTCATGAAGGTCATTGAATTCTATAGATTCAGCCTGAGTGATTTCTATAAAATGAGTTAATTCTGTTAAACGCGGACGGACAAAAGTATAATTTTTCCAAGCTTGATTTAAGCCTTCTTGAGTGGCAACAAAGGTCTTTATCTTATATCCTTGTTTTTCTAAATCACTGATGATTTTTAAAGCTTTAAAATTAGCTGGATCTAAGACAGCAAGATTAATTTTATTGCCTATTCTTTGAAATACAACCAAGCTAGCTTCTTTAGCTTCTTGTTCAGGGACAATGCCCAGAGCACTGGTTTCTATAGGGGTTTTTCTCAAATCAATGTAGGCAAGATTTTGTTTTAGAGCTAATTCTTGAGCGGCTCTTTCTTTAGATTCTTGCCAAAGGGATTTTATTTTTTCTTCTCTTTTTTTTGTTAAATCACTCATAGTTTTATTATATCATTCTAAGGTTCTTTAGAAAAGCTAATTATTATGTTAAAATTAGATAATGAAGCTTAAAATTATCAGTGAAAGCCCAAAAGAAACGCAAGAAATTGCTGGTTTTTTTATTAAATCTGTATTAAAACGAGAGCCTGTTTCTAATAAACAAGCTTTTGTTGTTTCTTTAGAAGGTGATTTAGGTAGTGGCAAAACAGAGTTTTTAAAAGGCGTGGCTAAATCTTTAAAATTAAAAGAAAAAGTTTTTAGCCCAACCTTTTTAATAATGAAAAGCTTTCCTTTTTCTAATAAGATTAAGAATTCTTTTAAAACATTATGGCATTTAGATTGTTATCGTTTAGAGAAAATAAAAGAGATAGAATCTTTGGGTTTTAAGGAAATTATATCTGAGCCAACGAATATAATATTTATTGAATGGGGTAATAAAGTTAAAAAATTATTACCTTTAAAGCATTGGAAAATAAAGTTTAAAATGTTAGAAAAAAATACAAGGATATTGGAATTTTATATCCCTTAAATAGTGAAATTATGAAAAAATTAGCTATTATTGACTCGTATGCCTTAGCGCATCGCTCTTATCATGCCTTGCCTCCTTTAACTTCGCCTGATGGTGTTTTAGTTAATGGGGTCTATGGGTTTATGTTGTTTTTTTTGAAAATGCTTAAAGAGCTAAATCCAGATTATGTAGTGGCTACTTTTGATTTGGCCGCACCGACTTTTCGACATCAAGAATACAAAGAATACAAAATCAAAAGGGAAAAAATGCCAGATAATTTTTATGAACAGATTTTAATAATTAAAGATTTGTTAAGAAAATTTGGTGTGCCTATCTTAGAAGCAGAAGGCTATGAAGCTGATGATTTGATAGGCAGTGTGGTGGAAAAAACCCAAGACGAAGATTTAGAAACTTTTATTATTACTGGTGATTTAGATACTTTGCAATTAGTTAATGATAAAGTTTTTGTTTATACTTTTGGGCGCGGTCTTCAGGATAAAATCATTTACAATAAAGAAAAGATAAAAGAAAGATTTCAATTAAAACCAGAACAATTAATTGATTGGAAAGCTTTAAAAGGAGATCCTTCTGATAATATTCCTGGAGTGCCAGCTATTGGTGAAAAAACCGCTTTAATGTTAATTAAAAATTTCAATAATTTAGACAATCTTTATATACAATTAAAAGAATCCTCAACGGTAGAAGAATTAATCAATAAAAACCCAGAATTAAAGATAACGCCAAGAATCTTTAAACAATTAAAAGACTTTGAAGATCAAGCTTATTTTAGTCGTCATTTAGTATTAATTGAAAGAAAAATACCTTTGGAAGATTTTAATTTAGAAAAAGCTAAATTTGAAATTCCAGATGAGGAAAATTTGAAAAATTTATTAGGTAAATTAGGATTTCATAGCTTGCTTTCAAGGGTATTTGTTAATGAAGAGATAAAAGCTTCAAAACAAATTAAAAATTCATTGTTTATTATAAACACCCCAATTGCTTTAAAAGACTTAATAACCAAGATTAAATCAGAAAAAACCTTAGGATTGCTTTTGGATTATCAAGGGGAAAAATGGGGAGCAAGGAAAGTAAAGGGTTTGGGTATTAGTTTTGTAGATAAATTGTATTACCTGCCAGAGAATTTATTTAATGATTTTTTTAAAGAACAAATTGACTGGCAGACAAAAAAAATAGCCAGTTTTGAAGCCAAGGTTATCTTTGAAGAATTAAAAATGTTTCCTTCAATTCTAATAGATGATATAAAAATACTTGCTTGGTTGATTGACCCAGATAGGAAAAATTACAAAATATCTTCTTTGGAAAAATTCTTTTTAAAACAAGAAACAGAAGAATCATTTGAAAATTCTTTAGCTTTATTATTGCCTTTAATGAAAGCGATTGAAGAAAAAATACTTGTCTTAGGACTGGAAAATGTTTGGACCAAGATTGAAAAACCTTTAATACCAATAATAGCTTTAATGGAAGAAAATGGTATTTTATTGGATTTAGATTTTTTAAAAGACTTAGATCAGACTAATAAAAAAGAAATTAAAAAATTGGAAGAACAAATTTATCAATTAGCTGGTCAAGAATTTAATATTAATTCGCCACAACAATTATCTGTAATTCTATTTGAAAATTTAGGTATTTCTCCAAAAGATCTTAAGAAAACCAGTACGCGAAAAATATCAACTAAAATGGATGAACTTTTTAAGATAGAAAAAGAACATTCAATCATCCCTTTATTGATAAAATATCGCGGTTTAAAGAAATTAGAAAATTCTTTTTTGGAAACATTGCCTAAGTTTATTAATGAAAAGACAAGAAGGATTCATACCATTTGGAATCAAACTGGAACAGCTACAGGTCGTCTTTCTTCAGAAAAGCCTAATTTGCAGAATATTCCCCAAAACGAATCTTTAGATAAACAAATTCGTAATGCTTTTGTAGCAGAAGAATTATTTTCTTTGGTTTCTTTTGATTATTCGCAGATAGAATTAAGACTAGCAGCTCATCTTTCTCAAGATAAGAAAATGATGGAAATTTTCAATCAAAATAAAGATGTTCATTTGGCAACCGCAAGCTATGTTCATGGCAAACCAGAAGAAGAAATTACTTTAGAAATGAGAAATCAAGCCAAGGCTTTGAATTTTGGTATTATTTATGGAATGGGTAATAGAGCTTTTGCTCAAACCGCTAATATTTCTTTAAAAGAAGCAGAAGTTTTTAGACAAAAATATTTTACCCAATTTTCCAGTTTGAAAAAATACTTGGATAATACTTTAGAAATAGCTAAGAGAAATGGATATGTGGAAACTGTTTTTGGTCGTAAGAGATTATTGCCTCTTTTAGGCACTTTGGGTAGAAGAGCCAAAGAGCAAGAAAGAATAGCTTTTAATGCGCCAATTCAAGGATTAGCCGCTGATATAATTAAGATGGCAATGATTCAGATTCAAGAATATATTTTCCAACATCAAATAGAAGAACAAGCAAGGATATTAGTTCAAATTCATGATGAGTTGATACTGGAAATTAAATCTGAGATAATAAAGGAAATAGCCCCTTGTTTTAAAAAGATAATGGAAACGGCTGTTGTTTTGAGTGTGCCTTTGGAAGTGAAAATCAGAAAAGGTAAAGATTGGGGGAAAATGGAAGAGTTAGATATTTAAATTGTTTTTATGTTTAAATTTTTTGCAAAATTAAAAAGACATTTTTTCTCTTCCCAACTTTTACTTTTTTGGTTTTTTGGGGGCATTTTAATTGGGCAAATTGTTTTTAATTTTTTATGGATAGATTGGCCTTTGAATTTGATAATCAGCATTGGTTTGTTTGTTTTCTATTTAATTATGGCAGTGATTTTGATAGAGAATGTAGATAAGATTTATCGTTTGGATGTTGAAAGGAATCAAATCAATGCCATTATTAGTAGTATTGATGATCCGGTTATTTCCTATACCCAAAATTTTGAAATTGTTTTGGCTAATGAAGCCATGGTTAAGTTTCTTAATTTAAGCAAGAAAGATCTTATTGGTAAGATAGTGACTCCAGAATTAAGTAATGATGTTCATTATGGCACTTTAGCCAAATTAATTTTTCCTAGCTTAGCGCCTGTGGTCATGGAAAGAACTATTGATTCTTATCCTGAAAAGATAAAAATAAAGTTTTTTCAACCAAAAGAAATGGTTTTAGAGATAGTGACTACTAAAGTAATAGATGACAAAGGTCATTTGTATGGATTTTTACGCATTGTTCATGATTTAACCAAAGAAGAGGTTTTAAGGAAAATACAATCAGATTTTATTACAATAGTGGCTCATCAATTAAGAACGCCAATGTCTGGTTTGGCTTGGATATTGGAATTATTAGCTAAAAAAGATTTAGGACCCTTAAATCCAGAACAAGAACAATTACTTAATGATGGTCAAAAAGCAATGCAAGAAAGTTTAAAAACCGTAGAAGATTTATTAAATGTGGCTCAAATAGAAGAAGGAAGATTTGGTTTTCAATTTATTGTTGCTGATTTAGAAAAAATTATTGAAGAAACTTTTATTAAATTTGAACCTTCAGCTCAGAAAAGTAGTGTAAAGTTAATATTTCATCGACCAGAATTTAACTTAAAGCCATTTGTGATGGATCCTTTAAGGATTAAATTAGTATTAGAGATTTTAGTAGATAATGCTATTAAGTATAATGTTGAAAATGGAGAAGTTAGAATAAAAATTGATCCAATAGAAAACAAACCTTTTATCATGATCTCTATAGAAGACACAGGTAAAGGAGTATCACCAGAAGATATGCCAAGATTATTCACTAAGTTTTTTAGATCAAAGCAAGTGTTAAAAGAACAAACCAGTGGCATTGGTTTGGGTTTGTATTTAGCTAAAAACATTATTGAGCGACATGGTGGGAAAATTTCAGCTAGATCTGTCTTGGGTCGAGGCTCTATCTTTACCTTTACTTTACCCATAGACCCAGATTATATCCCTGCGCAGTAGTTTGTATTAATTTAAATTTATTTATATGCCTGAATTACCAGAGGTAGAGACAATCACGCGTCAATTAAATAGGAAAACAAAAGGCTTGATAATCAAAGATGTTTGGTTTGGTTGGGTGAAATTATTAAGAGGTAGGATTAGTCAGCAGGAATTTAAAAAGACAATTATTAATAGAACTATTCTAGGTGTTAATCGTCAAGGAAAAAACATCATCATTAATCTTAGTGGAGGTTGGAGTTGTTTAATTCATTTAAAGCTTACTGGAAGGATTTTAGTAGGCTCAGAAGAGTTTATAAAACAAGACCCATATATCCATTTTAAACTTAAATTAAGTAATCAAACTTATTTAGCGCTTTCAGATTTAAGAAAATTTGCTAGGATTCTTTTAGAAAAAACAGATAAAGTCAAAGACTTAAAAGAAATTAAAGAATTAGGATTAAATCCTTTAGCTAAAGATTTTACTTTTAAAAACTTTGAAAATTCATTAAATAAAAAGAGACGAGGCAAGATAAAAGAAGTTTTATTAGAGCAGAATATTATAGCTGGAATTGGGAATATTTATGCTAGTGAAATTTTATGGGCAGCAAAAGTAAATCCTCTTAAAGATGTACAAGAATTAACCTTATTAGAGAAAAAAAGAATTTATCAAAACATTAAAAAAGTTTTAATAAAGGCAGTAGAATTTAAAGGATCAACAGTGGCTGATAAGATGTATCAAGACACAGAAGGCAAGTTTGGTAACTATGCTTCTAAATTGCGAGCTTATCATCAAGAAAAATGTTTTCGCTGCAAGGGCCAGATAAAAAGGATAGTTCAGAAAGGTCGGTCAACTTTCTATTGTCCTAAATGTCAAAAAGAATAATTATGCTTTATCTTATTCACGGAGAAGATTCTTTTCGTTCATGGCAATATTTATTAAAAGTAAAGGAGTTTTATCAAAAAGACGCTCCGGCTTTTTTTGATTATGATTTTTCTGATAAAGCTAAGATACCTCCAGATCTTTCTGTTTTAAGTGATGTTCTGAAAAGTAAAACTCTTTTTTCTGGTAGTCGTTTAATATTAATCAAAAATATTTTTAAAAATACAAATATTCAATTTCGTAATGATTTTTTGACAATTTTGAAAGCTCAAAAAGTTGAATTAGCTAAGGATTTGATGATTATCTTTTATGAAAACGATAAGATATTAAGTAATTCTTTACAAAAATGGATTAAGCAAAAAGCCAAGGGAGATAAAGAATTTCCTTTATTAAAAAGCGGGAAATTAACAAAATGGATAACAGAACAAGAGCAAGAATTTGGATTAAGACTTAGTCCAGAAGCGCGTCAATTATTAGCAAATAGCTTTCTTTCAGATACTGGCTCTATTTATCATGCTTTAAAAAAGCTTTCCTTAATTAAAAAAGGACCAATAGATGCAAAAGTACTTGAAGAGAGTTTATTTTTACCTGCTTCTAGTACCATATTTATTTTTTTAGATTACTTAATATCTGGTAATGATAAACAGGCTTTTTCACTTTTAGAGGTTTTAATTAATCAAGGATTACATCCATTATTTATTCTAAAAATGATTGTTTTTCAAATTCGTAATTTATTGATTTTAAAAGAAAGTTCAGGAAAACCAGCTTCAATGCATTATTATACCTATAGTAAGCTATTGCCTTTATCTAGGATGATTCCAGCAAAAATATTAAAAGAAACTTTTCAAGACCTTCTTTTTTGCGATCAAAAGATTAAATCAGGTAATATTGAGGCAAAGATAGGTTTAGAGATATTTTTAATTGATTTTTTCCATAAAAGATGCAATACTATAAGTCAAAGCAATATTAATAATTTTTAATTTTATATATGCCAATTACTAAGGCAGCAAAAAAAGCAGTAAAAAAGAATATTACAAGAAGGAAAGCTAATGTCCGAAATTTGAATCTTTTAAAGAAAACAAAGAAAGATTTTTTAAAATTAGTTAAAGAAGGCAAGATAGAAGAAGCAAAGAAAATGGCTCCTAATTTGTATAAAACTTTAGATAAAGCTGCTAAAACTAATTTAATTAAAAAAAATAAAGCTAATAGGGATAAATCAAGATTAATGAAGAAATTAAAAGAAAAAAAGAAATAAATTACAGGAAATAAAGCCCGAAAGGGCTTTTTTTATTAATTGTTATCTTTTAAAATTTAAGTTAAAATGAAAACAATGAAATACAAATATTCTATTATTGAGCATGCAGCTGATATAAAATTAAAAATTACGGCCTCAGCAAAAGAAGGTTTGTTTAAGGGTGGCTTAGAAGGTATGGCTTGGATAATGGTTGAGGATGAAGATATTGAAAAAGAATCAATAGAAAAAAGAATAGAAATTTCAGCTTTAGAAGAAAATATCTTACTAGTAGATTTCTTAAGTGAAGTTTTAGCACAATCAGATATTTATAATTCTGTTTTTCCAGAAATTGAAATTGAAGAATTTACTGAACAGAAAATTATTGGCAAAATCAAAGGCAAAAGAATAAAGAGATTTAAAGAAGAGATAAAGGCAGTAACTTATCATGGGGCAAATATTTGTAAAAATAAACAAGGTCTTTGGGAAATAACAATACTTTTTGATATTTAAAAATTAATTAGAGAGTTGTTTTATGTTTAATAAATTTCAAATTTCTAAAATTCATGATTATCTTTGGGAAATCCCTCAGTCTTTTAGAAATGATATGCGAGTACCAGCGAGGATTTATGCTTCAAGGAAAATAATTGAAGAAACAGAAGAAGAAGCAATAATTCAATTGATTAACACAACAACAATGCCAGGGATAGTTAAATATGGATTAGCCATGCCAGACATTCATTCAGGATATGGACCGCCAATAGGAGGGGTTGGGGCAATGTTATTACCTGATGGAGTAATCTCTCCTGGTTTTGTAGGTTATGATGAAAATTGTGGTATTAGGTTATTAAAGTCAGAGTTAGAAGAAGACGAGATTCAATCTTATTTAGAAAGCTTAGCCACAAAAATTCAAGAAATTGTTCCTTCTGGCTTAGGCAAAGGCAGGCGTTCAAAATTGAGCCTGGAACAAATAGATAGATTATTAGAAGGTGGGGCTAAGCATTTGGTAGCTAGGGGTTATGGGGAAAAAGAAGATGTGGAAAATTGTGAATCTCAAGGTCAGATAGAAACTGCTGATGCTAAATATGTTTCTGATTTAGCAAAAAGAAGAGGTCAAGATCAAGTGGGGACACTTGGTTCAGGAAATCATTTTATAGAAATTCAAAAAGTAACAGAGATTTTTGATGAAGAAATTGCAAAGGTTTTTTGGTTTGTTTAAAAATCAAATTGTAATCATGGTTCATACTGGTTCTCGCGGCCTAGGGCATCAGAATTGCACTGACTATTTGCGAAAAGTAGTTCAGGCAGTAGATAAGTATAATATAAAATTACCTGACAAAGAATTAGCTTGTGTGCCCTTCAGTTCCCCAGAAGGACAAAGTTTTTTTAAAGCAATGAGTGCGGCTAGTAATTTTGCTTGGGCTAATAGGCAAATGATTAGTTATTATTTACGTCAAGCTTGGGCGCAAACAATCTCTAAAAAATCAAAATTAACCTTGCTTTATGATGTGGCTCATAATATTGCTAAGGTAGAAGAGCATCAAATAGATGGAAAAAATACACAATTAATTGTTCATCGTAAAGGAGCCACTAGAGCTTTTCCTCCAAATCATTTGGAAATTCCAGAAAAATACCGCTCAGTTGGTCAGCCAGTGCTTATTCCAGGAACCATGGGCACAGCTTCTTATGTGCTAGCTGGTTCTGAAAAATCAGCTGAGGCTTTTTATACTGTTAATCATGGTGCTGGTAGAAGAATGTCAAGGCATGCAGCAATAAGGACTATTTCTCCTGAAGAATTAAGAAAACAATTAGCTCAAAAAGGAATTATAGTCAAATGTCGTAGTTTTCGTGGATTAGTTGAAGAAGCGCCTGAAGCTTATAAAAACATAGAAGAAGTTATAGAAACAGTAGAAAAAGCTGGTTTATCAAAAAAAGTAGTGAAATTAACACCTCGAGCAGTAATCAAAGGGGAGTAATTTGTTTAAAAATATGTTATTATTTTTTAAAGGTCGAATTTAAACCTATTTAATCATCTAGCTATCCTTTTTAATAAAAAATTAGATAGCTAAAAATTATTATGGAAGAAAAACTTATAGGTAAAATCATTCATTACTTTGGCAAGATTCAAGTGGCCATTATAGAATTAACAGGCACAATCAAGCAAGGGGATAAAATTCATATTAAGGGCGCCAATACAGATTTTGAACAAGAAGTTGATTCAATGCAAATAGATCATGCTAATGTGCAAACAGCAAAAAAGGGAGATTCAATTGGCATTAAGGTAGATGAAAAAGTCAGAGAAGGTGATGAAGTTTATTTAATTCTTCCTTAGGAAAATATTAAAATGAATAAATTAGCTGGAGCCGAAGCGATAGCTGTTTTGGTTGGGACGATTATTGGCGCTGGTGTCTTTACCTTGCCTTATGTAATGACAAATTCTGGCGTTTTGATAACCATTGGTTGGTTAGTTGTTGTTTGTTTTCTTATTATTTTTTTGCATTTATGCTTTGGGGAAATTGTTTTAAGAACAAAAAAGAGTTTTTGTTTGCCTGGATATATTGGTCATTATTTAAATTCACCAGCTAAAAAATTTGCTCTTTTAATAACTTTTCTTACTTTTGGTTTTTCACTTTTAGTTTGTCTACAATTGGGTGCTAAATTTATAGGAGTTATTTTAAGCACTTTTTTCTCAGGGAATGTTTTTCCTGAAGGTTTGATAATACTTTTTCTTTGGCTTTGTTTAAGCGCCATTATTTTATCTGGCAGTAAAAATTTATCAAAAATTAATTTTTATTTATCTCTTATTCTATTAGGTTTGTTTTTTCTTATTGCTATGCTTGCACAACCATATTTTAGGATAGAGAATTTGAATTTTCTAAGTTTTAATAATCAATGGGGATGGTTAATTCCATATGGTGTATTCTTTTTTGCTCTTAATGGAATGGTAGCTGTACCTGAGGCAATAAGGGTTGTAAAAAGAAAACAGATAAACAAAAATCAAGTTAAAAAGATTCTTATTCTTGGTACTTTGATTCCGGTTTTTTGCTATTTAGTATTTATGTTTACAGTAGCTGGAGTTAGCGGCATTAATACCTCGATGGAAGCTATAGAAGGGTTAAGAAATATTTTAAGAGAGGAAATTATTTTACTAGGTGCTGGAATAGGGTTTTTAGCAGTTACCACTACTTATTTAATTTTTGGTTCTTATATCAAAAACAGTTTTATTAATGATTTTTGTTGGTCATCTTTTATTAGTCATTTTTTAGTGATTATGGGCCCAATTGTAATTTATTTTTGGCATTTGGATGATTTAATAAGATTAATTTCATTTCTTGGGGGAATGTTAGGAGGGTTTGAAGGAGTTATGATTCTTTTAGTATTGAAAAAAGCCAAAGAACAAAGTGAATTAGAGCCGCCATACAAGATGCCTTTGAATAAATATTTGTTAGCAATTTTGATTATGGCTTTTATTATTGGCGCTCTTTGTCAGACAATTTTAGTTTATTAAATAATTTTTATGAAAATTTTTGCTGATTTTCACATTCATTCTAAATATTCCAGGGCAACTTCTCAAAGTATGGATCTGGAGCATATTTTTGAATCGGCTCAAAGAAAAGGAATTAATGTGGTAGGCACTGGAGATTTTACTCACCCAGAATGGTTAAAGGAATTAAAGAATAAATTAGAGCCAGCAGAGCAAGGATTTTATAAATTAAAAAACGCAAAAGAAGGAAAGAATAAAACCAGGTTTGTAATCACTGGAGAGATTTCTAATATTTATACTCGGCATGGTAGAGGACGAAGGGTGCACAATCTTATCATTCTTCCATCTTTAGAAGCTGCGGAAAAGATAGCTAATCGACTTTCCTGGCAAGGAAATATTAAATCAGATGGTCGGCCAATATTAGGAATGGATTCAGAAGAATTATTGAAAATTGTAATGGAAGCAGAATCAGAAGCTTTATTTGTTCCAGCTCATATTTGGACACCATGGTTTGGAGTTTTAGGTTCAATGTCAGGATTTGATAGTTTGGAAGAAGCTTATGGAGAGAATGTTAAATATTTAGCTGCTTTAGAAACAGGGTTGAGTAGTGATCCTTTAATGAATTGGCGTCTTTCTGCTTTAGATAAATATGCGTTGATTTCTAATTCAGATGCTCATTCGCCAAATAATTTAGGCAGAGAGGTAAATGTTTTTAATACAGAATTAAGTTATTCAGCTATTAGTCAGGCTATTAAAGAAAAAGACCCTCAGAAGTTTTTGTTTACGATTGAGTTTTTTCCTGAAGAAGGAAAATATCATTATGATGGTCATCGTTCATGTAAGGTAAGAATGTCACCTCAGGAAACAAAAAAAGCAGGAGGTATTTGTCCCCAATGCGGTGGAAAATTAACTGTTGGTGTTTTATCACGGGTTGAAGAATTAGCAGATAGGCCTGAAGGATTTAAGCCCCAAGGGGCCATTCCTTATAAAAGTTTAGTACCTTTGGCTGAGATTATAGCTGAGGTTTTAGGAGTTCAATCTAGAACAAAAACAGTAGAAGAACAATATCAAAAGTTAATCAATCAGTTTTCTAATGAGTTTACTGTTTTATTAGATGCTGATTTAGATGAAATGAAAAAGGTTGTTGATTTGGAAATTGCACAAGGAATAGAAAGAGCAAGAAAAGGAGATTTGATTATTGAGCCTGGCTATGATGGAGAATATGGTAAAATTAGATTATTCAAAGAAGGAAAGGAAACAGTTAAACCTCAAAACCAGCTTTTTAATTATTAAAAGTTATGGAACAAACATTATTGGGGTATTTTTTTAAAAAAATTGGTTTTTATACCTTAGATTTTATTCAAACCTACTTTATCAATGGCCATCATTTTGTTTTTGGTCTTTATCAAAGCTTGTTTTCTAAATTAGAGCATCGAACAGGATTAATAGTGAATTTTCGTTACTTGGCTGTGCCTCTTTGGCAGGAATATTCTTTGGTAGCATATTTAGTTAGTGTTCCTTATCGTATAATGAGAATGTTCTTTGGAGTTATTGTTTTGATTTTATTAACTTTAGTTTTTTCAGCAATTTATATCTGTTTAGCTTTTTTGCCTTTTTATTTAATTTTTAAAACAATTTTTTATTAATCAGGTTTTTTAAGAATTTTCATTGTTAAATTATGGAAAAAGAAAACATTAATTTAGAAAAAAACAAAGAAAAAAGTTTGTATTTTGATGATGCTTTTTTCTTTTGGTCTTTTTGGACAAGGTTTTTATACAGAATAATTTTTAATGTTTTTCTCTACTTGGGATTGATTTTTTCTTCTTTTACTTTGATTCTTCAGATAGATCGTTGGCATTATATAATGATTATTATTTTTCTGTTTTTTGTTTATATTTTTATCAAACAAAACCAATCGGCTTTATTGATAACCGAAAGAAATATATCAAAACAAAAGGTTAATGTTGCTTATTTCTTAACACCAAAGGCAAAAAATGTTTTAATAGAAACTCAAAAGGTTGCTCTTAATCATGATTTGTCATTAGTGATGGCTTTACTTTGGGTGTTAATAGCGCAAAAAGACACAATAGAGTCTTTGGCTTTTTTGGATATTTCTTTTTCAGAGATAAAAGAGATAAAAAAATACATTGAAGAACAAAAAATTAAAAAGAGAGAAAAGATTGATAAAGAAGAATATTCTCTGTTTTTAGAAAATATTTGTCAAAGAGCATTAAAAGAAGCAATGAGCTTAAAGAGAAATTCTATTAATATTGATTCTTTAATGTTATCTCTTTACTCAATTAATGATCCTCAACTAGAAGCTTTTTTCAATTTTTTTCATTTAGAAAAAGGTGATTTATTTACTGCTTTTGAAATGGAGCGTCTTTCTAAAGAAAAAGGCATTGAGGTATTAAAAGGTTTGGCTGATAAAAAACAATTAAGTTTTCAACCGAAGAGAATAAAAGTTAATCGGTCGCTTACTTCCAGGCCAACTCCACTTTTGGATTTCTTTAGCACTGATTTTACAGAATTGGCTTTGAAATTGAAGATTGGCATTATGATAGGTCATGAGCAAGAATATCAGAATATAGTTGATATTTTAAATCGACCAGGGCAAAGAAATGTTCTTTTAGTTGGGCCAGTTGGCGTGGGTAAAGAAACAATAGTTTCTTACTTAGCTTTAAATTTAGCTCGGGATAAGGTGCCAGTTGGTTTACAAGATTATCGTCTTTTGAATTTGCCTCTTTCTTCTATGTTTGAAGATATACAAGAGCCCATGGAGGTTTTTAATCGTTTAACAAAAATTACAAAAGAATTAATAGTTAATCAGGATATTATACTTTATTTACCTCAATTTCATAATTATAAATCTTTAGCTCAAAAAGGAGGCTATAATGCCCTTGATGCTTTTCAATCCCTTTTTAAAGCTGCTTGGGTACCAATTATTGCAGCCACAACCCCAGAAGATTATAATCGTTATCTAGAATCAGATTCTATTATCAAAGAGAATTTTGAAGTAATAAAAATCAAGGAGATAACTCCTGAAGAAGCTATCACCCTTTTATCATTTCGTTCTTTAGAGTTGCAACGAAAAACTAAAATTAAAACCAGCTTTAAGGCAATTAAAAGAGCAGTGGCTTTGGCTCAAAGATTTTTAACCACTACTCCTTTGCCTGTTTCAGCAGAATCTTTAATCACTGAAGCCTTAGAAGGCGCCCGACGAAATCATAAAAAGATAGTTAAAGAACAAGATATTGTGGATCTGGTAAGTTTAAGAACTCAGATTCCTTTAGATATTTCTTCTGATGAAGAAAAGAAAAAATTATTGAATTTAGAACAATTAATACATGAGCAATTAATCAATCAGGAATTAGCAGTTCAATTGGTAGCTTCTGCCTTACGGCAATATCGGGCTGGTCTAGGCAATATTAACAAACCGATTGCTGTTTTTCTTTTTGTAGGACCAACTGGAGTAGGGAAAACAGAATTAGCTAAAATATTAGCTAGAACTTACTTTGGAAGCGTGAAAACAATGATTCGTTTTGATATGGCAGAGTATCAGGATAAAAAAAGCATCTATCGGTTTATTGGTAGCCCTGATGGTAATGTTAGTGGCGCCTTAACTCAAGCAGTGAAAAATGATCCTTTCTCTTTGATTCTTTTAGATGAATTTGAAAAAGCGCATCAAGATGTTTTAAATATCTTCTTAGCGCTTTTTGATGAAGGAAGATTAACAGATAATTTGGGAGAAACAGTTGATTTTACCAATACGATTATTATTGCTACTTCTAATGCACTTTCTGATTTTATTAAAAATGAGATAGAAAAAGGAGTGGGAACAGAAGAATTATCAGAAAATCTTAAAAAAAGATTAACCAATTTCTTTAAACCAGAGCTATTAAATAGATTTAATGAAGTTGTGGTTTTTAAACCTTTAATCCAGGAACATTTAAGAGAAATTGTAAAATTAAAATTAAAAGAACTTACAAGTTCTTTAATGAAAAACAAAAAAATAGAATTGTCTTTTGGGCAAGGAGTTGTTGAAAGATTAGCTCAATTAGGTTATAACCCAATATTTGGTGCTAGGCCTTTAGATGCAGTAATCAGGCATCATATTAAAGATAATTTAGCTAGAGCTATTTTAAGAGAAAAAATAGGGCCCAATAGTAAAGTGTCTTTTGTTTTAGACAAAAACGAATTAAAGGCAATAATACAATCCTAGGTTAATAAAAAATCACTGGATATTTTCCAGGATTTTTTTAAAGAGCGCAGGATGTTTTTCTGCTAATTCAGCTAAAACTTTACGATCAAGGATAATTTTTTTATCCTTTAAATCTTTAATAAATTTATTGTATTTTAAACCTTCAGCTTTTAAAGCAGCATTGATTTTTATTTGCCAAAGCTTTCTGTTTTCTCTTTTCTTAATTTTTCTATCTTTAAAAGCATTGGTCCAAGCATGCAATAAGGCTTCTTTAGATAGGCGGTATTTGCTTTTACGGCCATAACGAAAACCTTTAGTGTGTTTTAAAAGGTTTTTTCTTCTTTTTCGGGCAATAGTGCCTCTTTTAACTCTAACCATAATAAAATTTGCTTCTTTTAATATTAAGAATGTTTAAGAATAGATTTCTTTTGTTTTTTTACCAAAATTGGTCTTAACCTCCTTCTTTTAATCTTAGTGGCATCTTTGGCTTTAGTATGTCCTAGATGACTAGAGCGTCTGATAATTTTACCTTTTTTGGTTTTTTTTAATCTTTTACGGAATAATTTTACTCTCATTGTTTTAATACTATCATTAAGCCTCGAGGGACTTTTTTTAATGGTTGAATGACTTTATAAGGAATAGTGATTTTTTTACAAAAATTATCTATTTTTTCCTTAGCTAGATCAAAATGAGCTTTTTGTCTGCCTCGCAATCTCATTTCAATAGTAACCGCTCTGTTTTCCCCAAGGAATTTTTCTATTTTTTTTATTTTTACATTAAGGTCATGTTCGCCTTCATTAAATCCGATGCGAATGGATTTTTGAGTAGTTTGTTTCTCTTGCAGTTTTCTTTTTTTTAATTCTTTTTCTTGTTGATATTTTAATTTACCATAATCGCCAAGTTTATAAATCGGAGGTGATGCTTTATCCGTAATTAAAATTAAATCAAATCCTTTTTCTGTAGCTATCTGAGAAGCTTGTTCAAAGGAATAAACGCCTAATTGTTGTCCTTTTTCGTCTATGAGACGGATTTCTTTTGAGACCAAATTAAAAAAAGTTTAGCAGTTAAGGTGGAGAAGGTGGGAGTTGAACCCACGTCTAAAAAGAGTTTTTAAATACTTCTACAAGTTTAGTTTATCTTTGATAGTTTTTAAGAAAAGAGAATAAACAAACTTTTCTTAAAACTTTCCGAACAAAATTCAATTAATTATTAGTCGGAAACGCTGACAATTAATCTATCTCAATGTTTTTTATCCTTTAAACCTATTGAGAATTTGTTTAAAGAATTTCCCTTTAGGGAATAACTTAGCCTAGGCGATTAGGCATAGGCATAAGCAGGTTTGAGATTGGCATTTATAGATGCCTTCTTGGTTTTTACGAGCTAACAAGAATTCCTCGACTTGCGTATTTAAAAATTATCTTTTTATCGAATCCCGTCATCCCCTCAAATTGGCTTTAATAATCTCCTCGCTTAGCCCTGTCAATTTTTCTTTGAGTTTCTCTTTTTTTGATTGATTCTCTTTTATCAAATTTCTTTTTTCCTTTGGCTAAAGCTAATTCTACTTTAATCAAGCCGTGTTTATTATACATTCTTAAGGGTATTAAAGTCAAGTTTTTTTGTTTTAATTGACCGGAAAGAGAAGCAATCTGTTTTTTATGAAGAAGCAATTTTCTGGTTTTATCAGGTTGATAAGAGGCATTAACATTTTTAGGTTGATAAGGGGGAATAGAGAGATTTAAAAGGAAAATTTCATTATTTCTGATAATGGCAAAACTGCCAGCTAAATTTGCTTTACCAGATTTAATGGCTTTAATTTCTGTACCAGAAAGGACAATTCCTGCTTCAAATTTTTCTAGGATTTCATAATCAAAAACAGCTTTCTTATTGAAAATAAAATCTTTCATAATTTTATATTATGTTTATTATATCACAATATGTTGTTTTTTTGAGGTTTTTGCAGTAAACTAAAGGCAAATAAAGGTAAAGAGATTTTATGGAAGATGTTCTCGAGTTTATTAAAAATGAAAAACAAGTTTTAGATTTTTGGCAAAAAAATAAAATTTTTGAAAAATCAATTGAACAAAGGCCTAAAGATAAGGCATATGTTTTTTATGATGGACCTCCTTTTGCCACAGGTTTGCCTCATTATGGGCACTTGGTAGCTTCTTTGATAAAAGATACAGTGCCGCGCTATTGGACAATGAGAGGTTTTCGTATACAAAGACGCTGGGGTTGGGATTGTCATGGTTTGCCTATTGAATGCATGATCGAGCAAGAATTAAATCTTAAGAATAAAAAGGATATAGAAGATATTGGTATTGATAAGTTTAATTTTGCTTGTAGGCAAAGTGTTTTGAGATATGTTGATGAATGGCAAAAAATTATTCCTCAAATTGGCCGTTGGGTAGATATGGAAAATCCATATAAAACAATGGATTTTGAATACATGGAAACTGTTTGGTGGGCTTTTAAACAGTTATGGGACAAAGGATTGATTTATCAAGGATATAAAAGCATGCATATTTGTCCTCGTTGCGGCACCACGCTTTCTAATTTTGAAGTTGGTTTAGGATATAAAGAAGTTAAAGATATTGCAATTACCTTAAAATTCAAATTAATAAATCAAGAAAATACATATATCTTAGCCTGGACCACAACCCCTTGGACTTTGCCAGGTAATGTTGCTTTGGCTGTAGGTAAAGATATTGAATATGTAAAAATTAAGATAGGAGATAATTATTATATCTTAGCAGAAAAAAGATTAGAGATTATCAAAGAAGAATACAAGATTATAGAAAAGATAAAAGGAGAAAAATTAGTTGGATTAAAATATGAACCATTATTTGATTATTTTAGCAAACAGAAAGATTTAGAAAATAAAGAAAATGGTTGGAAGATTTATTCAGCAGATTTTGTTTCTATAGAAGAAGGTACCGGAGTGGTTCACATTGCTCCAGCTTTTGGTGAAGATGATTTAAAATTAGGACAAATAAAGAAATTACCTTTTGTTCAACACGTTGATGCTGATGGTCGATTTATTAAGGAGGTACAGGATTGGGCTGGAGAAGAGGTAAAGCCAAAAAGAAATCCTTTAGAAACTGATAAAAAAATTGTTCAAAAATTAGAAGAACAAGGAAAGGTATTTATTCAAGACACTATAATTCATAAATATCCTTTTTGTTGGCGCTGTGATGCTCCTTTATTAAATTATGCTACTTCTTCTTGGTTTGTTCAGGTAACAGCAATCAGGGATAAAATTATTAAAAACAATCAGAAAATTAATTGGGTGCCAGAACATATTAAAGAAGGGCGTTTTGGAAAATTATTAGCTGAGGCTCCTGATTGGTCAATTTCCCGTTCTCGGTATTGGGGAGCGCCAATTCCTATCTGGCAATGTGAAGAATGTAATGAGTTAAAAGCCATTGGTTCAGTTGCTGAATTAGAAAAATTAACTAATCAAAAAGTAAAAGACTTGCATCGTCCTTTTATAGATGAATTTACTTTTAAATGTGAAAAATGCAATGGAATAATGAAGAGGATTCCTGAGGTTTTGGACTGTTGGTTTGAATCAGGTTTAATGCCATATGCTCAGGTTCATTATCCTTTTGAAAACAAAGAATTCTTTGAAGAAAATTTCCCCGCTCAATTTGTAGCTGAAGGAATAGATCAAACTAGAGGTTGGTTCTATACCTTAATGGTTTTAGCCACAGCTTTATTTGATCAGCCAGCATTTCTTAATATTATTGTTAATGGCATTGTCTTAGCTGAGGATGGGCAAAAAATGAGTAAACGTTTGAAAAATTATCCTGAGCCAATAAAGATAATAGAACAATATGGTGCTGATGCGATGCGGCTCTATTTATTAACCAGTCCAGTAGTCAGGGCAGACGATTTACGTTTTTCTGAGAAAGGAGTTGAAGAAGCTCTTAAGAAAAATTTAATTATCTTATGGAATGTTTTTAGCTTTTGCAAACTCTATTCTTTGAAAAGAATGAAAGATATTGATGAAAAACAATATCAATCTCTTCATGTTTTAGATAAATGGATTTTGTCCAAATTAAATAGTTTGAATAAAGATATAACAGAGGCAATGGAAAAATATGATTTATTGCCAGCTATAAAATCAATAGAGGCATTTATTGAAGATTTGTCCATTTGGTATTTACGAAGATCACGTCAGAGATTTAAAGAAACCAGAGAAAAAGAGGAAATTCCTTCTGTTTTAGCGCAAGTTCTTTTTACCCTAAGCAAATTAATAGCTCCTTTTGCTCCATTTATGAGCGAACAACTATATCAAGGCTTAAAAGAGAAAGAAGAGCCAATCTCAGTTCATCTTTGTGATTATCCAATACCCAAGGAAGAATTAATAAATAAACAACTTGAAAAAGAAATGGAAAAAGTACGAGAGATAGTATCATTAGCTTTAGCAGAAAGAATCAAAGAAAAGATAAGAGTGAGGCAACCTTTAAATGAATTAAAGATTAAAAACAATGAATTAAAAGGCAAAGAAGAATTATTAGAATTAATTAAAGAAGAGATTAATATTAAAAAAATTACATTTGATGAAGAATTGTCTCAACAAATAGAAATTGACACTAAAATCACTCCAGTACTGAAAGAAGAAGGAATTATTCGGGAATGTTCAAGACAAATCCAGATTATCCGTAAGAAAAATAATCTATCAGCTAATGATGAGATATTGGTTTGTTTCCAAGGCGAGAGTTCATTAATGCAGTTATTGAAAAAAAACGAAGAACAGATGAAAAAAGAATTGAGAATTAAGCAGATAAAATGGGAAAAAACAGAAGAATTTGAGATTGAAGAAAATTTAATTCTTGATAATAAAGAAATCATTATTTATCTTAAAAAAGCCAAGGATTAATATTTTCTTGTCTTAATGAGTTTTTTGTGATAATCTTTAAAAGCTAAATTTTAAATTAGAGATAATATTATGGCAGTGCCATCACGTCATCATAGTCGTTCACGAGTTAACAAGCGCCGTTCACACATGGCTCTTAAATTGTCAAATTTGATAAAATGTTCTCATTGCGGAGAGAGGATTTTACCTCATCAAGTTTGTCCTTTTTGCGGTTATTATAAAGAAAAAGAAGTAATTGATGTTTTTAAAGGTTTGACTAAAAAAGAAAGAAAAAAGAAGCAAAAAGAAATTGAAGAAGAAAAATAAAAATATTTAATTATGGGTTCGCGTCATCTTTCTCGCTCTATTGTATTACAAACTCTTTATGAATGGGATTTTTGGAAAAGAGAAAAGAAAGATGTTCAAAAAATCTTTGAAAGAAATCTTGAATCATTAAGCAGTGGTTTAGTGGATAAACTCTATCCTCAAAAACTCCTTGAGGGCATTCTAGATAATTGGGATAAATTAAACAAATTGATAGTTTCTGGCGCTCCTGAATGGCCTCTAAATCAGATTAATATTATAGATCGAAATATCTTACGGATTGGGATTTTTGAATTATTATTCAGTGATGCAAAAGAAGTGCCGCCTAAGGTTGCGATTAATGAAGCGGTTGAATTGGCTAAGACTTTTGGTGGTGATTCATCACGCCGATTTGTTAATGGGGTTTTGGGAACTATTTTTAGAGAAATGGAAACAGTTTTAGATAAAAAACAAGCTAAGGAAAATTTATAATGAAAGGTCCAAATTTTAAAAAAATTGAAAAAATAATCGGGGTTCAGTTTAAGAACATAGATTTATTAAAACAAGCTCTGACTCATCGTTCTTTTTTAAATGAGCATCCAGAGTGGCTAGATATAGGGCATAATGAAAAATTAGAATTTTTAGGTGATGCGGTTATTGGATTAATCACCGCAGAATATTTGTATAAAAAATACCCTCAACTTCAAGAAGGGGAATTAACCAGTTTAAGAGCAGCGCTTATTAATGGTAATTCTCTTTTAGAAGCAGCAGCAGAAACAGGTATTCAGGATTATCTTTTGGTTTCTAAAGGAGAAAAAAAAGAATTAAAAAAACACCAACCCTATTTCCTAGCTAATGCGATTGAAGCCCTTGTTGGGGCTATTTATTTAGACCAAGGATATACAGAGGCGGAAAAGTTTGCTAAAAAATATCTCTTGGTTAAGGCAGATAAGATTTTTAAAACTAAAAGCTTTAGAGATCCTAAAAGTATTTTTCAAGAAAAAAGTCAGGAAATCTTAAGTATTACGCCAACGTATAAATTAATAAAATCTTGGGGGCCTGATCATGCAAAGCAATTTGAGATAGGGGTTTATTTGAAAGATAAATTAATAGCTCAGGGTGAAGGGTGTTCTAAACAAGAAGCTGAGGTTCAGGCAGCAGAAAAGGCGCTTTTAAAAAAAGAATGGCAGGAGAAAGCAAAGAAATAAAGTAAAAGTTATCTTAATGTTTTTAAAGCAGATTGTTTTAAAGAATTTTAAATCTTTTTCTGGAAAAAATGTTTTAGATTTTCCAGTTTTTTTTACAGCAATAGTTGGTCCTAATGGTTCAGGTAAATCCAATGTTGTTGATGCAATTCGTTGGGCTTTAGGAGAGCAGAGTTTTAAGAATTTAAGAATAAGTCGGGGAAGTGATTTAATTTTTTCTAGCAATAAAAAGAATTTTAGCGCTGGTTTTACTGAAGTAGAATTAATTTTTGATAACAAGCAAGGGTTGTTTCCTTTGGAATTTTCAGAAGTTTGTATTACCAGGAGAATAGACCGTGAGGAAAATAATAGCTATTTTCTCAATCATCAACCTTGTCGTCTTAAGGATATTATTGAAATCTCAGCCACAGCCAAATTAGGTTTAAAAGGATTTTCAATTATTAATCAAGGATCAGTAGATCATATCTTAAGAGTTTCTGCTCAGGAAAGAAGAATAATGCTAGAAGAAGATTTAGGGCTTAAAAACTTGGGTATTAAAAAAGAAGAAGCTAAAAGAAAATTAGAAAGCACTTTGATTAATCTTGATAAAATCCAGGCTTTGAGGCAGGAAATCCTTCCTCATCTAAGATCGTTAAAAAGACAAGTTAATCGATGGGAAAAGATAGAGAAAATAAAAACTGAGCTTTCTCTGCTTGAAAACAAATATTTTATTAATCTTTATAACCGATTATTAAAAGAAAGAAATACTTCTCCTTTGGATTTTAATGCAATTAAGAATAAGATAGAAAATCTAGAAAAAGAAATTCAAGAACAAAGTAAGGTTATAGGGTTAATTGATAATCAAGAAGATAAAGATTTAGAAACAGAAATTAGAAACTTAACAAAAGAAATTATTGATTTACAAAACCAAAGGTCAGTTTTATTAAGAGATTTAGGAAGACAAGAAGCAGTATCTGATAAACAAGTTAGTGGCCAGGATTTTGAAAAAAAACTCCATTCTTTAAAAGAAGAATTAAAATCTTGGCTTTCATTATTTGATTTAGAAAAGATAAAAGAAAAAATCAATTACTTAATTGAAGATTTAAATTCTTTTCTTGATTTTTCAGATAAGCCTCAAGAGATAGAAAATACAAAAATACAAAAAATTCAATTTGAATTAGAAAAGATAGAAAAAGAATTAAGAAATCAGAATGAACAATTAAATAAATTGCAAGAACAACAAAATGAACAGAGCCTAGAGTTTAGGAAAAAATTTCAGGAAATAGAATTAAAAAGAACAGAAAAAGAAAGATTGTATCGGGAGATGCAAAGAGAAGAAATTTTAAATGAAAAATTTGAGCTTCATTTGGAAGATTTTAAGAGACGACTCAAAGAATCAAATTTTGAGTTTGATGATTTTGAAAAGAATTATCAAAACACTCAAGAAGAAATGATTACCGATGAGGCATTAAATATTCTTGAAAGGAAGATCTGGAAAGGAAAACAAGAACTTATTGAAGCTGGCGCTGAAGATGAAAATATTATTGCTGAATACCATGAGGTCTCAGAGCGTTATAATTTCCTAAATCAACAAATAAATGATTTAAATAAGGGGACAGAAGATTTGCAATCTTTGATTAAAGAATTGGAAAAGCAAATTGAAGAAAAATTCAATGAAGCCATTAAAGAAATAAATGAACAATTCAATCATTATTTCCGTTTGATATTTAATGGCGGCGCAGCAAAATTAGTTCAGAAAAGAGAGCAAACCGATAATGGAAATTTGAATTGGGGCATTGATATTAAAATCAATATTCCAAAAACACAGTTAAAGAGTTTAGAAATACTTTCTGGAGGTGAAAAAACACTAGTGGCCATTTGTTTGTTATTTGCCTTGGTCAAACAATCAAAAGCTCCCTTATTAGTAGTTGATGAGATTGACGCAGCCTTAGATGAGGAAAATAGTCGGCGTTTTGCTGAAATTCTAAAAGCTTTAAATCAAAAAACTCAATTTATAATCATCACTCATAATCGGATGACAATGAGCGCGGTTCAGGCAATTTATGGAGTGACTTTGACAGCAGATGATTGTTCTCAATTGTTTTCTTTGAAATTAGAAGAAGCAAAAGCCCTAGCAGAATAAGTTGACTTTTGAAGATTGTTAATTTATCATTATTAAAGAGAGGTAGCTGATGAAAGGAAGGGTCGACGGCTACTTTATTGTTAAGTAAAGAATCAAGAAAATTATTAATTCAGGAAACATGGCAGAATTACCTGTTGATCAAAAATTACTTGAGTTCATCATTAAAAATATAGTCAGCAAACCAGAAGCAGTCCAGGTGGATCGAAAAGTAGATGAGATGGGCGTTTTGCTTTCTTTAAAAGTTGATCCTGATGACATGGCTCAGATTATTGGCCGTCAGGGATCAATGGCTAAGGCTTTAAGAACAATTCTTAAAGTGGCTGGGGCTAAAAATAAAGCTCGAGTAAATCTTAAGATCGAAGAACCAGCTGGTTCTTCAAGAGTAAGCCGAGAGGCAGAAAAAATGGCAGAAGATATAGGCAATGATTTGAAAATCTAATTTAACCCTTCGGTTGAAAAATTTTTAAAACTGCGGTATGATACAAAATACTGCAGTTTTTATTATGAAATTATGCATTTTGATATTTTAACTATTTTCCCAGAGGTTTTTAAAACATATTTTGAAACTTCTATTATTAAAAGAGCTCAAGAAAAGAAGATTGTAAAGATTAATATTCATAACCTTCGAGATTGGACAAATGATTCTCATCAAAGCGTTGATGATGTTCCTTTTGGCGGAGGAGTGGGCATGATTTTTAAAGTTGAGCCAATATTTCAAGCAGTCAAAGATTTAAAAAAGAAACAAAAGAAAAAAAAGTGCCAGGTGATTCTTTTTTCTGCTAAAGGGAAAAAATTAAACCAGAAAAAAGCTAAGGAATTAGCTCAAAATGATAGGTTGATTCTTATCTGCCCTCGTTATGAAGGAGTTGATGAAAGAGTGGCTAAATATATTGCTGATGAAGAAATTTCTATTGGTGATTATATTTTAACTGGTGGAGAATTACCAGCAATGGTTTTAGTTGATTGTGTGGTGCGTTTACTTCCTGGAGCGATTAAAGAAGAATCTTTATTAGAAGAATCTTTTGCTCCAAATCTTGAATCATTGGGAGAATATCCTCAATATACAAGACCAGCTGTTTTTTATCCAAAAAAGAATAATAAAAAAATATCTTGGCAGGTGCCTAAAGTTTTAACTTCTGGCAACCATCAGAAGATTCAAGAGTGGAAAACTAAGCATTTTAAAAAAATACCAAAAAGATGATTCTTTTATCTTTTAGGGCAAATGGCAATCAATTTGAGGTTAAAGTGGAAAAAGGTGAAGATTTGCTAATTGCTCTTGACAAATTATTTAAAAAGCATAGAATAGGAAAGGAAAGTGTCAGTAATTGGCAATTAAATTTTTCTAAAGAAAAAAGCATTATTTCTAAAAGAATTGCCCAATCTATTGTTAATGCGTTAAAATTTACGGCCTGAAAATTAAAAAGGTCTTCTTATTTTTTATAAGCTTATTTAATATTTAATTATCAATGATAACAAATTTTTCCCGTTGTTCCCGGAGGGTTTTAGAGCCACCGCGATTAACTCAATTCCAAACAGATTCTTTTAATTGGTTTTTAAAAGAAGGCATCAGTGAAGTTTTTAAAGAGCTATTTCCGATAAAAGATTATTCGGGAAAAGATTTGGAATTGGGTTTTTTAAATTATTATTTTGAAAATCCTAAGATATCAGAGAAACAAGCAAAGGAAAAAGGATTAAATTATGATTCTACTCTTAGAGTAAAATTACAATTGATTCAGAAAAATTCAGGCATTAGCAGAGAACAAGAAGTTTATTTTGGAGAAATTCCAGTGATGACCCCTCGAGGGACTTTTATTATTAATGGAGTGGAAAAAGTAGTTATTTCTCAAATTAACCGATCTCCTGGAGTGTATTTTTCCGCAGTTAATGTAAGAGGGAAGAGAGTTTTTAACGCTAAGATAATTCCTAATCATGGGGCTTGGTTAGAATTTGAAACAGATAAAGATGGAGTGATAAGCGTAAAGATAGATAGAAAAAGGAAAATTCCCGTGACAACGCTCTTAAGGATTTTTGGTTTAGAAAGCAATAAAGAGATAAAAAAAGTTTTTGAAAAAGAAGAAGAAAAATCAGAAATCAAACATATAGAAAATACTTTAAAAAAAGATTTGGCCTCTGATAAAGAAGAAGGCTATATTGAAATTTATCGTTATCAAAGGCCAGGAGAACTGGCAACTTTTGATAATGCTTATGATTTAATAAACAATATGTTTTTCCGATCAGATAGATATGATTTGGCAAAAGTTGGTCGCTATAAGATGAATCAACGTCTTGATCTTGAAACTTCTTTTGAACAAAGAAGTTTAACTCAAGAAGATTTAATTTCAATCATTAAAGAAATCATTAGATTAAATAATGATGAAGAAGCCTTAGAAGATGATATTGACCATTTAGGCAATAGAAGGGTTAAGGCAGTAGGGGAAATCTTATCTGAAAGAGTTAGAGTGGGTTTAATGAGAATGCGTCGTACAATTCAAGATCGAATGGCAGTTTTAGACCCAGAGGTTTTAATGCCAGCTCAGTTAATTAATCCTCATCAGTTGGTAAATGTGATTCGGGAATTCTTTAATGTTTCTCAGCTTTGTCAATTCATGGAACAGATGAACATGCTTTCAGAGCTTGAGCATAAAAGAAGGGTGACTAGTATGGGACCTGGAGGTTTGGTTAGAGAAAGAGCTGGATTAGAAGTTAGAGATATTCAAACTAGCCATTATGGACGCTTATGTCCTATTCAAACTCCAGAAGGACAGAACATAGGATTGGTTCTTTCTTTATCTCTTTATGCTCGTTTAAATGAATTTGGTTTTATAGAAACACCATATATTAAAGTGGCAAATGGACAATTAACAGGAGAAATTGTTTGGTTAAATGCCTTTGAAGAATTAAAACATAAAATTGCTCATGGAGCAGTTAAAGTTAGTGACAAAGGGAAAATTGAAGAAGAATGGATTGGCGCCAGGGTTAGAGGTGAGCCAACTTTAATTAAAAACAAAGAAGTTGATTTAATGGATGTTTCTTGTCAGCAAATTATCTCAGTTGCTGTAAGCTTGATTCCTTTTCTAGAACATGATGAGTCAAACAGAGCTTTAATGGGGGCTAATATGCAAAGGCAAGCAGTGCCTTGCGTTAGAGCTCAAGCGCCCTTAGTGGCTACAGGCATTGAAAACAAGGTTGCTTTTGAATCAGGCCAATGTTTGATTAGTGAAGAAGATGGAATTGTTGAAGAAGTTGATGCTAGTCATATTACAATTAAACTTGCTAATAGTAAAAAAGAAGATAAACGGGTTTATGAACTTACTAATTTTGGCCGAAGTAATAAAAACAGCTGGTTAATGCACAAGCCAATAGTTAAAAAGGGAGATAAGGTAAAAAAAGGAGATATTTTAGCTGATGGAGCAGCTACTAAGCAAGGGATGTTAGCCTTGGGTCAGAATTTATTAGTTGCCTTTATGCCTTTTTTTGGTGCTAATTATGAAGATGCGATTGTTATTTCAGAAAGAGTTTTAAGAAATGACAATTTCTCTTCTGTGTATTTAGAAGAATTTACTTGTGATGTGGTAGAAACTAAATTAGGTCCGGAGATGACTACTCGGGATATTCCAAATGTTTCTGAAGAAAAATTAAAAAACTTAGATGAGGAAGGGATTATTAGAATTGGAGCTGAAGTAAAAGGAGGGGATATTTTAGTAGGTAAAATTTCTCCAAAAGGCAAGGCAGAATTAACTTCTGAAGAAAGATTATTACAGGCTATCTTTGGAGAACAAATGAAAGACATTAAAGACACTTCTTTGGTTTTAGATCCCTCGCGTCAAGGACGAGTTGTTAGGACTAAAATATTATCTCGTAAAGAAGGAGATAAGTTAAAAGTGGGAGTGATTAAAAAAATCAGTGTTGAGATTGCTGAATTAAGAAATATTATGGCTGGTGATAAATTAGCTGGACGTCATGGAAATAAAGGAGTGATTTCGGTTATTGTGCCAGAAGAAGATATGCCTTATTTAGAAGATGGCACACCAATTGATGTCATTTTAAATCCACTAGGTATTGGTAGTCGTATGAATATTGGACAGGTTTTTGAAAATCATTTAGGCTTGGCTGCTCATAAATTAGGTTATCAAGCAATTAGCCCAGCTTTAGACGGAGCAACAGAAGAGGATATAAAAAGTGAATTGAAAAAAGCTGGAATTCCTGAAGATGGAAAGGTTGTTTTATATAATGGAAAAACAGGTGAATCTTTTGATAAAAGAGTAGCTGTGGGCATGATGTATATTATGAAATTAGAGCATATGGTGCAGGATAAAGTTCATATGCGAGCTATTGGTTCTTATTCTTTAATTACTCAACAGCCTTTAGGGGGTAGAGCTCATCATGGTGGTCAGAGATTTGGAGAAATGGAAGTTTGGGCTTTAGAAGGTTATGGTTCAGCTTATACTTTACAAGAAATGCTAACTATTAAATCTGATGATGTTTTAGGCAGAGGAGCGACTTATGAAGCTATTATCAAAGGTGAGAAAATCAAAAGCCCAAATATTCCAGCTGCTTTTGATGTGATTTTAAAAGAATTACAAGCCTTAGGTTTGGCGTCTAATTTAATTGGAGTTAAAACTGAAGAAGAAAAAACACCAGAGGAATAATTTATATAAACTTAGATGAATATGCAAAAAGACAAAGAAACACAAATAAGAGATTTTGAAGCTTTGAGCTTAAAAATAGCCTCTCCAGAGGAGATTTTGTCTTGGTCTTATAACGAAATGGCAAAAACTTATGGCGAGGTGGTTAAAGCAGAAACCATAAATTATCGCACTCAAAAACCAGAAAAAGAAGGGTTGTTTTCAGAGCAGATTTTTGGGCCAGTTAAAGATTATGAATGCGCTTGCGGTAAATACCGAGGGGCTCATTATAGGGGTATTGTTTGTGATCGTTGCGGAGTGGAGATAACCCGTTCTTTTGTCAGAAGGGAAAAAATGGGACATATTAAATTAGCCACACCAGTGGTGCATATTTGGTTTTTAAGAAGTGTGCCTTCAAGAATTGGATTGATTTTAAATGTTCCAATGAATGCTTTGGAAAGAGTGGTTTATTATAACAGTTATATCGTTACTTCTATTGACGAAGAGGCTAAAAAGAGAGTTTTAGCAGAGATAGAAACAGAATATCAATCTAAATTAAAAAGTTGGCCAGCAAAACAAAAAAAAGAATTAACTGAATCTTTAACCGAAGCTAAAGGAGAAATTGAATCCATAAAATTAAAAACAATCTTTTCTGAAATTGAATACATAAATTTATCAAAAAAATACGGAGAAGTTTTTACAGCAGAAACAGGAAGCGAGCCTTTAAGAAAATTATTAGAGCAGATAGATCTTAAAAAATTAGAAAAAGAATTAACAGCAGAGATAGACAAAAAAAAGTCAAAAACTACTGATAAAAAAGTTTTAGCCCGTTTGAAATTAGTTAAAGGTTTTCTTGATTCAGGAACACGACCAGAGTGGATGTTTTTAACAATTCTTCCAGTATTGCCACCAGATTTAAGACCAATGGTTCAATTAGAAGGAGGCAAGTTTGCCACCTCTGATTTAAATGATTTATATCGTCGAGTTATTAATCGTAATAATCGTTTAAAAAAATTATTAGAGCTTAAGGCGCCAGAGGTAATAATTAAAAATGAAAAAAGAATGCTTCAAGAAGCTGTTGATGCTTTAATTGATAATTCAATTAGAAAAACATCAGGAACAACTTCTATGCATTCAGCTCAACACAGACCTCTTCGGTCTTTGGCTGATGTTTTGCAAGGCAAACAGGGTCGTTTTCGTCAAAATCTTTTAGGTAAGAGAGTAGATTATTCAGGTCGTTCAGTTATTGTTATTGGTCCAGAATTAAAGATTCATGAATGCGGTTTGCCTAAAAAAATGGCCTTGGAGTTATTTAAACCTTTTGTGGCCAGTGAATTAATTAAAAGGGAGATAGTTTTTAATCCCCGGGCAGCTAATCGTTTAATAGAAGAAGAGCCAGATGTAGTTTGGGAAATATTAGAAAAAATAGTTAAAGGAAGATATGTTTTATTGAATAGAGCGCCAACGCTTCATCGCTTAAGCATTCAGGCTTTTAAACCTAAATTAATAGAAGGTTTGGCTATTCAAATCCCGGCTTTAGTTACGCCGCCTTTTAATGCAGACTTTGATGGAGATCAAATGGCTGTTCATGTGCCTTTGTCAGAAGAAGCTCAAAGAGAGAGTGAAACAAGAATGATGGCAAATCTGGGATTAATAAAGCCAGCTAATGGCGAACCAGCTATGTTGCCGCGACATGAAATGATTTTAGGCATTTATTGGTTGACAATGGATTTTTCCGAAGAGATTAAAGAGGAAAAAGAATTGAAAACATTTTCTAGTGAAAAAGAAGCTTTGTTTGCTTATGAGTATAAAAAGATAGATCTTCATGAAGCGATTAGAGCAAAGATTTCTAAAGAAGATAATAAGTTAACAACTACCACGGTTGGAAGAATTATCTTTAATGAAGCTTTGCCCAAAGAATTTCCTTTTTATAACAAGCAGTTAGCAGTAAAAGAAATGAAACAGGTAGCCAAAGAAATACTTGGCTATTATAAAGATTTTAAAAAGAGCGCTGAAGTATTGGATGCTATAAAAGATTTGGGTTTTCATTATGCTACTTTGTCTGGTATTTCTTGGGGACTTACTGATTTGAGAATACCAAAGGAAAAACCAGCTATTTTAGCGGAAACTTCAAAGAAAGTAGAAGAGATAATTAATCAATATCGGGAAGGATTTTTAACCTCACAAGAAAGAAAAGACTTAATAAAGACTCAATGGTGGCAGGCGTCTAATCAGGTTTCTGCTCTTGTTGAAAAATCTTTGGAAAAAAATGATTCAATCTACATTTTCTTTAATTCTGGCGCCAAAGGCAACTGGGGCATTGCCGCTCAGATTATGGGCATGAAAGGATTGGTAGTTGATCCTTTAGGACGCTCAATAGAAATGCCTATCTTATCCTCTCATCAGGAAGGATTTAATGTTTTGGAATATTTTGCCGCTTCTCATGGTGGTCGAAAAGGATTGGCTGATACAGCATTAAAAACTTCTTTTGCTGGTTATTTGACTCGAAGATTAGTTGATGTGGCTCAGGATGTGATAATCAAAGAAGAGGATTGTCGTTGTAAAAAAGGCCTTTTGGTTAATAGAAAAGAATGTGAGCTTGAAGATGTCAGTTTTGAAAAAAGAATCTTTGGAAGATATTTAGCTCAAAATGTTGTTAATAAAAAAGGCACCATAATTCTTAAAGCTGGAGAATTGCTTGATGAATTGAATATGGAGAAAATATTAAAATCATCAACAGAAGAAGTTATTGTTCGTTCTCCATTAAGTTGCGGATGTTTGGATGGGGTTTGCCAGAAATGTTATGGCATTGATTTGGCCTGGAGGAAACCAATAGATTTAGGTGAGGCAGTGGGTATTGTGGCTGCGCAATCAATTGGCGAGCCTGGCACTCAATTAACCTTAAGGACTTTCCATACTGGTGGGGTGGCTCAGGCAATAGACATTACCCAAGGTTTACCCAGGGTAGAAGAAATTTTTGAAGCTAGAGTTCCAAAAGGAGAAGCAGTTATTAGTGAAGTTGAAGGTACGGTAATGGATATTAAAAAGGCAGGTCATGAAAAACATGTTGTGATTAAAACTAAAGAAGGAAAATCTTCTTTAGTTGAATATGCAATTCCTGAAAAAGTTACCTTATGGGTTAAGAAAGGGGAAACAGTTAAAAAGGGTGATCAGCTTAGTGAAGGTAATATTGATTTAAAGAAACTTTTAAAGGTTTTAGGCAGAGAAGCTTGTCAGCAATATATCTTAAAAGAAGTAAAGAAGGTTTATAATATTGCTGGGGAAGATATTAGTGAGAAACATTTTGAGATAATGATAAAACAGATGTTTTCTTTGGTGAAAATAACAGATAAAGGAGCAAGTGAATTTATTCCTGGAGAATTAGTTTCTAAGCGAGTATTTGAAGAAACAGCTAAGGAGTTAAAAACCGCTGGTAAAAAACAACCAAAATCAGAAGAAGTTTTAATGGGCATTAAAAATGTTGCCCTTAATTCAGAAAGTTTCTTATCAGCAGCTTCTTTCCAAGAAACCTCTCGTACTTTGATTCGGGCAGCCATAGAAGGTAAAAAAGATTATCTGAAAGGATTAAAGGAAAATGTAATTATTGGGAGATTGATTCCTGCAGGAACTGGATTTAGAAAAAAATAAATTTTATTATATAATAGATATAAGAGCTAAATATATTAGCCATATGTTATAATTTAAATAGCAAAATGGATAAAAAAATACAAAAACTACTCACAATTTTCCTAATCATTGGTATTTTAGGTTCTTTTATCTTTGGTTTTCTTGGTGGTGTTTTTTCAACACATTATGTTGGTGATTTTTTCTTGAAAAAAAATCAAGAAAAAGACATATCTAGTTTAACTGAAAGTGACTATGAAAGAAAAATAATAGAAGCAGTTAAGAATAGTGAAAATTCTGTAGTCAGTGTTATTGCGACAAAGGATTTACCAAAAATAGAAGAATATTATATCAATCCTTTTGAGGGATTTGGACCTTTTGATTTTTACTTTCAGATTCCCCAATATCGTCAAAGAGGAACAGAAGAAAAAGAGGTAAGCGCTGGCAGTGGTTTTGTAATTGATTCTCAAGGCTATATCATTACAAATCAACATGTAGTAGAAGATACGACTGCTAATTATACGGTTTTAATGAATGATGGAGAAAAATACAATGCTGAAGTAGTCGCTCGTGATTTAATAGAAGATTTTGCTATTTTAAAAATTAAAAAAGATGGATTAACCTCTTTGCCTTTGGGCGATTCTAGTAATATTGCCTTAGGGCAAACAGTAATTGCTATTGGTAATGCTTTAGGAGAATTTCAAAATACAGTTTCTGTAGGTGTAATTTCCGGTCTTTCTCGTTCAATAGATGTTCCTGATAATTATGGACAAAGAATCAGTTTAAATAATGTTATTCAAACTGATGTGGCCATTAATCAAGGAAATTCTGGTGGTCCATTATTAAACTTAAAAGGTGAAGTCATTGGTTTAAATACAGCTAAGGTATTAAGCGCTGAAAATATTGGTTTTGCTATTCCAATAAATAAAATTAAAAATGCCATTGAACAGGTGATAGAAACTGGAGAATTTAAGATTCCTTATCTAGGGGTGAGATACATATTAATTAATTCAATTGTTCAAGAAGAAAAAGAATTACCTGTTGATTATGGTGCTTTAATACTACAGGGAAGTAAAAATGAACCAGCAATAGAAAAAGATTCTCCTGCTTGGTTTGCTGGACTTGAAGAAAATGATATAATTTTGGAGCTGGATAACATTAAAATAGATGAGGAGAATCAATTGGCAACTCTGATTCGGCAATACAAACCTGGAGATAAGATTGTTTTGAAAATATTACGCAATGATGAAACCTTAATCAAAGAAATTGTTTTGGGAGAATTCCCTCAGAAATAAAAATTATTAAATATGTCTTTAGGTAGATTTACATCAAAAGCCCAAGCGGCAATAGAAAAAGCCCAACAGATGGCTTTGGAAAGAAACCAAGGAGAGATGCGCGCTCTTCATCTTTTGTATGTTTTATTAGAAGAAACTGATTCTGGAATAAGAGATATATTAGAAAAAAATATGAAGGTTGATGCAGAAGGTCTTTTACAAGACACATTAGAAGAGATTGTTAAATTGCCTCGGATTTTCAGTATTGGTGATGGTTTAAAACAAATGTATCTTTCTCAAGAGATAATACAAGTAATAGAAACGGCAGCTAGAAAAACAATAGAGGATAAGAATGAATATGTTTCCCCAGAATATTTGTTTTATGGAATTCTGGTTACTAAAAATTCAGCACAAGATTTATTGAATAAATACAATCTTAAGAAAGATCCTTTTCTTAAAGCTCTTTATGAATATTCTCAAGGAGAGAAAATAACAGATGAGTTTCAAGAAATGGGAACAGCTATAGAAAAATACACACAAGATTTGAATAAATTAGCAGCTGAAGATAAATTAGACCCAGTTATTGGAAGAGAAGAAGAATTAAGACGGATAATGCAGATTTTATCAAGAAGGACTAAAAATAACCCGATTTTAATTGGAGAAGCTGGAGTAGGTAAAACTGCAGTTATTGAAGGTTTGGCTCAGTTAATTGCTTCTGGTGAAGTGCCTGAAAGCTTGATAGATAAAAAAATAATTTCCTTGGATTTAGGCTCTTTGATTGCTGGAACTAGATTTAGAGGTGAATTTGAAGAAAGATTAAAGAATTTATTAAAAGAGATAAAAAAAGCTGGTAATATTATTATCTTTATTGATGAGGTTCATACTCTTGTTGGTGCTGGAGCAGCTGAAGGAGCTATTGATGCTTCAAATCTTTTAAAACCTGCTTTGGCCCGTGGAGAATTGCGAGCAATAGGCGCGGCAACTTTTAAAGATTTTCGAGAATATATAGAGAAAGACCCAGCTTTAGAGCGTCGTTTCCAACCGGTTTTTGTTGAAGAACCTTCTCCAGAAGAAACCATGGATATTTTAAGAGGATTAAAAGTGAAATATGAAGCTCATCATGGTTTGAAAATATCAGAAGAGGCTATAGAGGCAGCAGTTCAATTATCTAGTCGTTATATTTCTTCTCGCTTTTTACCTGATAAAGCCATAGATTTAGTTGATGAAGCTGCTTCAGTATTAAGTTTGGAAATTGGCAGTATTCCTTCATCAATTAGTGATTTGAAGAATAAGATAAAATTCTTTGAATTAAGACAAAAAGCAATAAAAAGAGAAGGCTCTAAATCTGTTAAAGATGTTTCCAGCACTAAAATCAATAACGAATTAAGACAATTAAAAAGAAAATTAAAAGAATTGAATAGTAAATGGCAAAAAGAGAAGAAAATATTTACTGAGGTTGGAGATATTAAAAAAGAAAGAGAAAGATTATTAAGAGAATCTCAGGAAAATGAAAAAGCAGGTCAATTAGATAAAGTGGCAGAAATAGTTTATGGAAAAATACCTCAACTGGAAAAGAATTTAAAAGTAAAAGAAAAGAGTTTAGAAAAAATACCTAATAGAGAAAGATTCTTAAAAGAAGAAGTGATGGCTGAAGATATAGCCAAGGTAGTTTCTAATTGGACTGGAATTCCAGTAACTAGAATGTTAGAAGAAGAAAGCAGAAAATTAGCGCGGATAGAGAAAGAATTGGCTAAAAGAGTTGTTGGTCAAGAAGAAGCGATTCAAGCTATTAGTCGGGCAATTAAAAGAGCTAGAGTTGGCATTTCAGAAGAAGAAAGGCCAATGGGATCTTTTATGTTCTTAGGGCCAACTGGAGTTGGAAAAACAGAGTTAGCCAAGGCTTTGGCAGAATTTATGTTTTCTGATGAGAAAGCTATGATTCGTGTTGATATGTCAGAATACATGGAAAAGCATAGTGTGGCTCGTTTAATAGGCTCACCCCCAGGCTATATTGGTTATGAAGCTGGAGGTCAGTTGACTGAAGAAGTTAAACACCGACCTTATAGCTTGGTATTGTTTGATGAAATAGAAAAGGCCCATCCTGAGGTATTTAATATCCTACTTCAGGTTTTAGATAATGGTCGTTTGACTGATGGCAAAGGCCGGGTGGTTAATTTTAAAAATACGATTATAATAATGACCTCAAATTTGGGCGGAGAATATATTCACCAAATGGCATCTTTGGGGTTTGCAGTTAGTAAGAAAAACAAAGTGGAAGAACAACGAGAAGAATTAAAATCTAAAATCCATGAATCTTTAAAAGAGAAATTCCGTCCAGAATTCTTAAACCGAATTGATGAAATAATTATCTTTAATTCTCTTCATAGTCGAGAGATAGAGAAAATTATTGATTTGCAAATGGCAAAGATTAACAATCGACTGGCTGAAAGGAAAATTCATTTAGAATTGACATCAGAGGCAAAAAAATATTTGGCTCAAAAAGGATTTAGCGCTGAATATGGAGTGCGTCCTCTAAAGAGGTTAATAGAAAAAGAAATATTAGATCGTTTAGCTGATGCGATGATTATTGGAGAAATAAAAGAAGATAAAAAGCTTTTGATAAACTTGAAAAAGAATAGTCTTAATTTATGTCAAAAATAGTAAAGTTTCTTTTTTCTTTAGAAACTAAAGTTTTATTCTTTTTTACGCTTTATATCATAGCGCTTTTTGGAAGCGCTATCTTTCCTTTTAATTTTTTTTATGCAATTTTAACTTGTTTGTTAATTATTGTTTTATGGAAGATTGTCCTAGGTCTTTCTTGGGTTAATTTTGCATTTCTTTTTTTTGCTTTTTTAGAAGTTAATGTTATTAAATCTTTTTTTAGACCTTTTTGGGTGATAATATTTATTTTCCTGTTTTTATTCTTTTTTTGGCAGAAGTGTTTTGCCTATAAAAACAATAAAAACTCTGAAAGAAAGAGTTTTGATTGTTTGACCAATTTGGCTTGTTCAAAAATGGAAAAATATTGGCGGGAGATTCTTTTTTATTATCTTTTTTTAACTTGGATAATTATTGCTTATGGTTTGTATTTCTTTTTGAATTATTTTTTTAGTATAAGTTTCTTAATATATTTTTCTGGATTAATGATTTTTGCTAATCTTTATTTGGTGTTTTCCAACGTGCGTTGTTCTGATTACTTAATTTCTTTTTGGATTTTACTTCTTGTTAATTTGGAATTCTTTGTATTATTTAGTTATCTTTCGTTAAATGTTTTGATTTTAAGTCTTTTATTAGCTTTGGTTTTTCATTTTTCTGCTTATTTTTTGGAGCGCAAACATTCATCAATTGTTCTTCAATAATTGGAAAAGTTTTATTAAGTATTTGTTTTTCTTGAGAATTGAAATTTGTTAAAACTAATTTATCAGCTTTTTGGCGTTGAGAAGGAGAACGGATGCCAATTCTTAATCGATAAAAATTCTTTGATTTTAAAAAATGAATAATAGATTCAACTCCTTTATGTCCTGCTGAACCGCGTCCAAAATGAATTTTAAAATTACCCAAAGCGATATCAGAATCATCATGAGCAATGAAAATATTCTTAAGAGGCAATTGGTAGAATTGTTTTAATAGATTTAATGTTTTGCCTGATTGATTCATAAAAACCAGAGATTTAGCTAAAATAATTGAACAATTGTTTATCTTAATTAAGCTTATTTTAGCCATGCATTTTTTATTACTTTTCCATTCAGTACCTGCATGTTTATGAACTAAATAATCAAGAAAAATATGACCAGTATTATGACGGTTGTTTTGGAAGGTAATATCTGGGTTGCCTAATCCTGTAATGAGGATTTTTTGTTTAAGATTAGCCATTATTTTATGAAGAAATTTTTTCTTTGATGTATTCTTGGATTTTTTGATATTTTTCAAAACCTTCTCGGGGAATTAAAATGTAAATATCTTGGGCTGAAGATTCGCTAGTATAAGTAGTGGTGGATAATAATTCATCTGGAGGACGATTGGTTATTTGAAGATATTCCATTTCATCTGTGGAAATATCTTTAATAAGATTAAAAATATTCCAAAGAGCATTAAAGTCTAAATCAGCAATAATATGGTTATTAAGTGATTGCCAAATTTTTAACCAAGTGACTAAATTCCAGACATCAGCCAGTTTTGTTAATTTATTTTTAAGAGCAGCAATTATTTGTTGTTGGTGTCGCATACGGTAAAAATCTCCTTCTGGGGCATAACGGCTGCGGACAAATTTAATTGCCAGATCTCCATCTAAATGACGCCAGCCAGCAGCCAAATGGAAAATCTCAGTTGGTTTATGAGGATTAATCAATAAAGGGTCATAAACATCAGTTTCTAACCAAATATCAATACCACCAATAGCATCTATTAATTTACCAAATCCTTCTAGTTCTAAGATAACAGTTTCATCTATTTTCAATCCAGTTATTTCTTCTGCTTTTTTTGTAATGAAACTTGATTTTGTTGCTTGGGAAAATTTTTTACCCCTGTTTTCCATTGCATAAAGTCCATTGATTTTGGTTTCTTGTGAGGAATTAGGAATTCTAACCCAGAGGTCACGGGGAATAGAGATAAGAGCAATTTTTTTATTAGTAAAATCAAGATGAGTCACTAAGATAGTGTCAGTGGCAAATTGTCCCCTAGAGCCTTCACCGACAATTCCTAAGAGGAGGAGATTAAGAGAAGAGTTTTTTGTTCTTACTGATTCTTGAATATCAAAATCATTGTAAGAATTGTAAGAAAAAAGATATTCTTTTGGTTGTGATTGGTTTAATAGTAAAAAAAATAACCCGAAGAATAAACCAACAGCTAAGATAATCAATAAATTTTTTTTAGAAAAAAAGCTCATTTTAAACAATTTATCACATTTGCTTTCAGAGTTCAATTGTGATATTATTTTTGAGATATGTGGCGAAAAATTCTTTGGGAAAATTTAGAAATGATTTTTATCGCAATTCTTATAGTGGCGCCTATAAGATATTTTTTAATTCAGCCTTTTATAGTTCATGGGAGCAGTATGGAGCCTAATTTTTATACTCAAGATTATTTAATTATAGATGAATTAACCTATCGTTTTCGTAATCCAGAAAGATATGAGGTGATAGTTTTTAAAGCTCCCAATCATCAAAATCAATACTATATTAAGAGAATTATTGGCTTACCAGGAGAAACTATTAGCATTGATGATGGTCAGATAGAAATATCTCATCCTTTAAAAGGTTCTTTTATTTTAGAGCAAGATTTTTTATCCAATGAATTAAAGACTTCAGGAAGTCTTGAATTGACTTTAGCTAATAATCAATTTTTTGTATTAGGAGATAATCGTTTGGCCTCTTATGATTCTCGGAATTGGGGGCCAGTGGAAAGAAATTTGATCATTGGTCGGGTTTGGCTTCGTTTATGGCCTTTTAAGAAAATTGAAGCATATGGCATCTGAAAAAGAATTAACTCAAAAAACCAGAAAACAATCTTTTCAGACTCCTCGGGGAATGAAAGATATTTTAGCTGAAGACTGGTTGTATTATGACTTTATATTACAAAATGCTAAAAAGATTTTTGAATTTTATGGTTTTAAAAGAATAGAAACTCCTTTATTAGAAGAGGCAGAATTATTTACCAAAGGAGTTGGCAAGAAAACAGAAATTGTTGGTAAGGAAATGTATCTTTTGAAAACTAAAGGAGAACAAGGGTTTTTAGCTTTGCGACCAGAAGGCACAGCGCCGATTGTCAGGGCTTATATAGAAAAGGGAATGTTTAATTTGCCACAACCGATAAAATTGTATTATTTTGGTTCTTTTTTCCGTCATGAAAAACCTCAGGCTGGACGTTATCGCCAGTTTTATCAGTTTGGGGCAGAGATAATAGGAGAAGATGATATTGCTTCAGAAGTAAAGATTATAATGCTTTCAAAGATATTTTTAGAATCTTTGGGTTTTGCTAAAAAAGATATTTTCTTACTTCTTAACAGTATTGGTTGTTCTAAATGCCGGGCAGTTTATATCCGAGAGCTTAAAAAATATTACAGAAAGAATAACAAACAGATTTGTTCTGATTGTCGTCGACGAATACAAGAAAATCCTCTTAGGGTGTTGGATTGTAAAAATGAAAAGTGTTATCCTGTAAAAGAAGGAGCGCCTTTTATACTCGATTATCTATGCACTGAATGCAATAATCACTTTAAATCTCTCTTGGAGTACCTTGAATATTTAAATATCCCTTATATTCTAGACAAAACCTTGGTTAGGGGTTTGGATTATTACACCAGAACTGTTTTTGAATTTTGCTTAGATGATGAAAAGAGCAAGATTTCTCTTGGTGGCGGTGGTAGATATGATAAATTGGCAGAAATTATAGGTAGAGTTAAAAAACCAGGTGTGGGAGTGGCTTTTGGTGTTGAACGATTAATGGAAGAAATGATTCAACGAGGCAAGGGATTTAAATCAGCAAAACCAGAAGTTTTCTTGGTCTATATCGGAGAGGCAGCTAAGAAAATGTCTTTTAAAATTTTAGAGCAATTTCGCAAAGAGAAAATCCTTATTGGGGAAAATTTGGAAAAAAACAATTTGCGAGCTCAATTAAAAAATGCTGACCGTTTGGGAGTGAAATATGTTTTTATGCTTGGTCAGCAAGAAGTTTTAGATGAGATGATAATTTTAAAAGATATGAATTCTGGGCTTCAAGAATTAATTCCTTTAGATAAAATTATCCCCGAAATTAAAAAAAGATTAAATAAATAGAAAACAATAATTATGGCCATTACAGTTAAAAGAAGAAGAGGTGAAAATATAAATTCTTTTTTAAGTCGCGCTTTTAAGGTTATTAAAAAAAGCGGTATTTTATTAGAAGCGCGAAAAAGAAAATACTATAATCCCAAACCAACTAAAAGAGATTTAAAATTATCAGCTTTACATAAACAAAAAGTGCTTCAAGAGATTGAAAGAAAAAGGAAAAAAGGACTTATTTAAAATGAATGGTTCTAAAAACTGAAATTTTGATATATAATTTAAGTGGGAAGAGAATTCCTTCAAAGAAATTCTTAAATGATTTAATAAAAAAAGTCCTGATTCTCCTTAAAGAAAAGAATAAAGTTCATTTGGCACTGGTTTTTATAGATCCAGAAGCAAGTCAAAAATTAAACAAGCATTGGCGTAATAAAAATACAGCAACAACAGTTCTTTCTTTTCCGCTTAAAGAAAATTTACCTTCAAAGCTGTTGGAAAAGGAAAAGGTTTTAGGAGATATTTTTCTTTGTCCAGAAGAAATAGAAAACCAAGCTAGAAAAACTAAACTCTCTGTTCTTTTCTTTTATAAAACATTAATTGTTCATAGTTTGCTCCATCTTTATGGTTATAGTCATCATCAGAAAAAAGAGGCGCAAAAAATGGAAATTTTAGAAAACAAGATTATAGGTTTACTTAATAAATAATTATGAAAATTCCTTTCTTAGCTATAGACTTAGGTTCAGCAAATATAAAGGCTTTAGTGGCTCAAGTTGATGCCCAAGGATTAAATGTTATTTTGCCAGCTAACCGCAAGTCACGAGGAATTAAGGAAGGGGTGCCTAATAATCTAGAAGCAGTGGCTGAGGAATTAGATAGCTTAATTGCTGAAATAGAATCAATGTTAAAAAATGTTGCTTTTAGAGAAGCAGTGGTTGGAATTGGAGGTTCAAACTTAGAAACCCGTGTTTCAAAAGGAACCGCAGTGGTTACGAGGCCTGACCAGGAGATCGGAGAAGATGATATTCAAAGGGCTAATAAAGCCGCTGAGGCTTTTGCCTTACCTTCTAATAGAACTTTGATTCAAGCAGCCTTAAGAAGCTATATCGTAGATGGAGTGGCAAAGGTAAAAGATCCCTTAGGCATGAAAGGGTTAAAAATTGAATCTGAATGTCTTTTAATAGATGCTTTTAGCCCTGACATTCATTCAATTGACCGTCTTGGGGAAATGATTAATATTAAATTTAATCCTAAGTTAATTCTTCCTTATGCTGGAGCAGAGATTGCTTTAACAGCCCAAGACAAGGATTTAGGAGCAGTAGCTTTAGATTTAGGAGCAAGTACCACCAGTCTTTGCGTTTATGAGAATAATGAAATCTTGGATTTAAAAGTATTCCCTGTTGGCGGCAATGCAATAACCAATGATATTGCAGTGGGTTTAAAGACAAGTGTTGATATTGCTGAAAAGATAAAGATAAATGAAGGTTTGGCTTTGAAAAGAAAAGTAACCAAAGACCAAGAAATTAATTGGGAGACATATTATGAAGATGATAGCGCAGGGGATAAAGTGACAAGGAAGTTTTTAGCAGAAATAATAGAAGCGCGCTTAGATGAAATTTTTGATTTAGTGGCTAAAAGATTAAAAGAAATCAATCGTTTTGAAAAATTACCTGGTGGGGTGGTTATCTATGGTGGTGGAGCTAAAATGTCTTTGATAATAGATTTGGCAAAAGAAAGATTAAAACTTCCAGTGCGTTTTGCAAAACCAGAAATTGAATGGTATCAAGAAACATCTGATTTGAGTTTGATACCAGTTTTGGGATTATTGCTTTTAAGAGCTCAGGGACAGAGAGAAGGTTTTATCTCTTTAGAAGATGGAGTTTTAGGAAAAGCGTTTCGTTTTTTTAAAAATATTTTTTCAATTTAATTAATTTTTTAATATGAAGAAAAAGAAAATAAAAAAGAATCAAAGAAAAAAAGAATTGAAAAGTATTCCAAAAAAAAGAAAAGTGTTAAAAACACAAAAGACATTGAAGACAAAGAAGTTACCAAAGGTAAAAAAAGTTTCAAAGAAAAAGACAAAGGTAAGAAGATTAAAGCCAAAACAAGAAAAATCAGATTCTTTAAGCAAAAGAGTAAATGTTAAAATTATTGGTGTTGGTGGCGCTGGAGGTAATGTTGTTTCTCGAATGAAAGATAAGAAAGTTTTTGGCGTAGAATTTACTGCCATTAATACAGATTATCAAGGATTGCAACATACCAAGGCAGATATTAAGATTCAAATCGGCAAAGATGCTTGTCGGGGATTGGGTGCAGGCATGGATCCGACAAAAGGCAAAGAAGCAGCAGAAGAAAATTTGGAAGAAATCAATCAGATAGTTCAAGGCGCAGATATGATTTTCTTAACATGTGGGTTAGGCGGTGGCACAGGTTCTGGAGCAGCGCCAATAGTAGCTAATTTAGCAAAACAAACAGGAGCTTTGGTGGTTGGAGTAGTGACCAAACCTTTTGTTTTTGAAGGGGAGAAAAGAGCTGAAATTGCTGAAGAAGCCTGGCAAAAACTGTTTAATGAAGTTGATGCTTTAATTACCATTCCCAATGATAGGATTTTTAATATCATTAATGAAGAAACGCCAATCTTAGAAGCCTTTAGTAAGATTGATGATATCTTAAAACAAGGAGTTGAAGCTGTGGTTAATTTAATTTCTTATCCAGGTTTGATTAATTTAGATTTTGCTAATATCAGGACAACCTTGACTGAAACTGGAAGCGCTTTGTTAGGCATTGGTGTTGCCAAAGGTCAAGACCGAGCTAAAAAAGCAGCAGAAATGGCTATCTCATCTCCTTTATTAGATATTACAATAGAAGGGGCCAGAAGGGTTTTGTTTAATGTGGCTGGGACAAAAGATATGTCTTTGGTGGAAATACACAATGCAGCGCGGGTAATTACTCAGTCAATAGCTAAAGACGCTCAAGTGATATTTGGTACTAGTTTTGACAATGAGCTTCGTCAAGGGGAGATAAAGGTTATTGTGGTTGCTGGAGGTTTTGGTGAAGAATTAAGAGATTTTAGACCAGTATTGCCTTTAGAAATAAAAGTTCCAATTAATAAAGAACAAGAAGAAAAAGCCAAGGAACAAGAACAACAAGAAGCAGAATTGGAAATCCCAGCTTTTCTTAGGAGAAAACAAAAAAAAGAAGAAGAGCAGTTATAAGATTCAAAATTAATTATTTTAAGCATGATCGCTCAAAAGAAAAAGTTTTATAATCGTCTAAAAGAAGTAAAAAAAAGAACAGGGGAGATAGTTCCTTTTGATAAAAAGAAAATTGAAGAGGTTATCTATAAGGCATTGACAGCAACTGGCGCTGGAGGAAAAACCTTGTCTCGGGAATTATCCACCCGGGTAATAAAAATTCTTAATCGAAGATTTAAAAATGGAGAAATTCCTTCAGTAGAAGAAATTCAAGATATTGTTGAAGAGGTTTTAATTTTAGAAAACTTAGTTGAAACTTCCAAAGCTTATATTTTATACCGTGACCAGAGAAGAGCTTTAAGAGAAAGTCGTATTGTCACTGATGAGGCTATTAGTTTAGTAGATGAATATTTACAGGTTAATGATTGGGAGGTGAAAGAAAACAGCAATATGGCTTTTTCTTTGCAAGGATTGAATCATTATGTTTCAGCATATGTGGCTAAGAAATATTGGTTGAGAAAAATTTATCCAAAGGAAGTAAGAGAAGCAGTAGAAAGTGGGGATTTTCATATTCATAATTTAGATATTTTAGCTACTTATTGTTGTGGTTGGGATTTGTATGATTTGATGTTACAAGGATTTGGAGGTGTTTTTGGCAAAATTCAATCAAAACCACCAAAACATTTTGGCTCAGCCTTAGGCCAAATAGTTAATTTTTTCTATACGCTGCAAGGAGAAGGAGCAGGGGCTCAGGCTTTTTCTAATTTTGATACTTTATTAGCGCCTTTTATTCGTTATGATAATTTGAATTATCAGGAAGTAAAACAGAATTTGCAAGAATTTCTTTTTAATTGCAATGTGCCAACTAGAGTGGGTTTTCAAACGCCTTTTGAAAATATTACCTTAGATCTAAAAGTACCAAGTCATTACAAAGATTTACCAGTTATTATAGGAGGTCAGCCGCAAAAAGAAACCTATAAAGAATTCCAGAAAGAAATGGATATTCTCAACCAAGCTTTTTGTGAGATTTATACAGAAGGTGATGCTAGTGGTAGAGTGTTCACCTTTCCAATTCCAACCTATAACATTACCAAGGATTTTGAATGGGATAATCCAGCTTATGAAGGTATTTGGCAAATGACAGCTAAATATGGCATTCCTTACTTTTCTAATTTTATTAATTCTGATATGAGTCCAGAAGATGCTAGGAGTATGTGTTGTCGGCTTCGTTTGGATAACAGAGAGCTTTATAAAAGAGGAGGTGGTTTGTTTGGCGCTAATCCTTTAACTGGAAGCATAGGCGTGGTTACTATTAATATGCCTCGTTTAGGTTATCTTTCTAAGACAAAAAAAGATTTTTTTGAAAGATTATTCCATTTAATGGATTTGGCTAGAGAAAGTTTGGAAATAAAAAGAAAGATTTTAGAAGATTGGACAGACAAAGGTCTTTATCCTTATGCTAAATATTATTTGAGCAATGTTCAAAAAATGAGAGGCACTTATTGGGGAAACCATTTTTCTACCATTGGTTTAATAGGAATGAATGAATGTTTGTTGAATTTTCTTGGCATTGATATTGGTAATAAAAAAGGCATTAATTTTGCAGAAGAGGTTTTAGATAAAATGAGAGAAAGGTTGGTTAAGTATCAGGAAAAAACAGGAAATCTGTATAATTTAGAAGCGACTCCTGCTGAAGGAACATCTTATCGTCTTGCTTTAAAAGACAAGAAGAAATATCCTGACATTATTGCTGCTGGTGAACAAGAGCCTTATTATACAAATTCCACTCAATTACCAGTAAATTATACTGATGATTTGTTTGAGGCTTTAAAACTACAAGATTCTTTACAAACTAAATATACTGGAGGCACTGTTTTTCATGCTTTTTTAGGTGAAGCAATATCTGATCCTGAAGCAGTAAAATCTTTGATAAAATTAGTTTTTGAAAAGTTTCATTTACCTTATTTCACCTTAACGCCTACTTTTTCTGTTTGTCCAGTTCATGGCTATATTGCTGGAGAACACTTTGTTTGTCCTCAATGTACAATTGAACAACCTTGCGAGGTTTATTCTAGAATTGTAGGATATTTAAGACCAGTACAGCAATGGCATAAAGGAAAACAAGAAGAATTTAAAGAAAGATCAACTTTCAATGTTTAAGATATGATTTTTGGCGGTTTGCAAAAGACAACCTTGGTGGATTATCCTGGAAAAGTCGCAGCAACTGTTTTTACTGCTGGTTGTAATTTTCGCTGTCCTTATTGTCATAATCCTGAATTAGTTTTACCAGCAATGATAGAAAAACAACCAAAAATTACTGAGAAAGAAATTCTTGATTTTTTAAAAGAACGCTCAGGTTTTTTAGAAGGATTATGTATTACTGGTGGAGAACCAACCATTCATTCTGATTTGATAGATTTTATTCAAAAAGTAAAAGATTTGGGTTTATTAGTAAAATTAGACACTAATGGTTCTTTACCCAAGGTTTTAGAGAACTTATTAAAAAGTAAATTGATTGATTGGGTGGCTATGGATATTAAAGCTCCAAAGGAAAAGTATGAGCTTTTTACTCAAGGACAAATCAAAGCCGAAACAATAGATCAAAGCATAAAGATAATAAAGAAAAGTAAAATTGATTATGAATTTAGAACAACCTTAGCTCCGGAAATTTTGACAGAGAAAGATATCCTAGATATTGTTGATTGGATAAAGCCAGCTAATCGTTATTATCTTCAACAATTTAAAAATGAAAAAACTTTAGATGATAATTTTTTAAATTTTCACAGCTGGCCTCAAGAACAAGCCGAGGCTTTAATTGTAAAAATAAAACCATTTTTTTCTGAATGTAATTTACGGTAAAAATGACGCTCTCTCTTTCAAGTCTTTTCCGTGAAAGTGGGGCGTCTTTTTTAATAGGAATAGTTTTATCTCATTTGGGTTTGTCTTTAGGGGTAAGTTTTATTCTTTGGCTATTTGTTTATATCTTGGTTTTTAATAATCAAAGATTTTCTTTAATTGGTTTTAAAAAGAAAATATTGATTTGTTTTTTTATCTTTTTAAGTTTTTTTATGGGGTTTTGGCGGGAAAGCAGTTTTTCAGATAAATTAAACAAGTCAGCTATTAAAAAAACCCAGGAAATAGAGATAGAAGCTATGATTGTTGCTGAGCCAGTTTTAAAAGATGATTATCAGAGGATAATTATTCCTAATGTGGTTATTTATACTCAAACAATCCCTCATTTTCAATTTGGAGATATTATTCGTATTAAAGGCAAGATTCAACCTTTGGAAGATTTCTTTTCTTATAGTTCAAATATTGTTTCTGGGAAATTAAGTTATCCAAAGATAGAATTAATTTCTTCAAGAAAATTATCTTTTAAAGGATTGGCAATTACTTTTAAAAACAAATTGATTCAATGTTTGCAAAAAGTTATTCCAGAACCACAATCAGGTCTTTTGAGTGGTATTATTTTTGGTAGTAAACAAAGTTTAACTGATTCTTTAGAAAAAGATATTCGGAAAACGGGTTTATCTCATTTTATAGTTACTTCAGGTTTACATCTGTCTATCTTTGTTAAAATACTTTCAGGTTTATTAAATGTTTTTAGTTTTGGTAATTTTCTAAATTTTATCTGCTCTAATTTGTTTTTACTGAGCTTTGCTTTTATGGTTGGATTAACGCCTTCGATTATTCGAGCAGCAATAATGGCCTTTTTATTAACCTTATCTCATTTTAGTTTTCGTGTTTATAATTCTCTTAATGCTTTGCTTTTAGCGGGATTGGTAATGATTTGGTTAAAACCTTTTCTTTTGTTTTATGATTTGGGTTTTCAACTTTCTTTTTTAGCTACCGCAGGCATTTTGTTATTTTATCCAATTTGGGATCAGAGTTGTTTTTGGCAAAAGAGTTTTTTTAATAATCAAGCAGGGCAAATATTCAAGCAAACAATTCTTTCTTGTTTTGCAGCGTCATTTTTAGTTATCCCTTGGTTGATTTTTAAAACACAAAATGTTTCTTTAGTGGCTCCTTTGGTTAATGTTTTAGTTATTCCTCTGGCTCCTTTAGTATTGGGTGGAGGTGTGTTAACAGCTATTTTATCTTTATTAATTCATCCTTTGGGATTGTTTTTAGGGTTTTGGCTTAATATTGTTTTGGTTTATTTTATAAAAGTAATTACTTGTTTTGCTAGCTTGTCTTGGGCAGAAATTTCTCTTCCTTATATTTTACGTTGGTTAATATTACCTTATTATTTTTTAGTGTTTTTGTATTGTCGTAAAAAAAAATTAATAAAAACATGAATAAATCAATAAAATATTTTTTAATAATTCTGATTAGCGCTAATTTGTTTAATTTTTGGATTATTAGTGAAATTTTTTACTTAAAAGAGGAAAAGGTGAGTTTTCTTGATGTGGGTCAAGGTGATGCAGAGTTGATTCAATCATTGGCAGGTAATATTTTAATTGATGCAGGGCCAAGTTCTAAGATTGTCACTGCTTTAGGTGAGGTTTTTCCTTTTTTTGACCAGGTAATAGATTTATTTATTCTGTCTCATCCTGAAAAGGATCATTTTTATGGCATGCTTGAATTGTTAGATAGATACAAAGTGAGGGCGGTAATGTTGAATAATGTTTTTCATAATAATTCACAATATCAAAAACTTCTCCAAGAACTTTATAAAAGGAATATTTTGGTGATTCAGGGTTTTCAAGGCATAAAAGTTAGCTTAGGTGAAAATTATTTACAGATTATTTACCCAGAAACAATGGTTTCTTCAGCCCAAAATCCTAATGATTTTTGTTTAGTAGCTTATCTTAATTTGAATCAAAACAGTTTTTTGTTTACTGGAGATATTGGTAGTCAGCAAGAGCAAAAGTTAATACCTTTTCTTGAAAAGAATAAGCAAGGAATTAGAGTTTTAAAAGTTGCTCATCATGGTTCTCGTTTTTCTTCTTCTAAAGAATTTCTTAAAGCCTTTGAACCAAATTATGCAGTGATAGAAGTTGGTAAGAATAGTTATGGCCATCCTCATCCTGAAGTTTTAGAAAGATTAGAGCAAATAGGGGCTAAGATTTTACGAACAGATTTAGAAGGCACGATTCGGTTAAAATTAGATAGGCTATAACAAGAGTTGCTTTATTAGGTTATTTGTTATAAAATAAAAACAAAATTAATAACTTAATTTAAAAATATGGCTAGAATTTGGATAAAAGAAACTCCCAAATATCTTAATGAAGAGATACAAATTTATGGTTGGGTTGATTCTCGTCGTGACCATGGTCAGATTATTTTTATTGATTTGCGAGACAAGACAGGAAAAATACAGGTAGTTTTTTCTCCAGAAAAAAAAGAAATTTATAAATTGGCAGAAAAATTAAGAGCAGAATGGGTTATTGAGATTAAAGGAAAAGTTAATTCTCGACCTGAGAATATGCAAAATCCCAAGATTGCAACTGGGAAAATAGAAATTGAAGCAGAAGAATTAAAAGTTATTAGTGAAGCTGATGCCTTACCTTTTGAAATTTCTGATGTTAAAACTGTAAATGAAGAAACACGCTTAAAATACAGGTATTTGGATTTGCGTTCTCAGCGTCTAAGAGATAATTTAATCAATCGTCATTTGATAATAAAATTCATTAGGGATTTTCTTTCAGCTAGGGATTTTATAGAAATAGAAACACCAATTTTGACAAAATCAACTCCAGAAGGTGCTCGGGACTATGTGGTTCCTTCTCGTTTAGAGCCAGGAAAATTCTATGCTTTGCCTCAAAGTCCACAACAATACAAGCAATTATTAATGGTTTCTGGGATTGAAAGATATTTTCAAATTGCCCGTTGTTTTAGAGATGAAGATACTCGAGGGGATCGACAACCAGAATTTACTCAGTTAGATTTGGAAATGGATTTTCCTACCCAAGAAGATATTCTTCAATTAATTGAACAGCTTTTTAAAGAATTGGTTGCAAAGATTTATCCTAATAAGAAAATCAAAGAATTTCCTTTTCCTAGGATTACTTATCAAGAAGCAATGGATAAATATCAGAGTGATAGGCCAGATTTAAGGGAAGCTGATTCTAAAGGAGAAAAAGATCCTGATGAGTTAGCTTTTGCCTTTGTGGTTAATTTTCCTCTTTTTGAATGGAAAAAAGAAGATAAAAGATGGGGGGCAGTTCATCATCCATTTACCAAACCAAAGATAGAGCCAGGAGAAACTATAGAGCAGGCTGTTCAAAGAATCAAAAAAGATCCCCAATTACCTTTGGCTGACCAATATGACTGCGTATTAAATGGTAATGAAATAGGTGGTGGCTCAATTAGAATCTCAGAACCTGAATTATTAGAAGCAATTTTTCAAATTTTAGGCCATCAGCCTGAAGAAATTTCTATGAAATTTGGTCATCTCTTAAAAGCTTTTAGATATGGCACGCCTCCACATGGTGGGATTGCAATGGGCTTGGACAGAATTGTAATGTTGCTTCAGGATGAACCTAGTATTCGGGAAGTAATTGCTTTTCCAAAAACAGGCGATGGTAGAGATTTAATGATGGAAGCGCCTTCATTAATCGATGAAAAGCAGTTAAAAGAGCTTCATCTCAAAACTTTAAATCCTTAATTCTTTGTGCTATAATACTTACTGGGTCTTGTCAGATTAAGGAATGAATCAGGACGTGGATTATCTTAAGGGAGTTCAGTATTCTTTGTCCTGCGGGATAAAGGCGCGAACACCCACTTGATACTAGGCTGATTCGACCTTAAGTTCAGACAGGACCCTCTATTTAACTTTAATTTATATATTATGCCTCGAACTTGTGGAATTTGCGGAAAAACATATCAAAAAGCAAAACGTTATCGAAAAATACGTTCTGTTTTTAATCCTGTAGCTCGTCATCGTCAACATCCTAATTTACAATGGTTTAAAATGCCTGATGGGAAAAGAATGTTAATTTGCACAAGTTGTCGCAAGCGCTTGGTAAAAGATATTTCTTCATAATATTTAAGATTGTATTAAATGTCTTTTAAAAATGAACAAACCCTTGTCTTAATCAAACCTGATGGAATTCAGCGAAGTTTAATTGGAGAAATTATTTCTCGGTATGAAAAAACTGGTTTAAAATTAATTGGCTTGAAGTTTGTTTTACCAACACGGGATTTAATAGAAAAACATTATTTGGTAGATCCTGAATGGAAAATTAAAGTAGGTAAGAAATCCATTCAAGCCTATAAAGAAAAAAATTTAAAACCCCCACATAGTGAAGCAGAAAAAGTTGGGGGATTAATATTAGAAAGATTAAAGAATTATCTTTCATGTGGACCAGTAGTGGCCATGGTTTGGCAAGGAATGAATGCAGTAGGCGTGGTTAGAAAAATTACTGGTCAGACTGAGCCTTTGGTTTCTGATGTGGGCACTATTCGAGGAGATTTTACACTTGATTCTAGCGCGATTGCTGATATTGATGATCGGGCAGTTAGGAATTTAGTGCATGCTTCAGGTACTGATTCAGAGGCGCAAAAGGAAATTTCTCTTTGGTTTGATCCAGAAGAATTAATTCAATACAAATTAGTTGGAGAATCTATTTTGTATGATGTTAATTTAGATGGCATTTTAGAATAAATTTTGATCGGGGCATGGTGTAATGGCTAACATACACGCATGGGGTGCGTGTGACTCTGGGTTCGAGTCCCAGTGCCCCGACAGAATACATGAAATTTTTTATAGAAACAAAGGGGCTTAGTGACTTTGTTAATATAACAGAAAAGGTAAAAGAACAGATAGAAAACTCTAATATTGAAAATGGGGCAGTTTTGATTTTTGTTTTAGGTACAACTGCAGCAATAACAATTATGGAAGATGAGTCAGGTGTTTTTGCAGACTTAAAAGATATTTTAGAAAAGATAGCCCCAGAAAAAGGAGATTATAAGCATCATTTAACAGGTATAGATAATAATGGCGCCGCCCATATTAAATCTGCTCTTTTAAAACCAGACATATTAATTCCTTTAGAAAAAGGAAAATTATGTTTAGGTACTTGGCAACAAATCATTTTAATAGATTTTGATGAAAAGCCAAGAACTAGAGAAGTGTTAATAAAAGTTTTAAAAACTGAATAAAATACAAATGAAAAGAATTTTAATATTATCTATTTTCCTGTTTTCTTTAATATTATTAGGAATTGTTTATTCAACTCGTTTTTATTCTTTTGAAAAAGAAACAGAAGATCTTTCTTCAGAAATGCCTTTAGAAACGACGACCACGACAAAGGAAGAAACAGTTTTAGAGACAAAAATTTCTTTTTCTGCCCTGGAAGTTTATCAAGGAGATACATTAGTTATTGTTGCAGAAAATGTTCCAGACCAAGCAGTGGTTAGGGGAGAATTTGATTCTCAGGATTTGGAATTTTTTTCAATTGAAGGTAAGGATAAACTATTTTCTCTTTTAGGCATTGATGCTAAGAAATCACCTGGAGAATATATTTTATCAATTTTTCTTTCAGGAGAATTAATGCTTGAAGAGATTATAGAGGTGAAGAAAAGTGATTTTTATATTACTCAAATTGTAATTACTCCTGAATTGGAAGAAAAAGGATTAACCGCAGATAATATATCAAAAAATATTTCAACAAATGATGGGGTGATTGTTTATGAAATAGTTAACAAATACAATCCAGAGATATATTTTAATAAAAGTTTTGTTTATCCTTTAGATGAATTAATTAATGTTGGCGCTTTTGGCAATATTAGAAAAGATAATGGAATAACAATTCAACATTTAGGAGTTGATTTAGATGCAGAACAAGGAACCCCAATTTATGCCATTAATGATGGTCAAGTGGTTTTTGCAGGAGAATTAACTGTTTATGGGAAAACTATCATTATTGACCATGGTTTAGGGATATATTCTCTTTATCTTCATCTTTCTGAATTTAAAGCATCTAAAGGATTAATGGTTGAAAGAGGAGAAATAATAGGTTTAACTGGGAATACTGGTTGGTCAACTGGGCCTCATCTGCATCTTTCTGTTAAGGCAAATAAGGCTAGTGTAGATCCTTTGAAGTTTATAGAGGGTTTTGATATAATTTTAAAAGAAGAATAAATATTTAAAAAAATGAATAAAACTTATTTAACAATTATTTTAATTTTATTAGGATTAATTTTACTTGGGACTGGTTATTATTTCCTAAATAAAGATGAAGGGACAATAGTTTGCACACAAGAGGCTAAAGAATGCCCTGATGGTTCTTTTGTTAGTAGAAAACCTCCTAAATGTGAATTTGATTTATGCCCAGGAGAAGCAGAAGGAATTTTTGTTTTTTCTCCGAAGAAAGAAGAAACAATTAATAATCCTCTTAAAATAGCAGGACAAGCAAAAGGCTCTTGGTATTTTGAAGGTCAATTCAATGCTGAATTATATGATGAATATGACTATTTAGCAGGAACAGCAATTTTAACAGCCAAGGATAATTGGATGACTGAAGATTTTGTGGCTTTTGAGGGAGAATTAGAATTTTCTGGATTTTCTTCAGATACAGGATGGTTACGTTTTCTAAGTGCTAATCCTTCTGGCTTGCCTGAAAATCAGAAAATATATGAAATTCCTATTAAATTTGAAAGCCCTAAAACAAAGATTTTACTTTATTATTATAATCCAGAATTAGATAAAGATGCATCAGGTAATATTAAATGCAGTCGTGATGGTTTAGTGGCCATAGAAAAAGAAATTTCAGTTAACCAAACATCTATTCCAGAAGTTATAAATATTTTATTAAAAGGTAAAGAAAATTTATCTTCAGAGCAATTAGCTGAAGGAATAACTACAGAATTTCCATTAGAAGGACTAATTCTTGAATCAACAGTTTTAAGAGCTGATGGTACTTTAGTTTTAACTTTTAATGATACTTTGAATAAAACTTCTGGGGGTTCTTGTCGGGCTAGTGTTTTGTGGTTTCAAATAGAAGAAACAGCTAAACAATTTACTGATGTAGTAAGGGTAGAATTTGAACCAGAAGAAGTATTTCAACCTTAAAAAATTAGAAAAACTTTTTATTTATAGATGTTAATAAAAGTTAAAGTTATTTCCCGTTCTCGCAAACAAGGAGTGGTGAAAAAAGCCATGGATAGTTATGAAGTTAGAGTTAGGGCTAGACCTTTGCATGGTGAAGCTAATAAAGAAGCTAGAGAAGTTTTATCAAAATATTTTGAAATACCAGAGCGTCAGATAAAAATCATCAAGGGATTTAGACAGACAAATAAGATTTTCTCTGTGCCCTTGAACTTAGAAAATAATAAAAACAAGGTCGTAAAATAATATAAAAATAAATATGGCAGAAATATTTACAGAATCAATGGCACTAAGTGCTGGTTTATTAGAAATAAATCCTTGGGTTATTGTTTTGATTATGATTTGGGATATGGTTTGGAGAGGTATTGCTCTCTGGAAAGCAGCAAGAAACAATGATCAATGGTGGTACATAGCTTTAATGGTTGTTAATAGTATTGGGATTTTAGGAATAATTTATATTTTCCTTTTTAGTAAGAAAAAAGAATCAGTAGCTAAAGAACAATAAGGAAAAGCATTTAAAAAACGCCTGAATAAGGCGTTTTTGTTATTGTCTTTTATGATATAATAATCATATGAATTTATACAATAAACCTTTAGCTGATAGAATGAGGCCTAATTCTTTAGAAGATTTTTTAGGCCAGGATGATTTAGTTGGCAAAGGGAAATTATTAAGAAAAGCGATTGAGGCAGATAATATTCCTTCAATGATTTTTTGGGGGCCACCAGGAAGTGGAAAGACTACTTTAGCCTATATCATTGCTCAAAAAACCAAATCAGATTTTCAACAATTAAGTGCTGTTTCCAGTGGCCTAAAGGATTTAAGAGAGATTATCAAACAAGCTGAAGTTAATAAAAGACTAGGGACTAAAACTATTCTTTTTATAGATGAAATTCATCGTTGGAATAAATCTCAACAGGATTCCTTATTGCCCAATATAGAAAAGGGGGTGATTGTTTTAATTGGGGCGACTACAGAAAATCCTAGTTTTGAAATAGTTGGTCCTTTACTTTCTCGTTGTCGGGTTTTTGTTTTAAAACAATTAGCAAAACCTCATTTAAAAAAAATAATCAAAAGGGCTGTTGAAGATAAAGAAAATGGAATAGGGAGATTGAAAATTAAAATAGATGATAAGACAATTGAGTTAATAACAGAAATGAGTAATGGTGATGCACGGATTGCTCTTAATATATTAGAATATGCTTCTTCTTTGTCAAAAAATATAGATAAATCTATTGTTAAGCAAGCATTTCAAAAATCAAATTTGTTTTATGATAAAGATGGGGAAGAACATTATAATATAATATCTGCTCTTCATAAATCAATGCGTGGTTCTGATCCCAATGCTGCTTTATATTGGTTGGCCAGAATGTTAGAAGCAGGGGAAGAACCATTATATATAGCTCGTCGTTTAGTACGTTTTGCCTCTGAAGATATTGGTTTAGCTAATTCTCAGGCTTTAGAGCAAGCAGTGGCTGCTTATCAAGCTTGTCATTTTATTGGTATGCCAGAGTGCAATGTTATCTTAGCTCAAGCAGTGGTTTATATGTCTAAATGCAAAAAATCTAATAATTTATACCAAGCTTATGAGCAAGCAGTTATTGATGTTAGAAAATATGGTAATCTACCAGTGCCTTTACATATTCGTAATGCTTCAACTAAATTAATGAAAAAATTAGGTTATGGTAAAGGATATAAATACAGTCCAGATTATAATTATAAAGAAAAACAAGAATATTTACCTAAAGAATTAAAAGATAGGAAATATCTTAAATAAAAATTAATTTACAATAGGTGTTATTATTAATTAATAAAAGACTTGACAAATCAAAAAAAAGGAGTTATATTTAATATAATTCTTTGTACTTTTAAAATTAAAAAGAAAAGGAGTGAGAACAATGAAACGAGTGTTATTGATTATATTTTTGATAGTTTTTTGTTTTAGTTTGAATGTTGAAGCAAGTTTGAAATTTGGGGATTGGGATAAATGGGATGAAGAGTTGCCTCCGTGGAATAATATAGGATGGAAAGAAAAAGAAAATTGGTCAATCTTTGCAAGTTATCCTTTATTACCAGGAAGCATAGTAAGATTTTATGTTGACGGAGATTGGGTAATGTTGAAGCTTGACGATAAACTAAATGAAAGTCAACTTTATAATGTGTTTTTTTTGTTAACACGTTTATCTTTTACGGATAAAAAAAATAAAGTTTCTATAGTTCTTTTATCCTCACTTCCTATAGAAAAAATAAATTCACCATTAAAATTCCTCTGCACTGAAGAAGCTTTGAGGGTTGCAGAATTAGCTTTAGTGGTTTTTCCTCCCCAAAAAGGAGAAGTATTAGTTTTGGCTTATAAGAAAAATAAAGAATTTTCTTCTTTAGTATTTTTAGAAAAATGGGTTGCTTTATTTAAGGATAATACAATTTTATTACCTGAGAATAATGATGGATTTAGGCAACAATACCAAAGCTGGATAGAAAAACAAAAGGTAGCCGAGACCTATCAATTGTTACCCAGATTAGTTATTACAAACGAAAAGAAAAAAGAGTTTTTGGTTGGAATTGGTTTGCAGATTTTAGAGAACAGTAAAATAAAAACAACAATTGTTTTTTAATTTTATGCTTAAGGAACAGAGAAATCTCTGTTCCTTTTATTTTTATTTTGATAAATAACTAACTTGACAAAATTTATCAATCCAATATACTTAATATATAGAACTTAATAATAAAAAACATGAATATAAACAAAAAAATTATCATTGTTTTAGGGACTTTGATGTTTTTATTGATAATTACTTTTGGAGGGATTGTTTATTATAACGAGAAAAAGGAACAAGCACAAGTTTTTAATATTCCTGATTGGGAACAAGGCGCCATTAGTTTTTCTCAGAATTATCCTGGTAATTTTAATGAATTAATAAATTTTGTTTCTGCTTGTAAAAATTCTGCCTTTTCAGATATAGAGGGATTAAGAGAAAATGAAACGAATGAATTAATTTATACAATGAGAAAAGAATTACGAAAATTAGTATTAGGAGACGATATTGTTTTAGTTAATACATATATGCCCTTATTTTCACCTTTGGATTCTATTATTTCTTTTGATTTTGATCAGTATATTGGTACTTTATTTAATCTTAAGGGTATAATAAGAGAACACGATTTTTCTCTCTTGGGGCAAGATAAATTATATTTTTGTAGTATTTCTGAACCATCATGGATAGATCCGTTATATTTACAAGTAGAACCTAATCAACTTTTAATTTTTGACGAAGGGGATGTTTTTTGTGAGCGAGTTGAAATAAGCCAAAACCCTTTTATGGTTTTTTCTGGTTTTACTCCTCGGGCGGAATCCTTAGGTATTAAAATTTATTTAGTCAATGAACAAATAGTGTCTGATGTTATGAATAAGCAATCTTTTCCAGAAATTAAAGAGTTATTAAAAAGTTATTTTCCTATCTGGCAATTAAGAAAACCTATTACCATTTAAATATATCTTGATTAATATTTAAATTATTTAAATCCATGAATAAAACAAAATTTATTATATTAACCCTTATTTTGATTTTTTCTTTTATTTTTATTATTTACCCTTTTATGAGTTTTGCTAATGGAGCATCAGGGGCTGGTATAAGCGCAAATGCTCCCGTTGAAGATATTGAAGCTATGCCGACTACAGGCAGCATAGGAGAAACATGGACAGGTCCATCGGGTAGCACTTACGTAGGAACTGAGCCTCCTTCAAGCTTAGTGGATCTTGCTGAACAGAATGGTGTTAATGTTACAGTTTATTGGGAACTAACAAGTTCTTCAGCAGAAGATCCTTTTAAAACAAAAAAGCATGATTATTGGATATGTAAACCAAATGGAAAGTGTGAGCTTGAAAGAACAGATGATAGTCCTGGCGGTTGGATTTATCGTACAGAAGCTGAGTGCTTGAGAAATTGCAAACCTCATGGTACTTACAAAATTTGTCGACCACCAAAGCCGCTTTCGTTAGCTTGGTTGAATCCAGCGACTAGAGATAAATTGTATTGTAAAAATGATGGTGTATGGGAAGGGACTAGACCTCCTGATCAATGCCAGACAGATAATGATTGCGGAAAACCTGTTTCTACCCCTTCTTCTATATCATGTAATGTTTGTGTTGGAGAAAAATGTCAATCTAAGATATTTAATGTTTCCTCATGTTCTCAGGTAACAGAATATACTTTTTGTAGTTCTGACCAAGATTGCAAAGGTACTCCGCCACCACCTCCACCACCTCCGCCACCACCGCCACCACCGCCACCACCTCCACCTCCTTGTTCGGTTAGGGCTCAAGCTAGTCCAAATCCAATTCCAGAATGGGGGGAAGAGGTTAAGATAACAGCTTCTTCAAGCGGAGCTGGCACATGTAAAA